>JBBIHV010000026.1:2478-30950 GCA_037446835.1 Sunxiuqinia sp. | reverse complement strand
TTTTCGGTTTCCCTAATCCTGACTTCCACAATTCCCTCAGGCAATAAGGATTCAATCATTTCCGGCCATTCGATGAAACAATAATTTCCACTGTAAATATAATCTTCGTAACCCAGATCGTAGGCTTCTTCCAGTTTTTTAATCCGGTAAAAATCAAAGTGATAAATCACGGCCTGATCTCCGGTAGAATATTCATTTATCAGGGCAAACGTCGGACTTGTAATGTTATCCTTCGAGCCAAGCTCGCGGCAAACGGCTTTAATCAGGGTTGTTTTGCCTGCCCCCATAGCACCGTAAAAGGCGAAAACACGTTCGTCAGGAAAATGTTCGAGCAGGACACGTGCTGTTTCCCGGATGGCCGATAAGTCTGATAATTGAGTCTGAAACATAGCGGTTCGAATTTGTTACGCAAATTAATAAAACTTCGGTGAATTCGTACAACCCTGACTTTTGTTAAAGGTTTGAATAAAAAAATTGTATTACTTTTGATTCAGGAAAAAACAAAAAATTTAAATAAATGAAGCAGCCGCAAAACTTAAAGTACACCAGCGAACACGAATGGATTAGTGTTGAAGGTGATGTTGCCACAGTAGGAATTACCGCGTTCGCACAGGGCGAGCTGGGCGATATTGTTTTTGTAGAAATTGAAACTGAAGGCGAAACGCTCGGCAAAGGCGAAACTTTTGGAACCATTGAAGCGGTGAAAACTGTTTCAGACTTGTTTATGCCCGTGGGTGGCGAAGTCCTGGAGATCAATCCGGCGCTGGAATCGGCTCCCGAACTGGTCAACAAAGATCCATACGGTGAAGGCTGGCTGATCAAAATATCGGTTACAAATCCGGCAGAACTCGACGATCTGATGAATGCCGAAGAATATCAGGCCATGCTCGAAGCCTAAAAAAAACCCTGGAGAATTTCTTCAGGGTTTTTTATTCTCTAACTATTTTCCTGAACCAAAAAAATTTACCATTTCCTATTTCCTTTACTTTGCTTCCAAAAAATATTTAGCAAAAAAGCCATCACAGAAAAATCCATGATGGCCCAATATCTTTTTTTCAGCTACTTTCAGGCCATATCGCGGGCTGCTTCGCCGTGGTAGTGGTAATCCAAACCTTCCCGTTCTTCCCTGAGCGAAGCCCTTACCGGAACCAGGTAATTGATCCCTTTCAGCAGGATAAGCGTAAAAGAAAAAGCATAAACAACGGCCAGCAGGATCGCTGCCAATTCTTTCAGGAGAAAGGCGGCACCGCCCCCGTAAAAAAGGCCGTTCACCCCGTTTGAGTTAATGGTGGTGGTGGCAAAAAGCCCCAGGCAGATTGTTCCGATAACGCCGCCCATTCCGTGAACGCCCCAAACATCCAGCGCATCGTCCCAGCCCTTCTTTTCCTTAAACTTGACGGCCAGATAACAACCGGTTCCGGCAATAATTCCGATGAGGGCAGCCGACTGGATGGTCACATATCCGGCAGATGGTGTTATGGTAGCCAATCCGGCAACGGCGCCAGTCATTAGCCCGATAAAACTTGGTTTCCCTTTTTTAGAGTTCCACTCGATAACCAGCCAGGTGATGGCGGCAAAAGAAGCGGCAATATCGGTGTTCAGAAAAGCAGCCACGGTTACATCGTTTACCGCCAGTTCACTTCCGGCGTTAAAACCATACCAGCCAAACCAAAGCAGGGCGGTCCCGATGGCAACGAGTGGGATGTTGTTTGGCACCGATTTCTTTTCTTTCCGGTCGCCTACAAAATAAACTGAGGCAAGCGCCGCAAATCCTGCCGTTGCATGAACCACGATCCCTCCGGCAAAATCGAGTACGCCCCAATGGGCCAACAAACCGCCTCCCCAAACCATGTGGACAAACGGATAATAAACAAACAATTGCCAAAGGAGCAAAAACCAGATGTATGCCTTGAATGAAATCCGGTTGATAAATGCACCGGTTATCAATGCCGGGGTGATGATGGCAAACATCATCTGGTAAGCGATAAAAATGTACTCTGGAAAATTTCGTTCAGGCGAAAAAACAGTTTTAGGCGTTATCCCATGAAACATGGCCTTATCGAGGTTGCCGATGATCCCGAAAAAATCTGTTCCGTTGGCACTGTTTCCGCTAAAGCACAAGGAATAACCTACAAAAAACCAAAGAATGGTGGTTAATCCCATCGACACGAAACTTTGCATCATGATGTTGAGGATGTGTTTTTTACTTCCCAATCCTCCATAGAAGAACGCTAATCCCGGGGTCATCAGCATGACCAGGGTTGTAGCAATAATCATAAACGTGGTTAGACCTACATCAAACATAAATGGGGGTTTTAATTTGTTGCGATGCAAAAATAGATATTTATTTTTTCTATGCCTATATACCGCTGGGGCATATTTAGATTTTTATTGCTATTTGTTAATAGTAGCCCTATTTAAATTGTGGAGTGATAAATATATTCATGTAAATCATTTCAACTTGAATCAATTTAACATATCCGGAGATACAAATTGTCAGAACTCCATTCAGTTTTGACCAACCGGAGGTGCAAATTACCGTCGACCCTCTGGATATGTAAAAAGCTGGCCGCTAGTGCTGATTTGCAATCAGCACTTTTTTAGTTCTGGATTTATAATCCAGCCATACAGCATGGGTATTAAAATTCCACAGGGTTGGTTGAAATAACGATGGTGTGAAACGGATCACAGATCCGCGACTTAGAGGTGTCGATTGCAAATCGACACCAGCAACATTGTACAATATGAGAGCTTATCCAGTGGAGCGAGGTTACTTTGTTAGCTGACATTTGAAGAACACTGGAAATACAAGATAAAGCATCCTATTTCACAAACCACACTCCGAAAACTTATACTGGACACCAATAGGCAGCCAGGGCAGGATTTCCCGGAGGCATTCGGCCTTACAATAGTCAGCATTGTACTTTCCACGGGAATGTTTCCCTACTATTACCTGAAAAATTTCAAGATTACTTTACCTACCTGCGGAGGACAAACTTTTTTGAATACAATCCGGTTGCCGTTCTCATCTGCAGAAAATAAAGTCCATCAGTTAATTTATCAATAGGTATAGTGTATTCTCGTCCCCCGGGGACCTTGAATACGTTCAAAACCTGTTTTCCTTCCATATTCACAATTTGGATTTGGTTGAAATTCCCGATAAATGAAGTCAAATCCAGATGTAAAACATCTTTGACCGGATTAGGATATATTCTGACGGCATTTAAAGACAAATTATCAATTCCCAAAGGGTTATCCTGAACAATAATTTTAACTGGATTCGGGTAATTGGTTGAATCGATTAGATGCCAGCTTTGACTTAATCCATCAGGGAGGTATTGTATGGCCAGCAGGTATGATCCGGGAGTACAAGTGACATTCGGATTGGCAAATGTCAATCCATTGGGAAAATGGTAATTTGATGGCATGTTCATGCCGGTCATTTCCTGAACCGTAAAGACAACAAACCCGGCAGGGTCATATATGGAAACATCAAATGTTCCGGAAAAAGCAGTAGGGCCTGTGTTTAGAACATCCAGGTGAACTGAAACTGATTGTCCCCTGATCAGCGTTGTTCCCGGTGTAATAGTCATTGCTCCGTTTAATACGATGTTATTGCTTTCCTTTTCCGTCATCTTAGGTAAGCTCGTATAACCCAATATATCTGAGCCCTTTTCTTTGCCTATTACCGGGCGGTTCATGTTACCTGAATATACAGTTTGTACCAACGCCAGATCGCTACTGCTTTTTAACATTCGTGAGTTATCCTGGGTGGTTAAAAAATTTTGTCCGACAGTTTTGGCTGTCTTCTCATCAATCTGTTTTCCATAAGTAAAATTGAAGAAAACAAATGATCCAATCAGAAAACTAATGATTTTTTTCATGGATACTAATTTTTAGAAGTTCGCTATAAAACAAAATCCTAACCTGAATTGTTCAAAAAAAGAAATAGAAATGTTTATCATCTCATTCATATTCACCACCTTTTAAAAGCAACCGTCGCTCCTCTGGATATGTAAAGAGCTGTCCGCTAGTGCTGATTTGCAATCAGCACTTTTTAGTTCTGGATTTATAATCCAGCCATACAGCATGGGTATTAAAATTCCAAAGGGTTGGTTGAATTAACGATGGTGTGAAACGGATCACAGATCCGCGGCTTAGAGGTGTCGATTGCAAATCGACACCAGCAACATTGTACAATATGAGAGCATATCCAGTGGAGCGAGGGTTCAGGAGGTTATCCTTCAATAACCGTGGATTGAGGTCAACAAAAAAACCTGCATCTTCCGAAGCAGGTTTTTGAATTATAGGAAAATTTTGATTTTCTAAACTATAGCGTCTTAGCAACTTCGGTTAAAGTAAAGGCTTCAATAAAGTCACCTTCTTTTACATTGTTGTAGTTGTCGATGTTCAGGCCGCATTCATAACCTTTGTTCACTTCTTTAACATCATCTTTGAAACGTTTGAGCGATCCGAGTGTTCCGGTGTAAATTACAATTCCATCGCGGATAACGCGAACTTTGTCTTTCCGGATGATCTTGCCGTCGCGGACAATACAACCTGCAATGGTACCTACCTTGGTAATTTCGAATGCTTCCATCACTTCCGCAGTTCCGGTAATTTCTTCCTTGATTTCAGGAGAAAGCATACCTTCCATTGCTGCTTTTATCTCGTTGATTGCATCGTAGATGATGGAATACAAACGGATGTCGATTTGTTCTTTTTCTGCAATTTTGCGGGCATTGATCGATGGGCGAACCTGGAATCCAACAATGATCGCGTTGGAAGCCGTTGCCAGCATGATATCTGATTCGGAAATTGCACCAACTGCTTTGTGGATCACATTGACCTGAATTTCAGGAGTTGAAAGTTTGATCAACGAATCAGAAAGCGCCTCGATCGATCCGTCCACGTCGCCTTTCACAATCAGGTTCAATTCCTGGAAGTTTCCAATGGCAATGCGTCGTCCAATTTCGTCGAGGGTAATGTGTTTTTGTGTGCGAAGTCCCTGTTCGCGGGCAAGTTGTTCGCGTTTATTGGCAATGTTACGGGCATCGCGCTCGTTTTCCATCACATTAAACTTATCGCCAGCCTGGGGCGCTCCGTCAAGTCCAAGTATAATGGCTGGTTCGGCAGGGCCCACATTATCAACACGCTGGTTACGTTCATTGAACATGGCTTTTACGTGTCCGTAATACTGACCGGCCAAAAGTACGTCACCCACCTTCAGTGTTCCGTTTTGTACCAGTATCGTGGCTACATAACCACGTCCTTTATCCAGGGTTGATTCGAGAACTGTTCCGGTGGCCCGTTTGTCGGGGTTTCCTTTCAGTTCGAGCATTTCGGCTTCGAGCAACACTTTTTCAAGGAGCAATTCAACGTTCAAACCGGTTTTAGCCGAAATATCCTGGCTCTGGTATTTTCCGCCCCATTCTTCCACCAAATAATTCATGTTGGCGAGCTGCTCTTTGATGCGTTCAGGATTTGCTCCCGGTTTGTCAATTTTATTGATGGCAAACACGATTGGAACACTGGCGGCAGCGGCATGGTTGATGGCCTCAATCGACTGTGGCATGATGCTATCGTCGGCAGCAATGATGATGATTGCAATATCGGTAACCTGTGCACCCCTGGCACGCATGGCCGTAAAGGCTTCGTGACCTGGAGTATCGAGGAATGAAATGTCTTTCCCGTTCGGCAATTTCACGTGATAAGCGCCAATGTGCTGGGTGATACCACCAGCCTCACCGGCAATCACGTTCGTATTCCGGATATGGTCGAGCAACGAGGTTTTTCCGTGGTCAACATGTCCCATCACGGTAACAATCGGCGCACGAGGTTTGAGTTGCTCTGCGGTATCGGGTTCTTCTTCAATAGCCACCTGAATTTCGGCACTTACAAATTCGACCTTATAACCGAATTCGTCGGCAACGACCGCCATGGTTTCGGCATCCAAACGCTGGTTGATTGACACAAACAATCCCAGGCTCATACAGGTTGAAATGACACTGGTTACCGATGTATCCATCATGGTAGCCAGTTCGTTCACCGAAACAAATTCGGTTACTTTCAGGATATTCTGATCGGCTGTATCGCGTTCGGCCTGGGCGGCCATACGGTCGCTGGCAATTTGCCGTTTATCTTTGCGGTATTTCGATCCTTTCGATTTGGTCCCTTTGGTTGTCAGTCGGGCCAGGGTATCTTTAATTTGCTTTTGAACATCCTCTTCGCTCACTTCGCGTTTCATGAGCGGACGTTTCTTCAGTTTAGATTTATCGCCGCCGGCTGCTGGTTTGCCAATATTTTTGGTGACAACCAGTTTTTTGCGTTCGCCCGGAACTCCAGGTTTTTCAGCCACATTTACCCGCTGCTGGCCGCCGGTTGCATCTTTCGAAATACGTTTTCTCTTTTTCTTCCGAGCCTGTTGCTGTGCGGCATCTCCCGCCGTTCCCGGTTTCTTTTCAGATGGAAGGTCAATTTTGCCAACCACGGTAGGACCAGTCAATTTTTCGACATTCGCTTTTATAACTGTTGGACCGGTTTTGCCGGGTTCCCTTGGTTCTCTTGGTTCCGGAGCTGGCTGATTTTCAGCTGGACTGGCAGCTTCCCGACGTATTTTTTCACGGCTTTTCCGTTCTTCTTCCTTTTGTTTCTTGCTCTTTTTGTCGGGCCTGGTTTTTTGGTTCAGCAAAGCCAGATCAATCCGCCCAACGACCTTGACTTCTTCAACCTTAGGAACATTCGTTCGAATTACGTCCGAATCCTGAGCTTCAGGCTTATCTTCTTCCTGAATTTTTTCAACAACTTCCGGTCTTTTTTCCTCTGCCTGGGGCTTCTCAACCACAGGCTCTTTTTTGACCTGTATTTCAACAACTTCCGGAGCTTGTTCCTGAACTGGTTTTGGTTCGTTAACGGGTTTATGATAGACAGGCTTTGTTTTCGCTTCTTCTACAACTGGCTCTTCGGGTTTCTTTTTAACGCTCCGGTTTTCAAGGTCAATTTTCCCAACTATTTTAACAGGCTCAACTTCAGACCTGGTTATAGTGGTGATTTCTTCCTGGGGTTCCGGTCTGACGGGTTTTGGTTCATGGTGGACAACGGGTTCAGGTTTTTTTGCCGTATGACCTTTAATAATGACTTCGTCTTCTTCGAAATCGTCATCAACGAATTTATGGCCTGAATCTTTTACATCTTCCAGAGAGATGGATTCTTTCGCACCACGATGACTTTTCAGATTGATTTTTTCTGATTCCTTCTTCAGGCTGACATCGCTCTTGTATTCTTTTTCAAGAAGCAGATATGCGTCGTCCGTAATTTTGTTGTTCGGATTTGTATCAATGGCAAATCCTTTCTTGTGCAGAAATTCAACAATGGTTGAAATACCCACATTAAAATCCCGCGCTACTTTACTTAGTCGTTTAATACTACCTATAACCATAAACCCACTCAGTTAAAAAAACCTCAAAAAAGTTTTAAGGAATTAACGATGATGCAATTTTACATTCAAAATCTAAAATGCCCTAATTTTCATGCAATAATTTGATTAAACGTTAAGGTTTACTCAAACTCTGTTTTTAATACTCGAAGAACGTCGTCGATTGTTTCCTCTTCGAGGTCGGTTCTTTTGATCAGTTCAGCCCTGGTAAGGCTTAATACATTCTTCGCTGTATCGCAGCCAATTGATTTGAGTTGGTCAATTACCCAGCTTTCAATTTCGTCTGCAAATTCTTCCAGGTTCACATCTTCGTCATCCTGGGCAACTTCGCGGTAAACGTCAATTTCGTAACCGGTAAGCTGACTGGCAAGCCTGATGTTCAGTCCGCCTTTTCCGATTGCCATCGAAACTTCTTCGGGTTTCAGGTAAACATCGGCCCGTTTGGTATCTTCGTGCAATTTTATAGACGATACCTTGGCGGGGTTCAGGGCACGCTGGATAAACAGCTGTGTATTGGCCGAATAATTAATCACATCAATATTTTCGTTTCGCAGTTCACGGACGATGCCATGAATGCGCGATCCTTTCATCCCGACACAGGCGCCCACCGGATCGATTCGCTCGTCATACGATTCGACCGCTACTTTGGCACGTTCGCCAGGTACCCTGACAATCTTTTTAATGGTAATCAGCCCGTCGAAAATCTCGGGAACTTCCAGTTCAAAGAGTCTTTCCAGAAAAACCGGGGAGGTGCGCGAAAGAATGATCAGCGGATTGTTGTTGCGCAATTCAACTTTAAAAACCACAGCACGCAGGTTGTCACCTTTCCTGAAATAATCAGACGGAATTTGTTCTGTACGTGGCAGGATCAGTTCATTTCCTTCGTCGTCGAGAATCAGAATTTCTTTTTTCCAGACCTGGTAAACTTCGCCGGCAACAATATCGCCGATTTTATTTTTGTACTTCGAAAAAATGTGGTCCTTTTCGAGTTCCATAATGCGGCTTGCCAGGTTCTGCCTCAGGTTCAGAATGGCGCGACGGCCAAACTGTGCAAGTTTTACTTCGTCGGTTACTTCTTCGCCAATTTCGTAATCGGCATCAATTTTTTTGGCTTCTTTCAGGGTAATTTGCGTATTCGGATCTTCAAAATCCTCATCCGCAACAACTTCCCTGTTGCGCCAAATCTCAAAGTCACCTTTATCGATGTTAATGATCACATCGAAATTTTCATCCGTGCCGTATGTTTTTATCAGGACATTCTTGAAAACATCTTCCAGCACGCTCATCATGGTAGCGCGGTCGATGTTTTTAAGTTCCTTAAATTCAGCAAAGGTGTCGATAAGATTAAGATTATCCATCTCTTCCCGGTTTTAGAATTTTAATATTGTTTTTGCTTCTTTAATCTCTGAATATTCAAATTGATGAACCCTGGTTACCAGTTCTTTTTTCTTCGATCCTTCAATCTTTTCTTTGGTCGTGACTTCCAGTTCGATTCCCTGATCGTCAGCTTTCTTTAGCAATCCATCCATTTTTAGGCCGTTGGAAAGCAGCACTTCAATTTCGGTGCCCACGTTTTTTTTATACTGCCTGACCAACCTGAAAGGTTCGCTTAATCCGGCCGAAAACACCGACAATTCGAAATCTTCGGCTTCCCGGTCGAGTTTTCCTTCAACGTACCTGCTTATTTCAACAATCTGATTGATTGAAATGCCGTTGTCGCTATCCACCATTATATGAATCACATTGCTCGACGAAACCGTTACATCGACCAGAAACTGGTCATCTGCAAGCTTTTCGGCTACAAGTTCGGCTATGTGTGCTTTGTCGATCATATTTTTGTAATAAAATAGGGGACTTTCGATCCCCTACCTCTGGTTTTCCCAAATTGTCGCGACAAAAATAGTAATTTAAATTAAATTGTCAAAATCAATAAATTAGGAGAAATATCATCAGTCTAACTTCATTTTGATATTTCAGAAGGAAGGATTCTTTCCCAATATTTATCAACAACCTTCATTTTCCGGAATCGATTTTGGTAACTTTACAATCCTGTTCTGATTTTGGTCTTTACTGATATAATACCCTGAATATGATCCCTTTTACACATTTACACGTTCACTCGCAATACTCCATCCTGGATGGGGCGGCCAGTATTAAAGGCCTGGTTGCAAAAGCCAAAGGCGATGGCATGACGGCCCTCGCCCTGACCGATCACGGCAACATGTTTGGCTCGAAAGACTTTTACGACACGTGTAAAAAGGAAGGGATAAAACCCATTATTGGCTGCGAAACGTATGTCGCCGAACAGTCGCGCCACAACAAAAAGGATGCGAAAGTTGACCGTTCGGGCTACCACCTTATTTTGCTGGCCAAAAACCAGGTTGGCTACCGGAACCTCCTGAAACTGGTGTCGGCAGCCTACACCGAAGGTTTTTACTACAAACCGCGCATCGACAAGGAACTGCTCGAACGCCACCACGAAGGGCTGATCGTTTCGTCGTCGTGTCTCGGAGGTGAAATTCCGCAGCACATCATGGCCGGACATATTCAGGATGCCGAAGACACCATTTTGTGGTTCAAATCAATTTTTGGCGACGATTTCTACCTGGAGTTGCAGCGGCACCCCTCGGAATTACCCGAAATGCGCCGGAATGTCTATGAAAATCAGGTACTGGTGAACGAAAAAATTCAGGAGCTGGCCAAAAAGCACGCGGTGAAAATGATCTGCACGAACGACATTCATTTTATCAATCGGGAAGATGCCGATGCGCACGATTTGCTCATTTGCCTGAACACCGGAAAAGACCTGGACGACCCCACCCGGATGCGCTACACCAAGCAGGAGTGGTTTAAAACCACTGCCGAAATGAATGCTTTGTTTGCCGATGTTCCTGAAGCGCTGGAAACGACTCAGGAAATTACCGGCAAAATCGAGGAATACGAACTGAATTCGTCGCCCATTATGCCGGTTTTCCCAATTCCTGAAGATTTCGGAAAAGAAGAAGACTATCGCCTGAAATATTCCGAAGAAATGTTGCTGGAGGAATTTGGGGCAAAGGCATACGAGGAGCAGGGCGGTTATGATAAAGTGGTGCGGGTGAAACTCGAATCCGACTATCTGGCCCACCTGACCTGGAAAGGGGCAAAAACGAATTATCCTGAACCCTTTTCAGAAGAAGTGCAGGAACGAATTGAATTTGAATTAAAAACCATCAAAGAGATGGGTTTCCCGGGCTACTTCCTGATTACTCAGGATTTCATCAACGAAGCCAGGAAAATGGATGTTATGGTTGGTCCAGGCCGGGGTTCGGCTGCCGGCTCGGTGGTTTCGTACTGCGTTGGGATTACCAACATCGACCCCATGAAATACGACCTGCTGTTCGAACGTTTCCTGAACCCCGACCGAATTTCGATGCCTGACGTGGATATTGACTTCGACGACGACGGTCGCCAGAAAGTGCTCGACTATGTGACCAAAAAATACGGGCAGGACAAGGTCGCCCACATTTGCACCTTCGGAACGATGGCCACCAAACTGGCCATAAAAGATGTGGCACGTGTGCTGAAATTACCGCTTTCGGAGGCCGACCGCCTGACCAAGCTGGTGCCTGAAGCTCCAAAAATGAATTTTCCGACGGCATTTAAAGAAAGCCCGGAATTGAAAAAGGAATTGTCGTCGCCGAACGAATTGATCAAATCGACCCTGAAATTTGCGCAAACCCTGGAGGGATCGGTGCGCCAGACCGGCGTTCATGCCTGCGGAATCCTGATCAGCCGCGACCCGCTCACCGACCACATCCCGGTGATGCCCACCAAGGACGACGAGAACCTGCTCTGCACCCAGTACGACGGACGATTCGTGGAAGGCATCGGGTTGCTGAAAATGGACTTTCTGGGACTGAAAACCCTTTCCATTATCAAGGAAACGATCGAAAACATCAAGCTTTCGCGCGGCATTACCATCGACATGGACCGGCTTCCGGAGGATGACCCGCTTACGTTCGAAATGTTCAGCAACGGCGATACTACCGGAATCTTCCAGTTCGAGTCGCCCGGAATGAAAAAACACCTCCGCAACCTGAAACCCAACCGGTTCGAGGATTTAGTGGCCATGAACGCCCTTTACCGGCCCGGCCCCATGGAATACATTCCGTCTTTCATCAAGCGGAAACATGGTCAGGAAAAAATAGAATACGATTCGCCACTGATGGAACCCTACCTGAAAGACACCTACGGAATTACTGTTTATCAGGAACAGGTGATGCTCCAGTCGAGGGCGCTGGGCGGTTTTACCCGTGGCGATTCCGACTCGCTCCGAAAGGCAATGGGAAAGAAGCAAATTTACCTGATGGACAAGCTGAAGCTGCAATTCAAAGAAGGTTGCCTGAATAACCCGAAATTCATTGAAGGATGCAAGGAAGGAAATAAAGATCCGGAGAAACTGATCGACAAAATATGGAAAGACTGGGAAGCCTTTGCCAGCTATGCGTTCAACAAATCTCATTCGGTGTGTTATGCGGCTGTGGCCTACCAGACCGGTTATCTCAAGGCTCACTATCAGGCCGAATTTATGGCGGCCAACATGAGCCGGAACCTGAGCAACATTTCTGAAATTACAAAGCTGATGGAAGAGTGCAAACGCATGGGAATGAATGTACTGGGGCCGGATGTGAGCGAAAGTTACGCCAAATTTACCGTGAACCGGGCCGGGAATATCCGTTTTGGAATGGCTGCGGTAAAAGGGGTGGGCGAAGGGGCTGTACTCGATATTATAAAAGCCCGGCAAGGGGGCGAATTCAGGAATATTTATGATTTTGTTGAACGGGTAAACCTGCAATCGGTGAACAAAAAGAACCTGGAAGCGCTGGCCATGGCCGGAGCCTTCGATTCGTTCAAAGCACACAAAAGAAGTCAGTTTTTTGTGCCCGACGAAAACGATCAGACCTTTATTGAAAAGCTGATCCGTTACGGGAATAAGATGCAGTTCGAAAGCAGCAACATGCAACCTTCGCTATTTGGCGAAGTCATGTCAACGCAATCGGTCCAGAAACCTGAACCACCCATGGTTCCCGAATGGGCCGACCTGGTTTTGCTTGAAAAGGAACGGAGCCTGGTTGGCGTTTACCTGACCTCGCACCCGCTCGATAAATACAAGGTTGAGATAGAAACGCTGGCCTCGAAAGACGTTTCGCTCAAAGACCTGAACAACAACATCGAAATCCTGAAAGGCCGCGAACTGACTTTTATCGGGATGGTGAGCGAAGCCCGCGAAAGTTTCGGAAAAACCGGAAAACCATACAGCAACATTGTGCTGACCGACTACACCGATTCGTACAAGATGTTCTTCTTTGCCAAAGATTACGTGGAATACGGAAAGTATTGCAAACCTGGCATTTACCTGATGGTGAGGGGAGTCGTCCAAAATCGCTTTGGCAGCGATCAACTGGAGTTTAAAGTAAACCGGATTGAGCTGATGGACGAAGTCAGGGAAAAGTATTTCAAAAGCATTACCGTGAAAATCCCGCTCACCGCCCTGACCGGAAACGTAATCGCTGATTTGGAGCGTCTTACTGCAAACAGCAAGGGAAAAACCCTTCTCCGTTTCGATATTTATGATCTCGAAACAAAAATGATGGTTAATCTGTTTTCAAGGAACACCCGCATTGAAATTACCGATGAATTACTGGCCTATTTTGAAAAACAGGATGATCTTGTTTTTAAAATTAATTAGGCTAATTTTGTGCTGATTTTGAGATTCGTTACAATATTCACATATAAAAATATACAAAAATGGCTTTAGAAATTAATGATGCAAACTTTGAAGAATTGGTTCTTCAGGCAGATAAACCTGTTCTGATTGATTTTTGGGCAGAATGGTGTGGCCCTTGCCGGATGGTTGCCCCTGTTGTTCAGGAACTTTCGGTTGATTATGCCGGAAGATTGATTGTTGGGAAAGTTGATGTGGACAGCAATCCCGGGATCGCCTCTAAATATGGTATCCGCAACATCCCAACCATCCTGTTTTTTAAAGATGGCGCCGTTGTTGAAAAACATGTCGGTGCCGCGCCAAAATCAACGCTCGCTTCAAAAGTAGAAAGCATTCTTTAAATAAGATTTTCAGGAATGAAAGGCATAGGAAACACCGGTTCTTATGCCTTTTTTATTTGACTCATTGAGAAAATTCAGGGGTAAAAAAAGATCCGGACTGTTCGAATCAATCCGGATCTTTTTTGCAGGCATTTCCGATATTTACATAATCAGTTTATACCCTTTCCCGTGAACATTGATGATTTCGACCTTCGGGTCATCTTTCAGGTGTTTCCGGAGTTTGGTAATGTAAACGTCCATGCTGCGGGCATTGAAGTAGTTATCGTCGATCCAGATCGTTTTCAATGCAAAATTTCGCTCAAGCACTTTGTTGGCGTTGTTGCAAAGCAGGCGAAGAAGTTCGGCTTCCTTGGTGGTCAGTTTCACTTCCTCTTCCCCTCCTGAAAGGATTTGTTTCCGGGTATCGAAAGTGTAAATTCCCAGTTTGTAAACCGCATCTTCACTCGAATTGGAATCCTGCATGACCCTGCGCATGATGGCTTCGATCCGGAAGATCAACTCTTCCATGCTAAAAGGTTTGGTGATGTAATCGTCGGCCCCGATTTTGAAACCTTCAAGCACATCTTCCTTCATGTTTTTGGCCGTCAGAAAGATAATCGGAATATCCATGTTGAGCAAACGGATGTCTTTTGCCAGCGAAATTCCGTCTTTTTTGGGCATCATGATATCCAGGATACAAAGATTGTAAGGTTGGTTTTTGGTGAAACCTTTGTATGCTGCTTCTCCGTCGGGATAAAGGTCGGTTTCGTACCCTTTGGCAATCAGGTACTCTTTGAGCAACAAACCGAGATTTTCATCATCCTCGGCTAAGAGCAATTTTACTTTTTTTTCCATGTTCTTCTGCGTTTATTGGAAAATATATCATGAATTTAGTTCCTTTATTCGGGGTGCTTTCAACTTTAATTTTGCCCCGGTGCGATTCCACAATTTTCTTCACGTAACTCAACCCAAGCCCAAATCCTTTGACGTCGTGTATGTTGCCGGTCGGGACGCGGTAGAACCGTTCGAAAATCTGGCTGACATGTTCTTTTTGTATCCCAATGCCGTGGTCTTTAACCGAAACAACAACGGAATCATCTTTCAGTTCGGTCGAAATGATGATTTTGGGTTCGTCGCGGCTGTATTTTACGGCATTGTCGAGCAAGTTAAACAAAACATTTGTAATATGCACTTCATCGCCCCGAATGATTGATGGTTCTGCTTTTAAATCTGAAATTAATTCGCCGTTTTTAGCTTTGACCCGAAGCTCAAAATTCAGCACTACGGAAGTGATTAAGGTATTTAGGTTCACTTCTTTAAATTTGAGTTTCAGGTTTCCTTCGTTAAAAACAGCCATTTGGAGCACTTTTTCAACCTGGGTGGTCAGTCGTTTGCTTTCCTGATATATAATTCCGGTAATATGGTCGATGGTTTTGGGGGTATTGGTAACCGTATTGTCGCGCAACATTTGGCTGGCCAGCGAGATGGTCGAAATTGGTGTTTTCAGCTCATGGGTCATGTTGTTGATAAAATCGTTCTTGATGTTCGACAATTTTTTCTGCCTCAGGATTATCAGGATAGTGAAGACAAAAATTCCGATCAGCATGGCAGTCAGGACAAAAGTTGGCACAACCAGCAATCCGGTTTCCTTGAGGAGGAAAGTTTCCCGCTTCGGAAAATAAAGATACAGGTAGTTTGGTTTTTTCAGGTCATCCAGGTCGCGGGGGAATAAAAGGGCAAAGTATTCTTTCTGTTGTTTCGAATTGTAATTTTTATTGCCAAAAACAAAATGTTCTTCTCCGCGGGGAAAGGTTTTAACGGCGTATTTAAAATCAAGGTTGATGCCCTGGTTCTTTAGTTCAGCTTTAATATGTGGACCAAGGGCAGCGGGGTCAATTCGTTGTTCAATAGGCAGGTTTGAGAGAATGAACGCAAATTGTTGTGCTTCAAGCATCCTGGCTTTTTGGTCAAGCAGGTCTTCGTATTGTTTGCTGACATAACCATCGTATCCGCTTACGATATCAAATGCATTTGGATAATCGCCTGGCTTGCCCCGCTCATTTTGTTGTGGTTGAGGCTTTTTACCATATTCGAGGTTTAATTCTTCGCTGTATGTGTTTGAAGTAGCCTTTCGGGAATACTGATAAGAAAGCTGAACGTTCTGCTGGTTTAGTGTTCCTGAAATGGAGCGCTGGATGTTATAGGGGTAAATGCTTCGGTTGCTGGGTACAAAAAGTCTTTTTGTTTGTTCTGCCAGCATCGATGCTTCTTCTTTTTCAAGCTGGTCGGAAACCTTGCTTAAGGCTCCTTTAACAGCGGCATCAAATTGTTCTTCCTTAATTTGAAGCGCTTTAATAATTGAGATCGATTGAACCAGAATTAAGCTGGTCATAACCAAAGCCATCAAAACAATTAATATAAGAATAACCCTTCTGCTCATAGCACAAAGATAACCTTTAAACGGTCTGACAATAAATACTTAACACTATTTAACACAGGTTTTTCCGAAAGTGAATGGGGCGATTGGGGATGAAAGGGAAGAAAATTTGTATTCGGGTCGAGCAAGCTAAGGTTCAATATTTTTTACTGAATTTGGAAGAAGTTGACGTTATTCAACCTGATCGTCGTCTGGGGAAAGTGCTTTAATTTTGTCGAGCGCAACTTTTGACGCGTTTTGCTGGGCTTCTTTTTTCGACGTTCCGGAGCCTTTTCCCAGCATTTCATTTTCAACTTCAATGGTTGCGATAAACCAGGGTTGTTTTCCGTCGTTTTTGCTTTCGTCAACGGTGTCGAACGATACCGCTTTTTTATTTTTCTGAGACCATTCGATCAACTGGCTTTTATAATTGGTGTTGGTGTTTTGTACTTCAACCAGGTTCACGTAGTTGTTGAGCAGTTTGCGAATGATGAATTTTTTGGTCTCCGGATAACCTTTGTCGAGATAAATAGCACCGATCAGGGCTTCAAGCGTATCTCCGTAAATGTGGCTCGATTCGAGTGTCGAGGTGGTGTTCGACTGGATGTAGTGGTTCAAGCCGATCTGGTAGGTGAGCTGGGTCAGGAAAGCCCGGTTCACCAGCTTTGAACGCATTTGTGTCAGGTAACCTTCATCCTGATTGGGGAAACGGTTGTACAAAAAATCGGCAATGGCGGCGCCTAAAATGGCATCACCTAAATATTCGAGGCGTTCGTTGTTGATGTAATTTCCGTGAGAATCAATCTTGGAGGCCGACTTGTGAATAACGGCAAGGTCGTAAACTTTCAGGTTTGTAGGATAAAAACCAAGCAATGATTTCAAAAACAAATAAAACTCTTTTCTAGAAGAAGAAAAGAGTTTTATTCTTTGAACGATGGTTCGTATCACTTTTATTAAATTTTCTTGAAAATAACAGAAGCATTGTGTCCGCCAAAACCAAACGTATTACTTAACGCAACTTTAACTTTACGTTCTTTAGCGACATTGAAGGTGAAATCGAGTTTTGGATCAATTTCGGGATCGTCGGTAAAGTGATTGATTGTTGGTGGGATGATACCATCTTGAATTGCCATGATCGATGCAATGGCTTCAACAGCTCCGGCTGCTCCCAATAAGTGGCCTGTCATGGATTTGGTTGCACTGATGCTCATGTTGTAAGCATGTTCTCCAAATACTTTCTTGATCGCTTTTGGTTCTGCAATGTCTCCCAAAGGGGTTGATGTTCCATGAACATTGATGTAGTCAACGTTTTCCGGATTTAAGCCGGCATCTTCCAATGCCCATTTCATCACTAAAATTGCGCCTCCAGCTTCCGGATCGGGAGCCACCATGTGGTAAGCATCGGCTGACATGCCGCCGCCAGCCATTTCGGCATAGATTTTAGCGCCTCGTTTCACAGCATGTTCGTATTCCTCAAGGATGAGTGCTCCGGAACCTTCTCCCATCACAAATCCATCCCTGTTCAGGTCGAATGGACGGGAAGCTGTAAGCGGGTCATCATTTCGGGTAGATATGGCACGCATGGAGTTGAATCCGGCAATACCAGCAGGATTGATCGCTGCCTCTGAGCCACCGGCAATAAATACATCGACTTTTCCAAGCCGGATGTAGTTCATCGCTTCGATGATTGCATGAGATGCTGATGCACATGCGGTTACCGTTGTAAAATTCGGGCCCCTGAATCCGTAGCGGATGGATAACAAGCCACTGGCAATGTTGGCAATCATTTTCGGTATGAAGAACGGCGAATAACGAGGCATCTCGTTTTTATAATTCAATGTTTCTTCAAAGAAGGTTTGTAAGCCTCCAATTCCGGCGCCCCACACAATACCAGCCCGGTCTTTGTTAATTTTTTCGAGATCAAGGCCAGAGTCTTCCATTGCCTGTGCAGCACTAGCAAATGCATACAGGGTAAAAGGATCATGTTTCCTGATTTCCTTTTGTTCAACATAAACCGCAGGATTGAAATTCTTTAGCTCGCAGGCAAAAGTAGTCTTGTGTGTCGAGGCATCAAAATGGGTGATTGGGCCAGCGCCGCTTTTCCCATTTTTTAAGCCTTCCCAGAATTCCGCAATAGAATTACCAAGTGGGTTTACAGTCCCCATGCCGGTAACAACTACCCGTTTAAATTCCATAAATCTAGTTTTGTTATTATTACTTCAAATTTGCTTCGATGTGCTTGATAGCTTCACCGACAGTTGAGATCTTTTCTGCTTGATCATCAGGAATTGCAAGATCAAATTCTTTTTCGAATTCCATGATCAACTCAACGGTGTCAAGTGAATCAGCTCCAAGATCGTTAGTGAAAGATGCTTCGTTGGTAACTTCACTTTCATCTACACCTAATTTGTCAACAATAATTGCTTTTACTTTAGCTGCAACGTCAGACATAACTCTAATTTTTGGTTAATATTAAAATTGTTTCAAAAAATTCGATGCAAAGTAATAAATTTACCCCTGATATTTCAAACAAAAATTGGATTAAATGGATGAATTAAGTTTGAATGAATGGCTTGTCAGATCTATATTTGAACCTTTTATTCCAAAATTCCATTGAGCATAAATTTATAAACCAAACAATAAATGAAACGTATTGCCATTTTTGCTTCCGGCTCCGGAACAAACGCCCAAAGGATAATTGAATATTTTTCAAGCAGTAAGGAGGTGATTGTTGACTCGCTCTGGTCGAACAACGAAAATGCCTATGCCCTGATCAGGGCCGAAAAACTGGGAATTGAAACTTTTACTTTCGAACGTGAGGAGTTTTACCGGTCGAATGAAATTTTAGACCGTTTGTACGATCACCGGATCGACATGATTGTACTGGCCGGTTTCCTTTGGCTGGTGCCCCGGAACCTGACCGAATTGTTCACAGTTGTCAATATTCATCCGGCATTGTTGCCCAAATATGGCGGGAAGGGAATGTTTGGTGCAAATGTCCACAAAGCAGTGCTGGCTTCAAAGGATAAAGAATCAGGAATTACAATTCACCAGGTCAATCAGGATTACGATAAGGGTAAAATCATTTTTCAGGCGACCTGCCCGATTATTTCGGGCGATACTCCTGAATCGCTGGCTGCCCGCATTCACGAGCTTGAATATCAGCATTATCCCAGGGTTATTGAAGAAATTTTGCTGAAAGACGACGAAGACGAATGATTTTCAAACGCTCATTGGCTGAATAAAATTTTTATCGCTGCGAAGGATTCCATCCTAAATTTTAAGGATGGAATCCTTTTTTTTTATCACTTAGCCGGTGGCAGCGAAATACAACCAACTCTTTTTCTTACTTTTAGAACCAAAACCCAAGGGAAGCATTTTTTCACAATTGTTTCATCTAAACAACAAACCAATACTGAAATCATGAAAAAATTATTGAGTTTACTGCTGGTTATTTTATTCGCAGGATGCCTGATTGCGTTTGGACAGGATGCCGTTTTACCTCTGTACAAGGGTGAAATTCCGAATTCGGTCAATACCGGGCAAAAAGAAAAGATCGAGAAATCAGACATTACACTGATCAGTAATGTCCAAAATCCGGATATTGCGGTTTATCTGCCTACCAAACGTTTTGCAACCGGTCAGGCAGTTGTGATTTGTCCAGGAGGTGGATATTGGGTCCTGGCTTACGATCTGGAAGGCACCGATATTGCCAGGTACCTCAATTCCATTGGTGTTGCAGGAATTGTCCTCAAATACCGGTTGCCAACCTATGGCAATTGCGCCGTGCCATACAAAGCGCCGTTGATGGATGCACAGCGCGCCATACGCCTGGTACGCCAGAATGCCGGCGAATGGAATATTAGTCCCGATAAAATTGGCATCATGGGTTTTTCCGCAGGCGGTCATCTGGCATCGACCTTGGGGACTCATTTCGACTACGGGAATAAAACGGCTGCCGATTTGGTCGAAAGGCAAAGTTGCCGCCCCAATTTTATGATTCTGATGTACCCGGTTATTTCTTTTACCGATTCGTGCACCCATGCCGGTTCACGCGAGGCTTTGCTGGGAAAAAATCCCGATAAGGAATTGGTCAAGTCATTTTCAAACGAGTTGCAGGTGAAAGCCGATACCCCTCCAACATTTATTGTCCAGGCCGACGATGATACTGCCGTTCCGATTGAAAATTCAATCCTGATGTTTGAAGCCCTGAAGAAGAAAAAAATACCAACAGAATTGCATATTTTATCGGAAGGCGAACATGGGTTTGGGCTGGACGTAAAGAACGAGCATGTTAATTCGTGGACGAACAGTTTGCGTTTGTGGCTCAACTGGTTGAATTCCAAAAGCAAATAACTTTATGCAACATTTCCATGCGGTTAAAAAACTGTCCGTCATTCTATTCCTGATTTTTTCAAAGCTCGCTTTTGCCCAAAATCCTGAAATTGTCCAACTAAAAACCGATCATCAAACCATTCCACTCGGATTCGACAACCCGATTCCAGAATTTAGCTGGATTTTACTATCGGAAGAAAGAGGAACTGTGCAAACGGCATTCGAAATACTTGTCAGTAATAACCTCCCAAAGCTTGACGCCGGAAATTGCTGGAAGTCAGGCAAAATGGCATCGCCCCGAACTTTTGGAATCCGTTACTCCGGAAAACCGTTGCAGTCGTTTACCCGCTATTTTTGGAAAGTCCGTGTTTGGAATCAAAAAGGAGAAGCGTCTGAATGGAGCCAGCCTTCCTGGTTCGAAACCAGCATGATGAAACCAACCGACTGGAAAGCACAGTGGATTTCCGATCAACGCCTACTTCCTGAAAAGGATGAAGATTTTTACAAGGAATCGCCCAATCCGCTGCTCCGGAAAGAGATCAAACTGAAAAAGGAGGTGAAATCTGCAAGGCTGTACCTGGCCGGTTTGGGATATTCAGTCGCGTACATTAACGGTCAGCGGGTTGGCGACCACATGCTCGACATGCCCTGGACACAGTTTGCCAAACAGGTCATGTACAGTACTTTCGACGTGACAACCTTGCTCCGGAAAGGCAAAAACGCAATGGGCGTGATGCTCGGGAATGGCTGGTACAACCCATTGCCCATCCGAATGTTCCAACGGTTTAATTTCCGACAGGCGCTCACCGTAGGCAAACCTTGCCTGAAAGCCCAGCTCCGGATAACTTTCACGGATGGTTCAACCGAAACAATTATAACCAACGAAAGCTGGAAAGCAGGCGACGGCCCTATCCTGAAAAACAGTGTTTACCTGGGCGAATTGTACGATGCACGCCTGGAACAAAAGGGCTGGAACGAACCCGGATTTGACGATTCGAAATGGACCAAAGCCAAACTGGAAAAAGGACCTTCAGGACAATTAATCGCGCAGTATATTCCACCTGTCCGGGTAACCAAAATCCTGAAACCGGTAAAAATGACCGAACCCAAGCCAGGCGTTTACCTTTTCGATTTAGGGCAGAATTTTGCCGGGGTTCCGCGCCTGAAAGTGAAAGGACCTGCCGGTACCGTGGTTTCGATGCGCGGTGGCGAAGATGTTCACGCCGACGGAACGCTCAATTACCTGACGGTCATTACCGGACAACTCAAAGCCATCTGGAATTCGAATGGCGGTCCCGGCTGCCCCAAAGATCCGATGATGGTAAATACGTATATTTTGAAGGGTGACGGCGACGAAGTTTTTACGCCTGAATTTACTTTCTCAAGTTTCAGATACCTGGAAGTGACCGGTTTTCCGGGGAAACCCGATTTAAGTGCCGTCGAAGGCCTGCGCATGAACACCGACCTTCAGGAAGCCGGAAGTTTTGAATGCTCGAACAAACTGTTTAACCGCATTCAGGAAATGGTGAAATGGACCTTTCTGAGCAATGTTTTCAGCGTTCAGAGCGACTGCCCGGCCCGCGAAAAACTGGGGTACGGTGCCGACATGGTAACCACCTCTGAAGCTTTTTGCTACAATTTCGATATGAGTACTTTTTACCGGAAAGTGGTTCAGGATTTTGCCAACGATGTGCGGCCCAATGGCGGAATGCCTGAAGTTGCGCCCAACGTGGGCATCAACGATGCCGGAATGGGTGGCAACACTGGTTCTCCCGGGTGGCAACTGGCTTTTCCATTTGGCATGAAAGTTTTATATGAATATTACGGCGATGTTCGAACGGCTGAAAAGAATTACCCGATTCTGAAAAAACAGGTCGATTTTATGCATTCGGTTACGCCGGATCACATCGTCAAAAACGGAATTGGCGATCACGAGAGCGTTGATCCAAAATCAGTTGCACTTTCGGCAACGGCATTTTACTATCATCACGTGGCGATCCTGATTCAATTCGCCGATCTTCTGAACAAAAAAGAAGAAGCTGCAAGCTACCGGAAACTGGCTTCTGAAATCAAGGCGGCATTCGTTAAAACTTTCCTGAAACCTGGAACCGGGATTTTTGATTCAGGAACTCAGGCAGCACAGCTCATTGCCTTGAATTACTATATGGTTCCGGAAAACGAAAAAGCAGCAGCAGTTGACCGCCTATTAACGGAAATTTATGACAAGCACCACGGTCATTTGTCAACCGGAATATTCGCCACCAAGTTCATGTTCGACTTTTTCAGAAAGGAAAACCGGAACGAAGTTTCGTACAGCATTGCCAATCAGCGTACTTTCCCCGGCTGGGGCAACATGCTGGTTCACGACGCCACCACTTTGTACGAATGCTGGCTGTATCCCGATACCGTTTGTTCGCAAAACCATCCGATGTTTGGTTCCATTTCCGAATGGTTTTACAAATCGCTGCTCGGAATCAATGCCAAAGCTCCCGGCTTTAGCCTGATCGAGATAAAACCGCAACCGGCAGGCGATCTGACCTGGGCTAAAGGACATTACGATGCGATTGTCGGGCGGATTTCGAGTGAATGGAAGATTGATGGAACACGGTTTTTCCTGAAAGTGACTGTCCCGGCCAATACAAAAGCAACGGTTTTCGTGCCCTCTTTGCCAAAACAGGAGGTTCTTGAAGGAGGTATTTTGGCCGAAAAATCTTCAGGATTAAAATTTGTGGAATACCGCGACGGATATGCTGTATTCGAAGCTGGCTCAGGCAGCTATTCGTTTGAATCGAAATATCAGAAATAGACTTAAAAAACGTATTTTTACAGTAAAACCCAAACAACTAACAATGAAAAAACAATTCCTTTCAATCCTGATCTTGTGTTTATTCACAACTTCAATCTTGTTCGCCCAGACTGGCGGCAAAGTATCCGACAACCTGTCGATGCCCAGCAAAATCCTGAAAATGGACCGGAAATATGCCATTTATTTACCGGCCGATTACGAAACTTCGCAACGCAGCTATCCGGTTTTGTACTTGCTGCACGGTGCGGGCGACGACCAGACCGGCTGGGTTCAGTTTGGCGAAGTAAAATCGATTGCCGATAAAGCCATCGCTGAAGGAAAATGCACGGCCATGATTATCGTGATGCCCGACGGAAATACCGGGCAGCGCGGCTATTTCAACAGCCCGAAAGGCGACTGGAACTACGAGGATTTTTTCTTTCAGGAATTTATGCCTTTCATTGAAAAGACTTATCGAATCAGAGCCGAGAAAAGGTATCGGGCCATTTCAGGATTATCAATGGGCGGCGGCGGAACGTTCATGTACGCGCTGCACCATCCGGAGCTGTTTTCATCGGCTTGTCCGCTGAGCGCCTACACCGGGCCAATTACGCTGGAAGATGCAGCTTCAAACCTGAAAAAGCAATATCCTGATATTTCGGATGCCGAGATTGCCAAATATTTCAGCAGTTTGAGCGCCACCGAACTGATAAAAAACATGCCCGACGACCAGAAAAAAGCCGTCCGCTGGTACATCGACTGTGGCGACGACGACTTCCTTTATGAAGGAAACTGCCTGGTGCACATTGCCATGCGTAAAAAAGATATTCCCCACGAATTCAGGACGCGCGACGGTGGCCATACCTGGACTTACTGGCGTGCCGCTTTGCCTGAAGTGCTTGATTTTGTGTCGCAGGGATTTCATCAATACTAATCAGAAAAGATATGGCATTTCAATTAAAAATTCAATTAAAAAACGTGACCAACCCACCTGTTTGGCGTCAAATTATTATTCCAGATAATTATACTTTTCATCAACTGCATCAATTGATACAGCTTATTTTCGGATGGGAAAACTATCACTTGTACCAGTTTTCGCCGAAAGGGTATGGCTCTCATCCAACGATTACAATTCCATCAAAGGAAGATTGGGAGAAACCCGATATGAATGCCTTGAAAACGAAATTAAACAAGGTTTTTATAAAAGAAAAACAGATTTTCTCTTACATCTATGATTTTGGCGATGATTGGATTCATCAGATTACCGTCGAAAAAATCTTGCCCGATGAAATTAAAAAACCAGTTTGTCTATCAGGTAAAGGCGCATGTCCACCTGAAGATTGCGGTGGTCCATGGGGTTACGAAAATCTGAAAGTTATTTTGGCTGATCCCAATCATGAAGAACATCTGGAGATGAAAGAATGGTTGGGATTAGAAGAAGATGAAGCTTGGGATTCCAGCGATTTTGAGCTTGATGAAATTAATCATATACTGAAGGATTTCTAACTTTAACCAATTTATACTTTAACCACATGAAAACCACACGCCGTTCATTTATTCAAAACAGTGCAGTTCTGCTGGCCGGAACCGCCATTTTATCGAAAACTGCCCTGGCCGCAGCCGTCAAACCTTCAGAAATCATGGGTATCCAGCTCTATTCAGTTCGCGATGACATGATGAAAGATCCAAAGGGAACGCTGATGCAGGTTGCAAAAATCGGATACAAAAATGTGGAACATGCCAACTACATCAACCGCAAATTTTATGGATTCACTCCGTCCGAGTTCAAAAAAATACTGAATGATTTAGGCCTGAAAATGCCTTGCGGTCACACCGTCATGGGAAAAGAACATTGGGATGCCACGAAAAAGGATTTTACCGATGCATGGAAACAAACCGTTGACGACGCCGCTTTCATGGGCCAGAAATATGTGATCAGCCCGTGGATTGACGAAAGTATCCGCAAAAATTACGACGATCTGGTGCAGTGGATGGACGTTTTCAATAAGAGTGGCGAACTTTGCCGGAAGTCGGGCATGAAATTCGCTTACCACAACCACTGGTTCGAATTCAGCGAAAAATTGAACAATACCCGGATCTTCGACATCATGATGCAAAAGATTGATTTCAAATTGGTTGCCATGCAGCTCGATATGGGCAACATGTACATTGGTGGCGCAAAAGCCGGCGATGTGCTTAACCAATATCCAGGTAAATTTGAGCTGATCCACGTGAAAGACGAAATACCGGTGAACACAACTGAAAAATACGAAAGCACCATTCTCGGAAAAGGGATCATCCACACCAAAGAAGTCATCGATCTTGCGCGGAAAATCGGCGGAACACATGTCTTTATCGTGGAACAGGAGTCGTATCAAAACCAGACGCCAATTCAGAGTATTAAGGAAGATTTCGATGTAATGAAAAAATGGGGCTATTGATCGGATGCACAAATAGCAATTTTTGAATCGATAAACCCACTAAGCCGTTTTATGAGAAATTTATTGATTTTGGCAGGGATGCTTCTGTTTTTTTCAGGGTTTGCCCAAACTCCGACAACCCAATTTTCCTGGGAAACGCAGCAGGCCAAGGTGCTGCCCAACGGCGATCTGCAATGGGCGCCTCAGCCTTTCCAGTTGGTGAAAGGGAACTCTGTCAGGTACATCGATTTCGAAAACGGGAATGATTACAACGACGGACAAAGCACATCAACCGCATGGAAACATCACCCGTGGGACGCATCTGCTACCGGAGCTGCAAAAACCGGTTCAGGAATTCAAACCTATATCTTTAAACGTGGGGTCATTTATCGCAACGAGCTGGTTGCCAAAGAATCAGGAGTTGCTGGCAATCCAATCCGGCTTACTTCCGATCCAGACTGGGGCACAGGTGAGGCCGGAATTTACGGTTCTGTAAGCATTTCAGGGGGCTGGACAAAAGCCAATTCAACCGTTGGGCCGAATATTCCGCACCCTGAACTGGTTTGGTACAAAGATATTGGCGCGCTGGAAAACCCAACCAAAGTGGTTTGCGAAGTCACTTCCGCAGGAATCAAACGGGTACTTCTGGCACGGTCGCCAAATTATGTGAACACACCCGACGAACCCATGCAAAAATGGTGGACTTTCACGGCCAAAGCTTTTGCTGATGGGGCCTTGAACCTAACCGATGGCAACAATCTGGTGCAACCCGATGTGAATTTTTATAAAGGTGGCGATGTTTGGGCCATTGAAGATGTCGTGGTGATGTGCACCCTCTGGAAACAAAAGATTACGAATTACAACCCGGCAACAAAAACGATTACCGTAACCGATCCGAATTTCGGGGGAAAAGATTGCAAATATTACGTGGAGAACACTCCTTTTTTGCTCGATTCTCCGGGAGAATATTACTTCGATCAGTCAACCGGAAGGCTGTTTCTGCGGCTCGAAGGCGACAAAGATCCGAACACAACCACCGTTGAAGTGGCTTCCAAATCGAACCTGATCAGCATTTCAGGAAAAAGCAACATCGAAATCAGCGGATTGATCCTTGGCTTCACCACCTACGACAAGGTGCGTTATGGAACTAACGACGGAATGCCTGCCATCAAACTCGATAACTGCTCCAATATTGTCATCAAAAATTGCAAATTTCAGTACCTGAACGGTGGAATTCTGGCCAATGGGAACGGCAAAAACCTGGTTATTTCTGATAATGAAATGAATTTCATGGACGATTTTTCCATTTTGCTGAACGGCCCGGATGAAGTTTCCATTCTCCGGAACAAAATTTTTGAAAACGGCACCCGCCATCTGGGGCGCTGGTACAGTTCGATCCCGGCCATTGCCGGAAACCTGACGGTTGGCGAAATTGCGGGAAACATCATCGAACACACCTGGGGCAACGGCCTCGATTTTTTCTGGGGAAAAGCCGACGGGGCAAACACCACGGTTCCGTTCATCCGCGGACTGGTGCACCACAACAAAGTGTCGCATTCGCTGCAGGGAGTGAACGATTACGGCGGCATCGAAAGCTGGCAGGGCGGTCCGGTTTACACCTACGACAATATTTCGGACGACGCGCAGGGCTGGCATTACAACTGGTGGATCGGGCACATCCAGTCGCTGGGCTACCCGTTTTATTTCGACGGCGCGTTCAAACAGTACGTTTTCAACAACATTGTGAAGGGGACCGGCTGGAACCGCACCTCGGCAGCCTATTTCGAAACATACGGCTATTACAACATGTTTGTGCACAATGTGGCCTACAACACGGCGTCGCTCACCGGTTCGGGCGATAATGGCGGTGGCCCCGACGGGCAAAACTACTATCTGGCCAACGTGAGCGACAGCACCCAGTTGCAATTTAACCACACCACAAAACCTGAAGGGATCCCGTTCGATACTTTCGGGAACAACTTTTTCAGCGGAAATACTTTTCAGGGAACTTTCCTGACGAACGCCCCGAACGACCGGTTTGTGTTCACGTTCAGCCAGTTCGTTGACAAGTTGAATTCTTTTACCCCTGATTTGGGACAAGTCGGGTTCGAAGCTTCGCGACGGGTATTTACCAATCCGGCTTCCGGAGATTTCAGGCCAACGGCAAGCAGCGAACTGGTTGACCGGGGCGTGAAATTTTTCGCGCCGTTTCCGTTGAGCAGCGTGGTTGGCGAGTGGAATTTTTGCAAACATCAGGCTGATTCGACCCTGATTAAAGGCGAAAATTTTTACTTTACCAGCGAGTTCGTCCACCGCGAAGCATACAACAATTTTCCGAAGAACCACCTCAAAGCCTTTGGCTTATCGGCCAACAGTTTTGTGAAAGGAAACCTCGAAGATTTTACCGATGGCGCGCTGGTTTTCGACGGTTCGCAAACCTATTGCAGCCTGAACAACTCGGTGACCGGCAAAACCATCAGCAACAATGTGGATATGACGACCAACAGTTTTATTCTTGAAAGCTATTTCAAAACGGCGGAAGGGCATAAAAATGGTTGCCTGGTTTCAAAATACGGAAGTTCAGGTTTTGGCTACCAGCTTGATGTTGACGGTTCGGGAAATGCGCGGTTCAGTATCCTGAATGCTGGGAACGCAGCCTTCAGCCAGTCGGGGTCAACAATTATAAATGATGGGAACTGGCACCACGTTCTGGTTGAGTTTGACCGTTTGGCCGCTTCAGTAAAAATTTATACCGACGGACGTTTGGCCAACGGGACGGCAAGCGGAACAGTTCCTTCCGCCGGAATTTCACTGACAAATCAGAGCGATTTTCTGGTCGGAAAAAACAAGGATGGCAACTATTTTGCCGGAACGCTCGATTTTTTGCGCGTTTCGAAAGGCACGCTGGCCGATGCCAAAACCACCATCGACGAATTGTACAAATGGGAATTCGACGGGCCTTTCCTGCACGATTTTGCCGGAAATGCCCCGGTT
>JBBIHV010000026.1:0-2378 GCA_037446835.1 Sunxiuqinia sp. | reverse complement strand
TCATTCCCAACCCGGTTTCCGACCGGCAACTTTCGATTTCTGTTCCGGAACAACTAAAAACCAGCCGGGCTACTTTTATGGACATGAACGGAAAAGTGATGGCCGAAAAGATGCTCACGTCGGGAAACAATTCGGTAAATATTGGGCTTCCGTCCGGACTTTACCTGCTGAATATTTCGGGCGATGAAGTGAATTATACCACGAAGATAGTGGTGAACTGAGAAATTTTCATTGATGCAATGACAATATTTTGGCAGAAGAATACACTCATCCGCACCGGGAAATTTTCAGACTTGTTCAAGTTGCAATCTCCTAAACACAAAAAAGCGGTCCTGATTGATTTCAGGACCGCTTTTTCAAAACCAAAAATATGTTTTTTCTATTTCAGCATCAGTTCAATCACCGGAATTTCGACATTCGGTTTGATGACCGGAAGACTGAGGTTCAGATCGTTTGAAGGTGCTCCTTCACTGGTTGGCTGCGAAAATTTAATTTCCGACGCATCGTGCAGGAATTGGGCATATTTCACTTTCCCGGCATAACCTGGCAGGGTGAGGTTCTGCAACGGATAATCGAGCAGGTGAATGTACAACCGGTTGGTTTTTGGGTTGTAAGTGAGCAAGCTGTTGGCGGGGGCCTGAAATTCATCAGGAGCCTGGGTGCAGCCATAAATCGAGCGGCTGTTCACGTTCATCCATTCGCCCATGGCTTTTAGTCTGGCCTGTGCCCGTTCGTCGAAAGTTCCACGGGCAGTGGGGCCAACATTCAGCAACAGGTTTCCGCCTTTGCTCACCGATTCGATCAGCAGGCCCAGCAATTGTTTGAGGTCTTTCCAGGTGTTCTCGTCGCGGTAGTATCCCCACGATCCGCTGAAGGTTTGACAGGTTTCCCACGGAACCCGTTTACCGTTTACTTCCGGCCATTTGGCTACTTTGTATTGTTCAGGCGTGGTAAAGTCCCAGCCGTCGTCGTAATTTTTCAGGTCGAGCCGGTCGTTTACCAGAATTCCGGGTTGGAGCTGGCGCACCATTTTCAGGAGTTTCTCGGAATCCCAGTCGTTGTGATCTTTGCCATTTTCGCCCGGAAACGAGAAATCGAGCCATAAAATATCTACTTTCCCGTAATTGGTCATCAGTTCGCGTACCTGGTTGTGCAGGTATTCGCGGTACTTATTCATGTCGCGGTTTTTATTGAGCTCGGCTAATTTCGCTTTGTCGTCGGTGCGCAGCGGGTGAAAACGGTCAACCTTAAAATCGGGATGGTGCCAGTCGATCAGGCTGTAATAAAACCCGATTTTCAGGCCTTCGGCCCTGAAAGCATCCACCCATTCTTTCAGCACATCCTTTCCGTAGGGCGTGTTTGGCGCTTTGTAGTCGGTAAACTTCGAATCGAACAGGCAAAATCCTTCGTGATGTTTGGTCGTAATCACGGCATATTTCATTCCGGCAGCTTTGGCCATTTTGGCCCATTCGCGGGGGTTGTACAAATCGGGATTGAAGTTGTCGAAGTATTTCTGGTAATCTTCATTGGTTAGCCGCTCGTTGCTCTTTACCCACTCGTGCCGGGCAGGCAGGGCGTACAAACCCCAGTGGATAAACATTCCGAACCGGTCGTTGACCCACCAGGCCATCCGTTCTTTTTTCTGTTCGTCGGTTTCTTTGAAAAGTTTTTGCTGGGCATTTGTTCCCTGATGGAACCAGGCAAGCAACATGGTTATCAAAACTAATTTCTTCATTTCATGTGGTTTAAGTTAATTTTCTTGTCAAATTCTGTTCCACATAAAAATACAACATCAAAATTGTTTTACAATCCTGTACTGTGCTGTATCAGCATGTTTCGGAACAGAAAAAGGCAAAAATCTCAACATGAATATTGTATGCTTGTTGAAATTGAATTAATCCCGGACGTTTTGCAAAAACTTCAGATCATTTTCCGGTCCGGGATGTTTATTTTGGGGGTTTGATTACTTTAGCAAAATCATTGAGTTAGGTTGGGATGACAACAAAACACATCATAATTGAACCGGTTGGAACGGTCATGTTCACCATGAATCCACGATCCAGCCGAATTCGCCTGAGCGTGAAATCAAATGGCGAAACTGTTGTTTCGATGCCTGCTTCAGCGCTCTACCGCGACGCCATCCGATTTGTTGAATCGAAAACCGAATGGATCTTAAAACAACAATCGAAAATTCGGGCTGGTCGCACGCTGTTCGCGCCGGAAAGTTGTTTTAAAACCCGGTTTCACCAGCTGGCCATTACCAAGGGAAACACCGATCGCGTTTACAACCGGGTTGGCAATGGGGTCATTCAGATTTTTATTCCTGAAAAAGTAAATCACGAATTGCCTAAAATTCAGGAATTTATAAAAAATACGGT
>JBBIHV010000025.1:22604-31158 GCA_037446835.1 Sunxiuqinia sp. | reverse complement strand
TGGACTTCACAAAGCAAAAATGCTTCGGAATCCATGCCGGTGGGCGGTTGCGATGTCGGCTGCAACGTCTGGATCGAAAACGGTTCTGTGTATTTCTATTTCGGGCGCAGCAACAGTTTCGATGAAAATAACGCGCTTCTGAAATCAGGCAGGGTAAAACTCGATTTTACGCCGAATCCATTCGTCAACATCCGTCAGGAATTGAAGCTCGAAAACGGCTTGATTGAGCTGAAAGGGAGCAACGGCGATTTGAATGCCCAGGCCAAAATCTGGGTAGAAGCCGATTGCCCAAATATCCATGTTGAATTGACTTCAAACCGTAACATTTCGGCAAAGGCCGAATACCAGTACTGGCGTTTCGAGAAGAAACCTATCGTGACCCGCTGGGTAGTGCCAAGTTATATCGATTACCCGGGGAAAGATATTTTCTGGTATCCCGATACCGTAAAAACCGATAAAAACCGCATTCTGTTCTACCATCAGAACAACAATGCCGATCTGGTCATCGACAAAGAAATCATTCAGCAGGATTTGCTTCACCTGAAAGATTCCCTGTGGAATCCGTTGAAAGATTTCGTGTTTGGCGGAGCAATGCAGGGAGAAAATCTGGAAGTTAGCGGAAAATCGTCAGGTAACTACCTGGGAACCAATTATCAAAGTGTTTGTTTGAAAAGCAAAAAACCATCAAAAACATTTAGGCTCGATATTCAGTTGCATTCAGGTTATTTCAGTGAAAGCAAAGCGTTCGAAAAATCGGTGACCACACAATTGCTTCCTGAAAATGCCGGTCTGAAATCCAGGTTTCAGGCTCATCAAAACTGGTGGAAGGAATTCTGGAACCGGAGTTTTATCTCTGTTAATCCCGATCAGCCCAATTCGAGGGATTCGGTCTGGCAGGTAGGACGGAACTACAACATCTTTCGATACCAGTTGGCTTGCAATGCCAAAGGCGAATACCCAACCAAATTCAATGGCGGGCTTTTCACCTTCGATCCGGTTTTGATCGATAAAAATTTCAATCAGGATAATCCCGATTTTAGGGCATGGGGTGGCGGTGTAATGACGGCCCAAAACCAGCGTCTGCTTTACTGGCCGCTCCTGAAAACCGGAGATTTTTCGATCCTACCGCAACAGTTCGATTTTTACCGGCGAGCCTTGAAAAATGCAGAATTGCGGACTAAAGATTACTGGGGGCATGAAGGTTGCTGCTTCACCGACCAGATGAACCAGGCAGGCATCGTTTGCGGTCGCGAATTCGGTTGGAACCGGCCAAAAGATTATGAGCGGGGCTTACAATATACGCCCTATCATGAGTATTATTTTACCTCACAGCTCGAATTTTCATTCATGATACTGGAATACTACCGTTATTCCGGAAACGACATCAGTTTGTATTTGCCTTTTGTGAAATCAGCTGTGAGATTCTTTGATCAGCATTACCGTTTCCGGGCAATGCAAAACTTTGGTAAAGAATTTTCCGACGATGGAAAATACATTTTGTATCCCTGTATGGCACTGGAATCCTATACCGGTCATGTTAAAAACCCATCGGATGTTATCGCGGCATTGACCGTTTTGACCCGCGAACTTCAGGCGCTTCCTGATAAATATGTTTCGGCAGGCGAAAAAGCCGGATATGCTGTCATGGCTTCGCGTTTGCCTGAAATGCCCCGCCGCGAAATGAAAGGACATGCCACCATTGCCCCGGCCGAAAAATGGGACAGGATTATCAATGTAGAGATTCCTCAACTGTATCCGGTCTTTCCCTGGGGTTTGTTTGGCGTCGGGAAACCCAATCTGCAACTGGCAATCGACACCTGGAAGTTTGGTGTTGATAACGCCAATCAGAAAGACTACATTAGCTGGCATCAGGATGCGATTTTCTGCGCCAGGATGGGGCTGACCGATGAAGCTGCAGCGATCACCATCAAAAAGTTACGTGATTCCAACCGGCGCTTCCCAACATTCTGGGGACCTGGGCACGACTGGGTTCCCGACCATAACTGGGGAGGAAGTGGTATGATCGGACTTCAGGAAATGCTGATGCAAACTACCGACAATCGGATTATCCTTTTTCCGGCCTGGCCCAAAAACTGGGACGTTTCGTTTAAGCTTTGCGCGCCGAAAAACACTACGGTGGAATGTACCTACAAAAACGGAAAAGTTACTTCCCTGAAAGTCACCCCTGAAAACCGGAGAAAAGACGTGATGACCATGTTAAGAGATTGAACTCATGGAAAAACAAGGATACAATAAATACCTAAGCCAGCAATTACACAACCACCCCAATCCGATCCCGTGGTTCTATCCGGTCAGGATTGATTGGGCCGGTAAACTGAATATGAAACAGTAATCAATTAATATAAACCAGTATTTAAAAATCAAGTCAATGAAAACCAAAATCTTTCTGAAAATCGGAATGATGATCCTCGCAGCAGGGTTCATGTTTTCCGCAGTAGCGCAGCCAAAAGCCAAAGCAGAAGGCCCGTTCAAGCCAACCGATGAGTCTTTTCATCAGTACAAATACCCCGAATGGTTCCGCGATGCCAAGTTCGGAATTTGGGCACATTGGGGTCCACAGGCCGTTCCACGACAGGGCGACTGGTATGCCAAAAAAATGTACATGAATCAGGCCTGGGACTGGAAAACCAATTCTTTTTCAGACAAGCCCGATGAAGATTACACCTACCATTTGGCTCATTACGGTCATCCATCAAAATTCGGTTACAAAGACATCATCCCGCTATGGAAAGCACAGCGCTGGGATCCGGAGAAATTAATGGCACTTTATAAAAAAGTGGGGGCCAAATACTTTGTCAGCATGGGAACCCATCACGACGACTTCTTCCTTTGGGCGTCAAAAATCCATCGCTGGAATGCTGCACAAATGGGCCCGAAAAAAGATGTGGTTGGACTTTGGCAGAAAGCAGCGAAAAAAGAAGGCCTTCGTTTCGGCGTTTCCGAACACCTGGGCGCCAGCTACACCTGGTTTCAAACCGCACGGGGCGCCGACAAAACAGGGCCGATGGCCGGGGTCCCTTACGACGGAAACGATGAACAATATGCCGATTTGTACCACAAAAAAGCGGCCCCCGACGATACCGGCTGGCTGACAAAAGATCCTGAAAACCAGCAAAATTGGTTGGCCTGCATTACCGAACTCATCGACATGTACCACCCCGACCTGCTTTATTCCGACAGTGAATTGCCTTTCGGAAAAGTTGGACAAACCATGCTGGCTCATTATTACAATCAGGATTTAACCCGGAACGGAGGGACACAGAATGTTGTATATACCTGTAAAATGCATGCTTCGGAAGGCCGCTGGGTTCAGGATGTTGAACGCGGAGCACTCGATTCAATCAGCCCGTTTCCCTGGCAAACCGATACTTCCATTGGCGACTGGTTTTACCGCACCGGGCAGAAATACATGACCGGAACCGAAGTCATTCAAATGCTGGTTGACATTGTCAGCAAAAACGGCAACCTGCTCCTGAATGTGGTTCAAACTCCTGAAGGTGATTTAGAGCCTGATGTGATGGCCATTCTGGATGTGATTGCCAAATGGACGCCCGTGAATGGCGAAGGAATTTACGGGACCCGTCCGTGGAAAATATATGGCGAAGGTCCTTCCACTGCAAAGAATCAAGCCAAAGGTCAGTTTGGCGGAGTGAAAGATGTCAGGCCGTACGAATCAACCGACATCAGGTTCACCACCAAAGGCGAAACGCTTTATGCTTTCTGCATGGGCCAACCAACGGCGGATATACAACTGGCTTCTTTGGGGAAAAACTCAAAGATCAGCAACAAAACGGTAGCTTCAGTAAAAATGCTGGGAAGCAACGAAAAACTGAAATGGAATCAAGGGGGTGATGCGCTCGTCATTTCAAAACCGTCAAAATTACCCGACTGGCAGGTCGTGACGTTTAAAATTGAGTTTAAGAAGTAACAAAATAGTACTGAAAGTAAATGGGAGCCCCGTCAATCAATTGATAGACGGGGCTTTTTTACAGGTTCCGGTGTCCGGTTTATTTGTTTTTATTCAGGCCGGGGTTTATGGGAATAGGAGGTTTCCCGGCTTCAATCCAGGCGGTATAAATTAATGACGCCAGGGTTTTTGATGATTGCTGGAGTTGAGCAATTGTTAAGGCGCGGGTCTTTCTCCAAAAAGTGTTGTAATACAAATCGTTATGGTGATGTCCGGCCAGTTCAAATGCTTCTTTGTCGGCCAGAAGCAGTTCTGCAATTTTTGTGTGGTTGGCATACAGGTAACCGAAAATGTACGGCTGGACCTGATCAATCTTCCTGATTGGTGACGGATTAATCTGAACCTCATCAATAAACCGGTCGATCATGGTTTCCTCGTAGCGGCGGTGCACTCCGGTTTGCCCACTCAACTGCCCGTTGTAATTGGCCGTAACATGCAGTGGCATAAAACCGTCGGCCACGTAGTGACCCAAATCGGCGGCAGTTAAAGCAGCACGGGACCATTTGCCCGATTTAAAATCCCGGATCAAAGCGTTGTAAGTTGAGTCGGTTGACCACGGCAGGGTACCGTTTTTCATCACAACACCCTTCCCGTATTTGGCACAGGCGGCCTCGAAATTTTCCTCTATTTTATGATTTTTGACAAAGTCATCGTAATTGTCGATGTCGATAAAGTGCTTTACAAACTCCGGTTTGTCGGTTTTTTTTCTGAAGTCGGCATCAGAACTGTGATCACCCAGAAAAGGGGCCCAGGCTTTCAGGTTCTGAAGTTCGGGAGGGAAAAACCCGACGCAGGAAGCGTTGATTTTCCGGTGAGCTTTTTCGCCCCAACTGCACAATCCGATTAAAAGGACTAAGAGAACAAAATACCGGACCGATTTTCGATTCATGGTGCGAATTTTAAAACCTAAATGTAATGTTTCGTTTCGTATCTTCCTAATTTAATGACCGCTCGGCATCAATCCGGAAACTTGATCTGCGCCCAGGCAAGTCGTGATTTCTATTATTTTCTTGCTTTTGTAACCGGTAGCAAGGAGGTGATCAAAGGTTATTTGAACCTCAGGTTCAGGGAAATGTTGAACGATTTCAGGCCTGTGGTTTGTTCATAATGGCCAAATCTTAATTCAATTACCGACAAACTTTTTATTCCGAATAAACCTTCAAGGGGCACATATCTGAGATTTAACCCTTCGTACCTGGAGTTAAAAGCTGAGTAATCGAAATTGCTTGTATAATATCCAACTCCTGGCTGATGTTCATAAATTGGAGCAAAATAGCGCGATGCGGTTTGCACATAATAACGGTAAAATGGGCTAACCGAAATAAATGGCGTAATCTTCACGGGCATTTCAATACTTGCTGTTTGTGCCGATATTCCCCAACTATCAGTATAATAGCGGTAATACGTCCTGAAAATGATCCGATCGCCAAAAAAATAGTTGAACCTTATCCCCACCGGAAGTTTAAATCTTGTATTCGGTAATCTTTCCTGACCAACCGTCTGGTCATTAAAATACACGCGATGAAAGGGTAATCCAAGATAACCGCCCTGGCCCACCGCGTCACCGATAAAAGCAATCTGCATACTTTTGTTTATAACCTGTGAAAGGGCAAACGAAGTGGCAAATGTGCTTCTTAACTTCGATGGGATTTTCGGAGAAGAACCCCCACCGCCGCTTGCTGAAGAAATGGCATAAGTATATGGGCTGAGTTCGCTGGGATAAATCATCTTTACCCCATCAAGAAAAAGGTTTGCTTTGGCACTGAACTCACGGTTTTTATCCATCGATTGTTTTGAATAAAGCGCGTTAACATTATATGAATGATAGGTATATTCAAAAGAAAGGGCTGCGCCCAATCCAAAAGTGGTCCTTTTTTCAGCATTTTCCACCTGCCAGTCAACCGACGGATATACACGCGTGCCGCCTGTTTTTGAAGCGCCCGAAGTTGATACATAAGCCGATGATGCTGCGGTGTGATGGTCGATTCCCAATCCAAAATTCAGCGTTTGTTTTTGATTCAGCAAATCCCACTTAATAAATTTTAATTCTATGATATTTGATACATCGGTTAGTTGCTGTGTGCCTACTCCTCCGGTTATTGCCGAATGATCGCCAGTCTGAGAATAATAATTCGAAACCAGGTTCGTTTCTTCCAGTTTCAGGACAGGACTATGGTATTCGTAGGTGCTATCGTTTGGCGACTGACCAAAAGAGAGTAAAAAGAACAGGAAGCTTCCTGCTAAAGTCAAACAGATTTTGCGCATAAATGATGATTCTTAAAGGATAAAGCATTGACGATGAAAAAGTTTCGATATTAGTTGCAACCGCAACCTCCGCCAACCTTGCCGCCATTGGCTCCGGAGGCCCCTTCAACATAAGTCTGGAAACTATTCTCACCTTTTTCTACTTTCCGTAACGACAGTTCCATTTCAGCATCATTAATTTTGTTCTTTTGGTATTCCTTAACAGTTTTACAGGAATTTAGTAAAAAACTGAAAGCTACTGCCGTCAGCATCCCTAACAAAACATTTCTTTTCTGCATGTTTTCCGATTAAGATAAATGAATGTTCTTTGATTTATAAAGCTTGTTGTCGTCGTCGATGATGATGCATTCCACGTTCTTCAACTGATTAATTAAAGCGATCCCGTTCCTGATCCCTAAAATGGTGACCGGCGTTGCAAGTGCGTCGCATAGTTCAGCATTCGGCGAAAAAATGGTCACACTTTTTATTCCTGTTACCGGGAGCCCTGTTTTGGGGTCAATCGTGTGCGAATATTTCTTCCCGTCAATCATTACAAATTTTTCATAATTGCCTGAAGTGGCAACCGCGCCATCTGAGATGCCCAAATAGGAAAAGGGCTGATTGGCAAGATCAGGATGCACAATCCCGATTGTCCACGGATCGCCATTGGGCTGATTTCCCCAGGCAGTTAAATCTCCTGAAGCATTTACGATTCCACTTTTAACTCCATTTTTTTTCATGATTCTTTTCGCCATTTCAGCAGCATAACCTTTGCCGATACCTCCAAATCCGATGCGCATTCCCTTTTCCTTCAAAAAAACAGTTCTATTTTTTTCATCAAGCATGATGTTTTTGTAATTGATCAGTCGAACCATTTTTCTGGCAACAGAAATATCTGGAAGCGAAGTCATTGTTTGATCAAAATTCCAAAGTCGTGTATCAATTGAGCCATAGCTGATATCGAACGAACCTTGAGTAATGGATGAAATACGGATGCTTCTTTCAATCAGGCTGAACACTTCGTCGCTTATGTTTACCGCCTGAATTCCTGCATTCCTGTTGATCAGGTTTGTTTCACTGTCGTCCTTAAATGTTGACAATAAATCTTCGATTCTTCGAATTTCGGTTACCGCTTCGTCAATGCGTTGATAAGCCCATTCGGCAATCGAAGCGATAGCAGTAATCTGAAACTGGTTACCCATCAGTTTTAATTCCCTTTTAAAAACATCCAACTGCATATTAGTTGCTTCGGTTACTTTCAACCAGTACTTTTACTTCGCTGGCAAATGATTCAGCGCCTTTGGCATAAAATCCATTCCAGGTATGAATTACTTTTCCATTGCTGTCGAGCAGCAGGGTTAAAGGGAAATTGCCTTCATGATTGTATTGGTCTGCAAGTAATTCGTTCGATTTCTGTTGATTTTTAGGTAGTTGGTTCTTTTTCATTCTGGGGAAGTCGGCGTTTACCAGAATCAAATGATCGTTGGCAAACCGACGGAAACTATCGCTCTCAAGAATTTCTTTGTGCATTCGGATGCATGGGCCACACCAATCTGATCCTGAAAAATTGAGCAGGATAAGTTTGTGCTCATCCCGCGCTTGTTGTTCTGCCTGTCCCAGGTTGTTTACCCACACGTTTCCATTAATCATAAATGAAAGGGCAAAAAATGCAAAAAGTAATTTCATGGTCGATTCTTCTTTCAAACATTGATGCTGGAAAAACAATTTGAATTTCGAAAAGTTCCGGTAACGTAACCCTGACGAGGCAATTCAATGAAAATGAATGTTGGGTTGAATGCTTAAGTTCCCGGAAATCAGATATTAAAAGATCCTGTTAATATTTCTTAAAATGTTGTTTCAGAAGAAGTACGAATTGTAATTCACGGGTTTCGTTGCTAAACTTCGAACAATGGCAATGAAAAATGCGCCCATTTCAAGAACCTTTTCGAATGAATATGCGGTCACAGGGGCGGTATTTTCTTTATTTTTCTTTACTTTTCTTTATTTCCTGATATTATAAAAACAAAAAACCCCTGAAAATCAAGGGTTTTAAGTTTTATAAAATCTCATAAAAGTAATAATATGAGGTCAGTGGCGGATTCGAACCGCCGTACACGGTTTTGCAGACCGCTGCCTAACCACTCGGCCAACCGACCAAAATATGGCTTTTCCCGTTTTGGGTGGGCAAAGATAACAAAATTTTCTTCCGACTTGCAAGAAAATTGTGCTGTCATTCCAAAATTGAATTACTGCAACCGGCTATCGTATTCATCCCTTGACCGCATAATTTCTTCCATGTTCCCGGATGCCCATTGGGCCATT
>JBBIHV010000025.1:3209-22504 GCA_037446835.1 Sunxiuqinia sp. | reverse complement strand
TCGTCCTGAAAAAATATTTCCAACTTTTTCTGAAGGTCAATTGTTTGGATGTCTGCATTGGTTACTTCCATGTTCCTTTAAAGCTTTTGAAAGTGGGCTTGTTTATTAAAAAGTTACTTTGTAATATTGAGGCACTAAAAGTAACTATTGGAATTAGATTTTCCAATGAAGTCTGAAAATTTATTTATTAATGTTCGAAAAACGGATTAGAAATGAGTGTATTAAACAATTTGAAATGGCGTTATGCCACCAAGCGGATGAACGGACAAAAGGTTCCGGCAGAAAAACTGGAGAATATTCTGGACGCAATTCAACTGGCTCCAACCTCAATTGGGTTACAACCGTTCAGTGTAATTGTAATCGGAGATGCTGAAACGAGAGCCAAAATAGCCCCGGCAATTTACAATCAGCCGCAAATTACTGAAGGATCGCATGTACTTGTTTTTGCCGCATGGACGGATTACAGCAAAGAAAATGTTGATAAATATATTAACCAAATAGCCTCTCTTCGCGGTATTCCGGTTGAGTCGCTCGAAGGAATGCGAAACATGGCAGAAGGTAGTATTGTTGGCAAAACTCCGGAACAGTTGCTGAACTGGAACATGCGACAGGCCTACATTGCCCTTGGTGTCGGGTTGGTTGCTGCTGCCGTCGAACAGGTTGATGCCACTCCGATGGAAGGTTTTGATCCGGATGCACTCGACGCCGCGCTTGGATTAAAAGAAAAAGGGCTGCACAGTACGGTAATCATGGCTCTCGGGTACCGCGATGCCGAAAAAGATTATCTGAATGGCGCCGCTAAAGTCAGAAGATCGAAACACGAATTATTCATCAGGGTTTAATCAATCATTGAATAAAATTTCAAGGCCGTTAATCATTGGATTTGTCCAATGATTAACGGCCTTCCTGTTTAAAATCTGGCGACAAACATGTAAAATGTTGGTTGAGGATATTTTAAAGGAAATGATAAATGTTATATTTACACTTTTAAGAAAACATGTTTTAATTAACTTATTTAACCTGAGAAAAATGAGAATCAAAACTAAATTAACATTGTTATGCCTTGTTGTATTAATGGTTGCCTCATGTGCCCAAAAGAAGCCAAAGGCAGCCGTAGAAAATGTGGGGACAAATTTCTGGCAATATGCCAAAACTCCGCCAATGGGCTGGAATAGCTGGGATTGTTACGGACCAACTGTTACCGAGTCTGAAGTGAAAGCCAATGCCGATTACATGGCAGCAAACCTGAAACAGCACGGTTGGGAATACATCATTGTCGATATTCGCTGGTATGTTGAAAACGATAAGGCTGGCGGCTACAACGAGAAAGATCCGGTTTACACCATGGACGAATACGGACGCTTTTTGCCAGCAGTTAAAAGATTTCCTTCGGCTGTCAATGGCAACGGGTTCAAAGTGCTGGCCGATTATGTCCATTCAAAAGGCCTGAAATTCGGGATCCACCTCATGCGGGGCGTTCCGGTTGAAGCCGTGAAGAAAAAATGCCCCGTGATGGGGACCAAAGTAACAGCCGCTAATATTTATTCTGATAAAGTGCAGTGCAAATGGTTGCACGATATGTATTCCATTGATTCTACCAAAGTTGGGGCACAGGAATATTACAATTCGCTTTTTAATTTGTATGCCTCGTGGGGGGTTGACTATGTGAAAGTTGACGATTTGTCGCGCCCGTACCATCAGGGCGAAATTGAAATGATTCGTAAAGCAATTGATCAATCCGGTCGTCCGATGGTTTTTTCCACCTCGCCGGGTGCAACCGCGCTCGAAAAGGCCGGTCATGTGATGAACCATGCCAATATGTGGCGCATTTGCGACGATTTTTGGGACAACTGGAAGATGCTGAAACCGCAGTTTAAACGCTGTGCCGACTGGGCTCCATACATTGGCGAAGGCCACTGGCCCGATGCAGATATGCTTCCGCTGGGCCACATTGCTTTGCGCGCTGAGCGTGGAGCTGATCGCATGACCGGATTTACCAAACCCGAACAATACACGTTGATGAACCTCTGGGCGATGTTCCGCTCTCCACTGATGTTTGGCGGCGATTTGCCCACGAACGACGCATTTACCCTGTCGCTGCTGACGAACGACGACGTGTTGTCCGTCAATCAGAACAGCTTAAACAACAAACAATTGAAAGACGAAAACGGGTTGATTGTGTGGACTGCGGATGTTCCCGGAACGGAAGATAAATATGTGGCTTTCTTTAATACCAACGATGCTGGACCGTCAGAAATTTCAGTCGCAATGGCCGACCTTGGCATTACCGGAAACTACTCGGTAAAAGATTTGTGGAGCAAGGAAGACAAAGGGACTGTTTCAGATAAATTCACCGTTTCTGTTGAACCACACGCTTCAGTTTTGGTTCGGTTTATCAAAGTGAAATAGATTAATCGGATCGTCATTGCGAACGAGGTACGACTGAAGCAATCCGTTGAGATTACTTCGCTTCGCTCGTAATGACGCTTCGAATATTATCCCTCCATCGTTACGCTCACCTTTTCAATCTGTCCGCCCATTGGCGGGTTCATTTTCGAAACTTTTACCAATATTTTTTCAGCCTCCGGAAATTCAGATTTTATCCGGCTGACGATGCGCTGTGCCACGTGTTCCAGTAAATCTGACGGAATAGCCATTTCTTCCTGAACGGCCCGATAAGCTTTTTGGTAATCGAGCGTATCTTCCAGCCGGTCGGTTTGCCCGGCTTTGCTGAGGTTGGCTTCCAGTTTCAGGTTTACCAGAAAGCGGTTACCTGCCACTTTTTCAACCTCAAAATGCCCGTGAAAAGCATAAAACTCCATTCCTTCAATTTCGATCAGCGCCATATTCTATTTGCAATTTACGATTAAAAAGTTCGAAGTGCCTAAAGTGCCTAAAGTGCCTAAAGTGCCTAAAGTGCCTAAAGTGCCTAAAGTTCAGAGTTTAAACTTCTATCCTCAAACTCGTCGGCTCATTTTTAAATTTTCAAATCTCCAAATCTTCACACTCGGTATTCTCCACAAAATTAATTTTAATGTTCCGGAAATCAATTTTAAAACGGGTGAATATCTGACACATGAAATCATTTTATACTTTTGCTGTTCAGCCAAAAAATAAGCGACTTTTAAATTGAACGAGATGAGCGAAAATGCGATTGAAAGTGAAAATGTGGTGAAATCGAATAATTTTATTCACCAGATTGTTGAAGAAGAGATTAGTACAGGCAAGAACAACGGACGTGTTCATACCCGGTTTCCTCCTGAACCTAATGGATATCTGCACATTGGCCACGCCAAGTCGATATGCTTGAATTTCGGGACCGCTCAGAAATACAACGGATTGACCAACCTTCGTTTCGACGATACCAACCCTTCGAGAGAAGATACCGAATATGTTGATTCCATCATGGAAGATGTGCGCTGGTTGGGTTTCGACTGGGATGACCGACTATATTATGCATCCGATTATTTCGACAAGCTCTTCGACTTTGCGGTGAAACTCATCCGGGAAGGAAAAGCTTACATCGACGATCAGGATGCCGAAACCATCAGTGCACAGAAAGGCACCCCAACACGCCCGGGAACGGAAAGTCCTTTCCGCAACCGGACGATCGATGAAAACCTTGATTTGTTTATGCGCATGAAAGCCGGTGAATTCAACGAAGGCGAGCGGGTTTTGCGCGGGAAAATCGATATGACTTCGCCCAACATGCACATGCGCGACCCGATTCTGTACCGGATCATGAAAACACCGCATCACCGTACCGGCGACAAATGGTGCATTTACCCGATGTACGATTTTGCCCACGGACAATGCGACTATTGGGAAGGGATCACCCACTCGATTTGCACCCTCGAATTTGAAGTTCACCGCCCACTTTACGACTGGTTTGTCGATCAATTGATGGATTCGGATTACCGCCCCCGACAAATTGAATTTTCACGGTTAAACCTCAATTACACCGTAATGAGCAAACGAAAACTGCTCGAACTGGTGAAAGATAACCATGTTACCGGCTGGGACGACCCGCGCATGCCTACCATCTGCGGATTGCGTCGTCGTGGTTATACTCCGGAATCGATCCGGAATTTTGCCGATCGCGTTGGGGTAACCAAAACCGACGGAGTTACCGATGTGGCGCTCTTGGAATACAGCATCCGCGAAGACCTGAACAAACGGGCGCAGCGTGTGATGGGGGTTCTGAATCCGCTGAAAGTGGTGATTACCAATTGTCCGGAAGGGGTCGTTGAACAGATGGAAGCCGTAAATAATCCGGAAGACGCTTCGATGGGAACGCGCCTGGTGCCGTTTACCCGCGAGCTGTACATCGAACGCGACGATTTTATGGAAGAACCACCCAAGAAGTTTTTCCGTCTTTCACCCGGAACCGAAGTTCGCCTGCGCTATGCCTATTTCATTACCTGTACCGATGTGATTAAAGATGCCAGCGGCGAAATCACCGAAATTCATTGTACCTACGATCCGGCTTCGCGCGGTGGTAATTCGCCCGACGGACGCAAAGTGAAATCGACCATTCACTGGGTTTCGGCTACCGAGAATGTAGAAGCCGAAGTGCGCCTTTACGATCGCCTCTTTTCCGACGAAGAACCAGACGGACACAAAGATGTTGACTTCAAGGAATTCATGAATCGTGACTCGTTGCAGGTTTTACCCAAGTGCTTCATCGAACCCTTTGTAAAAGATGCCAAAGTACTCGATCATTTTCAGTTTGAACGTTTGGGCTATTTCAATGTCGATCAGGATTCAATGCCGGAAAAATTGGTTTTCAACCGCACCGTTCAGTTGAAAGACACCTGGGCCAAAGTTCAGTGTAAATAAGCTTCAACAGGCGTTCGACAGAGTTCACGCCGAAGTCTCAGCTTCCTAAAAATAGTGAAAGGGTGGAATGAAAATTCTGCCCTTTTTTATGTTATATTCTTTAATGAGATCCGTCAACCCATCGTTCTTATTTAATTTGATTCTGATTATTACTAAGTTACTCCTTATAATTTGTTACTTTTGAATATTAATATCATTTATGAGAATCAATGGACGGATTTCATGAATAGTTTGTTTCATTGTTTCAAAAATAGGTGTTTGTGGATATTCCTGTCTTTGAAAGTTTTGATGGAATAACCAGACATGCTTAAACATCACTGGCGACTTGAATATAAATTTAAATACTAAATTCAGAGTTATGAAAAACTTTAAAAAGCCAATCATTCTGGTTGCTGTTCTGCTCGTTTTGGTTTTTTTGCTGAACTTGTTCTTAAACTATTATGGCGACTGGCTTTGGTTTAACAACATGAATTACGGTTCTGTATTTGATACCATGATTTTAGCAAAAGTCGCTTCGTTTGCTGTGTTCTTCCTTGTTTTTGTTCTGTTTGCCGGTATTCAAATCCGCATTGCCTACCAAAGGGGCAACCTGACCAGGCCATTCATTTCCTTAAAGGCCGACGATCCGCGACAATTTATTTTACCGCTCTATCAGGGAAAGGCGATTGCGTGGTTTTGGGTTGTGCTGATTTTGTTCATTGGAAGTCTCATGGGTTCATCTGCATTCGATCAATGGAGCGATTTTTTGAAGTTCATCCATGCTTCTTCATTTGGCATTAGTGAGCCAATTTTTGGCAAAGATGCGGGCTTTTATATATTTAAACTTCCTACTTATCAGTTCGTTACCGGTTGGTATCTTTTTATGGTGGCCCTAACCTTTATCGCAGTCCTGATTTCTTACTATCTGGATGATGCCATCTCAACTACCGGAACAAACTTCCAGTCAACCAAGTTGGTAAAAAGACATTTGATCAGTCTATCGGGGTTCTTTGTTCTCGGCATTTCCGTAATGTATTTCCTGAAGCTTTATGACATTTTATATTCGTCACACGGAGCGGCTTACGGTCCGTCATACGTGGATGTACATGCTCATATTCCTGCCTATTGGGTAATTTCAATCCTGAGTATTCTGATCACCCTGCTTTTGTTCTTATCTCCGGTTATCCGAAAAATGAAGATTATTATTTATGCCGTTGGTGTTTGGGTATTTTCACTGGTTTGTTTTGTGTGGATTTATCCCTCCATTATTGAGCAATATGTCGTAAAGCCCAATGAACTGCAAAAAGAAACGCCTTATATTTTGAACAACATAAAATTTACGCGTGAGGCATACGGCTTAAATAAAATTAAGGTTGAGCCTTTCCCTATCGACCAAACAATCACGTATAAGGATATTCAGGAAAATAAAAATACCATAGATAACATAAGGCTGTGGGATCGAAGACCTTTAATACAAACCTATAAGCAAATTCAGGAAATACGTTTGTATTATGATTTTAAAAGTGTGGCAGTCGATCGGTATCATTTCGATAAATATACACAAGTTTCAGTGGCAGCAAGAGAGTTGCCTGTTACACAAATCCCTGACCGGGCACAAACCTGGGTAAACAAGCATCTGATTTTTACACATGGTTATGGTGTTGTTATGAGCCCGGTGAATGAGATTGCGCCTAACGGCATGCCTAATTTATTCATAAAGGATATCCCACCGACAACCACTAAACCCCTTAACTTAAAGCAAATGGGCATTTATTTTGGTGAAGAATCAGATCAGTATGTTTTGGTGAATACCAAAGCCAAGGAGTTTGATTACCCAAAGGGAGAAGACAATGTTTATACCAGCTATACTGGTAAAGGTGGCGTTCTCATTTCCAGCCTCTTTAAACGTATCGTTTACGCCTGGAAATTTTCAGACATCAAAATCTTGCTTACCGACTACCTGACTGACCAAAGCCGCATCATGTTCCATCGGAATATTTCAGATCTGGACCAGACGATTGCACCATTTCTTTCCTACGACAGCGAGCCTTATCTTGTTGTTGGTGAAGACGGACAACTGTATTGGATACACGATGCCTACACTACAACCAATATGTTTCCATACTCTGAACCTGTAAAGAAAAACATGGGTGAAGGAAGCTTTAATTACATCAACAATTCGGTTAAGGTAGTTATTAATGCTTACGATGGTGATGTTTCTTACTATGTGATCAATCCCAAAGATCCGATTATTCAAACCTTTCAAAAGATCTACCCTAAACTTTTCAAACCTTTCAGTGAGATGCCCGATTTCCTGAAGTCCCATATCCGCTATCCCACCGATCTGTTCAATATTCAAACAGAAATGTATAATGTCTATCACATGACCGATCCCAAGGTATTTTACAATCAGGAAGACTATTGGGAAGTGCCAAATGAACTTTTTAATAATGTCCAGCAGAAAATGTTCCCTTATTACATTATCATGCGGTTGCCCAACGCAAAAGAAGAAGAATACGTCCTGATGCTGCCGCTTAATCCTTCTAAAAAGGATAATATGACTGCATGGATGTGCGCCAGATGCGATGCGCCTAATTACGGAGATTTGATCGTCTATTCACTTCCGAAGGATAAGTTGATTTATGGCCCTATGCAGATAGAAGCCAGGATAAACCAACAGCCTGATATTTCTTCAGAACTCACGCTATGGGGCCAGCAAGGTTCTCAGGTGATCAAAGGAAACCAGTTGATCATCCCGATTAAAAATTCTTTCCTGTATGTGGAACCTCTTTATTTGCAATCTGAACAGGGACAAATTCCGGAATTGAAAAGAGTTATTGTAACGTATAACGATCAGATTGAAATGAAAGAAACGCTGGAAGAGGCGCTTCAGGCAATTTTCAACAGTTCAGGCTTACAGGATTCAGTTTCAATGAAGCAAATGACTGGAATAGCGAACACGGTGAATACGACTTTATCGTCCAAAGCTGCAGAGGCGCTCAGCCACTACAATAAAGCCACCGAATATTTAAAACAAGGTAACTGGGCTGCTTATGGAAAAGAGTTGCAGGAAATGAAAGATATTTTAACCGGTATGAGCCAGGGTAAAATCAATACAGTCAGGGAAATAAAAAAAGATAAACCAAATTGATCGCACTTGGGCAGTCAAACAGCAACAAAATTTCCGGATTTTTTTTAAATCAATGCCCTAATGAAACAATCATTCCTATTTGCCCCTGTTTTAATTGCACTTATATTTTGGGGATGTTCGAAGAATAAAAAAACGGACCCACCAGTACCCCTAGATCAATATCAATTGGTTTGGGCTGACGAATTTGATTACACCGGGTTGCCCGACAGTACAAAATGGGGCTACGACGTTGGTGGAAACGGCTGGGGAAACAATGAAGATGAATACTATACAAAAGCCCGCCTGAAGAACGCAGAAGTTAAAGATGGCTATCTCTACATTACTGCCATCAAGGAAGATTTTGAAGGCAAAAAATACACTTCGGCACGCCTGGTCACCCGCACAAAAGGGGACTGGTTGTATGGAAAAATTGAGGTGCGGGCCAAACTGCCGGCGGGAGTGGGGATGTGGCCTGCCATCTGGATGCTGCCTCTCGATTGGACTTACGGTGGTTGGCCCGACAGTGGTGAAATCGACATCATGGAAAATTTAGGATACATTCCATATTATATTGTAGCAACGGTTCAAACCCAAACTTACAGCCATGTTTTGGGCACACAAAAGACCGCAATAACCTATATTCCTGACTGTTATACTCAATTCCATAGTTATATTCTGGAATGGGAGGTGAACGAAATGCGGGTTTATGTTGATTCAAAACTCTATCTCACATTCAAAAACGAAGGAACCGGTTTTGCAGTCTGGCCGTTCGACAAACGGTTCTATCTGCTGCTAAATGTGGCCGTTGGCGGAACTTATGGTGGCGCTCAGGGCATTGACGACAGCATTTTTCCCCGATCAATGGTCGTTGACTATGTCAGGGTATATCAGAAAAAATAATGAAGTATAAGATCTCGTTGAACGTTATACAAGAACTCGTTACAACGATAACCGCTTTTTCTCCATCAGAACATAAGGCTGCTTTTAACTATCTATATAACTCTATATGTTATTGTATAACATGTATTTAGGGGTAAATTATCGCACCTGCACACCTTCCTCTTCGACCATTTATTCGTATTTTTCGAAAAAATTTAATAATCAACCCGTTAAATACTTATTATGACCGAACTAAAAACTGAATTGACTGGCTGCTCCTGTGGCGAAGTCAACGAAGATGAGCTTTACGAGCGTTTAAAAATTATCGTTCAATCTCAAAGAACAATACCCGGGGCGCTTATTCCTGTTTTGCAAACCACTCAAAACCTGTTTGGGTACCTTCCTGAAAAAGCCCTCCGAATGATCAGTAAAGAACTGAAAAAACCTTACAGCGAAGTCGCCGGGGTTGTTGGGTTCTACTCCTATTTTTCGACTATCCCCAAAGGCAAATACACCATCCGGGTTTGTATGGGAACTGCCTGTTACGTTCGGGGTGGGCAGGACGTGTTAAAAGCGCTCCAAAAAGAACTAAACATTGGGATTGGAGGTACCACCCCCGACAAAAAATTCTCGCTGGAAGTTGGACGCTGCTTTGGCGCCTGCGGACTTGCTCCAGTTGTTATGGTAGGCGACCAAACCTTTCAACGGGTTAAACCAACGGGTATCGGCGAGATATTGAACAGTTTCGAATAACAAATCCAAAATTCCATGATGTATAAATTAGATTCTCCTGAAAAGTTTGACAACTGTTTTCAGGATTTATCGGAAAAACAGTCCGAACAATACAACCATTTTAAAGAGATCATTCATGTTTGTACGGGCGGTGGGTGCATCGCCTGTGGCTCGCTGAACGTAAGGGCACAACTACAAGAAAAGCTGGAAGAACGTGGGCTTTCCAGCAAATTCATGGTAAAAGGCACAGGCTGCCTGGGGCCTTGCTCCAAAGGCCCTGTTATCCTGATGAAAAAATCAGGGATATTTTACGAAAATGTTCAGCTGGCCGACATTGATTCCATCATTGATGAACATTTGATTGGGGGACGTCCGGTTGAAAAACTGCTTCACCTGAACGACGATGATGGAAAACGTGTCGCGAAAGCCACCGACATCAAGTTTTTCAGCCATCAGAAGAAAATTGTGTTACGCCGCTGTGGCAACATCGACCCGGTGAGCATCAACGATTATATCGCTTCAGGAGGTTATGTTTCACTACGGAAAACACTTACCCAGCTTTCTCCTGATCAGGTGATCGACGAGATGAAAACCTCAGGGTTACGCGGGCGTGGCGGCGCTGGGTTTCCTACTTTCATGAAATGGAACCTGGCAAAAAAAGAGATTGCCGACCAAAAATATATTTTGTGCAATGCCGACGAAGGCGATCCGGGAGCTTTCATGGACCGAAGCATCCTGGAAGGCGATCCGCACAGCGTGGTCGAAGGAATGATTATTGGAGCCTACACCATTGGCGCTTCCAAAGGTTTTGTGTATGTGCGTGCCGAATATCCGCTGGCTGTTGAACGGTTGGGCAAAGCCATGGACGATGCCCGTGAAATGGGGCTTCTTGGAAAAAATATTTTGGGGACCGATTTCAGTTTCGACCTCGACATCCGAATGGGTTCGGGCGCTTTTGTTTGTGGCGAAGAAACCGCTCTGATGGCATCCATCGAAGGGAAACGCGGCGAACCACGCCCCCGGCCTCCTTTCCCGACCACTGCCGGCTTGTGGGGAAAACCTACCATCCTCAACAACGTGGAAACTTTTGCCAATGTAACTTCAATCATTGAAAAAGGTGGCGAATGGTTTGCCCAATTCGGAACAGGTAAAAGCAAAGGCACAAAAATTTTCGCACTGGCTGGCGCCATCAAAAACTCGGGGCTTTTCGAGGTTCCGGTTGGCACAAACCTGGGCGATTTAATTTACGATATTGGCGGCGGCACCAGTAGCGGCAAACCATTTAAAGCCGCGCAAATTGGTGGCCCTTCCGGAGGTTGTATCCCCAAACAGCACCTCAACGTTGCGCTCGATTACGAGTCGCTCAACGAGCTGGGCGCCATCATGGGTTCCGGCGGATTGGTGGTCATGGACGAAGGCTCGTGCATGGTCGATGTGGCCAAATTTTTCATCCAGTTCGTAACCGAAGAGTCGTGCGGAAAATGTACACCTTGCCGCGTTGGCACCAAGCGCATGCACGAAATTCTCGAACGAATTACAACAGGACGCGGTGTTCAGGGCGACATTGAAAAACTCGAACGTCTGGGACATTGGATTAAAAAAACTTCGTTGTGCGGATTGGGGCAATCGGCGCCAAACCCGGTGCTGTCAACCTTGCGATATTTCAGGCACGAATATGAAATGCACATCATGGAACACAAGTGCGAAGCGGGAGTTTGTGCCAAACTGGTACGTGCGCCCTGCCAAAGCGCCTGCCCTGCCGGGGTCGATGTTCCGGGCTTTATTTCGCTTACAGGTGAAAAACGTTATGCCGAAGCGCTGAAACTGCACCGCGAACGGAATCCGTTTGCTGCCGTTTGTGCCCGGGTTTGTTTCCATACCTGCGAAGACAAATGCCGCAGGGCAAGCCTCGATTCGTCGGTATCCATTCGTGGGGTAAAACGTTTTATGGTCGATCAGGAAATTACCATCCAACTTCCCGAAATGCGCGAAAACGCTGTAAACAGTCAAAAGAAAATTGCCATCATCGGTGCTGGTCCTGCCGGCCTTTCCTGTGCATACTTCCTTGCCCGCTTGGGTTATAAACCCAAAGTATTCGAGGCAGAACAGCGCCCCGGTGGCATGTTGGTGCAAACCATACCGTCGTACCGCCTTCCCCGCGAAATTCTGGCCCGCGAAATCCGTATGATTGAAAATATGGGGGTTGATATCCAGACCGGGAAACGGCTTGGCACTGATTTCACCCTTGCTTCATTAAAAGAAGAAGGTTACGATTCGGTCTTTATCGGCGTTGGTAATCCGGAAGGGATGAAACCCAGGATACCGGGAATTGACAGCGAAGGCGTGGTTGACGCGCTGAAATTCTTGCAGACGTATAACCTGCGGGGATCTGTTCCGGTTGGAAGGAAAATTATTGTTGTAGGTGGCGGAAATGCAGCCATTGACGCGGCACGCACCGCTGTTCGTTTGGGCGCTGAAAAAGTAAGCATCGTTTATCGCCGGACACAGGAAGAAATGCCTGCCTGGGCGGAAGAAATTGATGCGGCAGTTGAGGAAAAGATTGAACTTTTGACCCTCACAAACCCGAAAGAAATACTGACTGAAAACGGAAAAGTTTCGGGAATTCATTGTGTGCGAATGAAGCTTGGAACCTTTGATTCTAGCGGTCGCCGGAAACCGGTTGAAAGCGATGAGTCGTTCATCATGGAAGCCGATCAGATTATTGTAGCTACCGGGCAAACTCTCGACGTGGAAAGCGTGACCAATGGATTGCCCCTGGATTTAAGCGGCAAATCGCAAATCAAATGCGACAAGCAAACCGGGCAAACTTCCGAACCTTGGATATTCTCCGGAGGCGATGCCGCAACAGGTCCGTCATCTGTAATTGAGGCAGTGGCAGGAGGAGAACGGGCCGCTGTTGGTATTGACCAGTTTCTGACCGGTGATAAACATGATTTCTGGCGTCAGGAAAAGCACAACGACAGTTTCTTCGATCCCGAAGCCGACCCGGCCAAGTACCCACGCACCCACATGGTCATGCTCAGCGCCAACCGGCGTATGCACAATTTCGACGAAGTAGAACTTGTGTGGCCAGAAGGCGAAGCCATCAGGCAGGCCAGAAGATGCCTCAGATGCGACTATGGAAGCAAGTAAAGCCTCCCCTTACCCCTCCGAAGGAGGGGAATAAGAAAGCCAAGTTCTGAATTTATTGTAATTAAAAGAAAATTTTGTGAATATGCACCGCCTAAAGTCTCCCCCTGTGGGGGAGATTAAGAGGGGGCTATAAAATTTTAAAAAATGACAACCGTATATATCAACAAACAAACAATAGAAATCAACGAAGGCAGCACCATATTTGAAGCTGCGGCAAAGGCCGGGATCAAAATACCCACCCTGTGCCATGTTGAAAATCAATTTCCAAAAGGAGCGTGCAGGGTTTGCATGGTCGATGTGGAAGGCGCCCGCAACATGGTTGCCTCGTGTACCACTCCCGTTTCAGAAGGAATGAAAATCACCACCAACTCAAAAAGTGTGCGCGAAGCACGAAAATTTGTGGTTGAACTGCTCATTTCTGAGCATTGCGGCGAATGCAAAACCTGTGTGCGAAATGAGGATTGTGAATTGCAGCGACTGGCTACCGAGATGGGCATCATGGAAATCACCTATCCGGGAGAAACGCTAAAAACATTTATCGACGACAGTACGCCAGCTTTAGTGCGCGATTCGGGCAAATGCATCAAATGCCGCCGCTGTATGACGGTTTGCAACGAAATACAGGGGGTCGGCTCACTGTTTGCACAAGGGCGCGGCTTCGAATCGAAAATTGGTCCCGCTTTCGATCAGCACCTCGATGGGGTTGTTTGTGTTCAGTGCGGGCAGTGTGCGGCAATTTGTCCGGTTGGCGCCATTACTGAGAAAGAGCATATCGACTTTGTTTGGGAAGCCATTGAAGATCCCGCCAAATTTGTGGTTGTTCAAACCGCGCCTGCCATCCGCGCCGCGCTGGGCGAGTGTTTCGATTACGAACCTGGTATGCTGGTGACCGGCAAAATGGTTACCGCGCTTCGGCTCCTGGGCTTCGACCGGGTGTTCGACACCAATTTTGCTGCCGACCTCACCATTATGGAGGAAGGAACAGAACTCCTTACCCGGTTAAAGCTTGCCCTTGTTGACAAACAACAAGTTGCCTTACCGCAGTTTACATCCTGCTCGCCCGGCTGGATCAAGTATGCCGAATATTTTTATCCTGAAATTTTAGACAACATTTCAACCTGCAAATCGCCACAGCAAATGTTTGGCGCGGTTGCCAAAACTTACTATGCTAAAAAAGCGGGTGTTGACCCTAAAGATATTGTTGTGGTTTCGGTGATGCCCTGTACAGCCAAGAAGTTTGAGTGCCAGCGTCCGGAAATGAACGACAGTGGTTTTCAGGATGTGGACTATGTATTGACGACCCGCGAATTGGGACGCATGATCAAACAATCGGGCATCGATTTTAAATTACTTGAAGATGGGGTGATGGACTCGCCGATGGGCAGCGGTTCGGGAGCTGCCGATATTTTCGCCAATACCGGCGGTGTGATGGAAGCCGCCATCCGCACGGCTTATGAGATCGTGACTGGCCGCGAATTGCCCGTCAAAAACCTGCACTTGCAACCAGTGGCCGGTTTGGAAGGAGTAAAAAAAGCAGCGCTTAAACTGGAGGGATGTTTACCCGCCTGGAGCTTTTTGGAAGGAGTGGAACTAAAAGTTGGCGTGGCCCATGGATTGGGAAATGCAAAGAAAATCATCGAAGCCATGCGGGCAGGAGAGGAGTTCCATTTTATTGAAATAATGACTTGCCCGGGTGGATGTATCGGCGGCGGCGGACAACCCCGCTTCACGACCAACGAGATCCGGAAAAAACGAATAGAAGCGATTTACAAGGAAGACGAGGGAAAACAATTGCGCAAGTCGCACCTGAACCCCGAAGTTGCCCAAATCTATGAAGAGTTCCTGAAACAACCACTCAGCCACTTGTCGCACGAATTGCTTCACACCAAATACTTCGACCGGAATTAGGAATCTAAATTTTGTAACATGTCAATAAAACAAGAAAGAGGTCATTCCCGATCTCTTTCTTGTTTCGTTCCCGCTTAATCAAAATTGGGAAAAATATTATCCTATTTGATCATAAAACAGCGCCTGCGATTTCAGGTTATTAGCCACCAAAATTACTTTTTCAATTCTGAAATCCGTCCGGGCATTCCTTTTTTACTTTACTTCCACCTCTTTCCCCATTTCTGATCTGCCACTTTCGCCCAGCGCTTCAATGGCAAAATAGTAGGTGGTTCCTTTGTCCATTCCGCGGAAATTGTAACTGGTTTCGCTGTTCACAGTGATGCAATTGTAGTGTTTGCCGGGTGATACGCCATACCAGATGTTGTAGCCATAAGCCCCGGCTGACGGGTTCCAGCTGATTTCGGCATCACGCGAACCATTTTTTGATCGGTCAACCTTAAAGTTGCTGACGGCGGCAGGTTTTTCGCCTTTGGCCAGGCCAAACACGCGGAAATCGCTAATAGCAAACGAGCCGGTTGGCATGTGGATGTTTTCAATTTTCAGGAAGCGCGTTTCTACAGGTTTCTTCAGTTCCACATAATCGTGCGGCACATCGCGGTCGTTGTTGCTTTTGTCCACCAACAGTGTCCAGTTTTTTCCGTCGGTTGACTGGTAAATCCGGTATTGGTGATACAAATCCATGGCCCGGTTGTACTGAAAAGCCTTGTGGTCGTAGTAATTGATCTGCATGGCATGAACTTCCTTTACTCCGCCCAGATCCATTTCGAGCCATTCGCCAGGCTCACCGCTTTTGGCCGCCCAGTAAGTGCGCATGTTTTCGTCCGAAGCATTTTGGGCCGCAAATTCTCCGTCGGTTGATGAAACGGTAACCGGTTTCTGGTACGAAAGCAGCATCCAGCCCGCAAAGCAGCCGTTACGGTGATCGGTAGCTTTGGTCGGGTTCAGGCACGGATAATCACCGTAACCAGTAGAAACGTAAAACGTTCCGTCATCGTCGAACCCGGACGGATACAGTCCAATCCGCCGTTCGAACTTGTATTTGAGCGACAACATGCAGGTTGCCACGTGCCAGTAATTTCCATAGAGGTCCTGAAATGTTCCGCCATGCCCCGCACCCTGAATAAAACCTCCAGGCTTGTACGAAGCCGGGTTGAGTTTCTGGTAAGTGAATGGTCCCAACGGATGATCCGACGTGTAAACGCCGTCGGCATAAACCTTGAATTCAGTTCCGGGCGCGCCGTACTGTAAATAATATTTTCCGTTGTGCTTGTTCATGAAACTGCCTTCCATGAAAGGCGCCAGCGTGAGGCTGTCGTCGTTGTTCATGCCAAAGCGCTCCCACCCGTGAATTTTAGGTTGCAACTCAATGGTATTTACGATTTTGCTGACCGGAAAAAAATTGCTGCGATCGAGTTGAACACCCTTCAGCGGATACTCGTTGCTCGAACCGTAATACACGTAAAGTTTACCGTCGTCGTCGAGTAAAAATCCGGGGTCCCAGGTGGGCAGCGAGATCTTTTCGATTTTATGCTTGAAGCGGCCGCTTTTGGGGTCGGTACTGTACCAGATTGGCAGTCCGCGATAGGTCGATCCGGCATAAAACAAGGTGTCGCCACTTACATACGCAGCAGGTGCACATTCGTCATCGTCGGTGGGTAATCGCTGGAAACTGCTGAACACAAAATTCCACTGACTTAGGTTTTTCGACCAATAAAATCCACCCTGGTTGGTGGCAAACAGAAAATATTCGCCTTTGTAAATCAAGGCCATCGGGTCGGCTGCCGAGCGAAACGAATTGCTGTCTTTCGAATTATTATTGAGCGGCTCGAAGTTGTACGGAATATTCACCGGGTTGCAGAAAGTTGCCGGGTGGTCATTTTGGGGGTCGAACCATTCTGTTGCCTGAGATTTGTAGGTTTTCACCACCGGCCCAGACTGTGGTTTCAGCACGATGTTTACCGGATTTTGCTTGCCTTTTACATTCAGATAAGTCATGCCCATTTCCGGATGATATACCTGAAGCACCGAATCCACGCCGCCGGCATCCAGTTGGTATGCGCCATTTTTGTCGGTGTTGTTGTGCATCGGGCTGTACTGGAACATGACCGTCGCGCCTTCCAGCGGCTGACCTTTTTCGTTGGTTACTTTCCCGGTAATCAGCTTCTTTTTCACCACCGGAATGTAATAATTGCTCACCTGGCCTTTCACCACACGGATGCTGTCGTTTGTTTGAGCAAAAGACAATGCCGGTAAAAGGAAAGTCAAAATAAGGAATATCGTTTTCATGTTCTATTTATTTTTTGCCACCAAGTCACCAAAACACCAAGGTTCACGAAAAGAAATATGAAAGTTTCGTGACATTATTGAGCTTTTTATTATTCTGAATCTTTTGTGCTCAGGTATTTCCACGCCGGGACCGCTTTTACAAGTTTGCCGTTCACCTCAAAAGTATCTTCCTGATCATAAGTGATAATGAACCCTCTTTCGAGTTTTAGTTCTGTCATCGCTTCTTCCAATCCCTTCAATTCCCTGCTCAGATTGTCGGTTGTTAGCTGGTAGCAAACCTGGATAGCTTCAATTGGCTGGCCTTTATTCACAACAATAAAATCGCATTCAGTTTTTTCCGAATAATAGAAGATCGTTTTTCGGTTTTTTCGCAAATGCAAAAAGATCAGATTTTCAAGTTTTCGACCGTAATCCTTTGACATTGAGAGCGAATTAACACCAGCTAAACCAGTATCAATGCAATAAACCTTTTTGGGGTTATAAATTTGTTTTTTTAGCGAAAAGCTGAATTTTGGCACACTAAATAATAGATAGCAATCTTCCAACCAGCCGACATAGTCTGAAACTGACCTAACAGACCCAATTCCAAAAATATTCTTCAAATTATTCTGTGAATAGCATTTTCCACTGTTACTGATTAGATAGATGGCCAACTGCCGCAGTGTTTGGTGTTGTCGTAAACCATATCTAACTGCAACATCCCGATAAATGATATCATCCATTAGCCTGAAAAGCACTTCCTCATCTTTTGTTTTTAGAAATTCAGGGAATCCGCCTTCATTCAAATATCCAAGCAGAGAGTCGGCATTGGGTTCTTTTTCGGCAAACTCCAGATATTCTAAATAGGAAAAAGGGAAAAGTTCCCTTGAAATATATCTTCCGGTTAATCGACTCCCAAATTCTTTGCTCAACAGCGATGCATTCGATCCAGTCACAATTACCTGTTGTCCTTCATCCTGTTTTGTCCTGATATATTTCTCCCATTCCTGAACGTTTTGAACTTCATCAAAGGCCAGAACTTCAGGATGCCGGTCAATTGTAAGCTCGTCGATTTTAGTAAAATCACTTAATTCGAACCCAGACAATCTAGGGTCTTCAAAATTCAGGAAAACAGAATTGTTAAACCTGTTTTTTAGGACTTGTTTCAATAAGGTACTTTTTCCACAACGCCTGACTCCGCTAATTACCAATACGAAAGAATCATACAACTTTATCTCATCCAAATCATAACGTTGTATTCCCAGCGATTTACTTTCAAGCAAAACAGATTGATGTTCAATCACTTCAGAAATTGTTTGCTTTAAAATCATATAGTTTATATTACTAATACAATATATCGTGTATTACAAATATAAGATATTTTGCATTACTAATACAATATTTTATAAATCACTGTAATTCAAATACTAAAATATTATTTCAATGCAAAACTTCCTTCCAGCACATCGTCTGAATTCGTCCCGACAAATACCTTGAAATCGCCGGGTTCGCTCACATATTTCAGGTCGCTGTTGTAGAAGCGCAGGTCTTTTTCGGTCAGGGTGAACTCAACGGTGCGGGTTTCTCCTTTTTTCAGGAATATTTTCTGAAAGCCTTTCAGCTCCTTCACCGGACGGGTCACGCTTCCGACCAGGTCGCGAATGTACAATTGAACCACTTCGGCGCCGTCGTAATTTCCGGAGTTGGTCACCTCCACCGAAACGGTCAGTTTGCCGTCATTTGCTAATGTTGAGTCGCTCAATTTCAGGTTTTTATAACCGAACGTGGTGTAGCTCAGCCCAAATCCGAACGGGAAGAGCGGATCGTTTGAAACATCGAGGTAATTGGAGCGGAACTTGGTGAACCACGCTCCTTTGGCCAAAGGCCGTCCGGTGTTTTTGTGGTTGTAAAAAAGCGGAATTTGTCCCACATTCTGCGGGAAAGTAGCTGTCAGCTTCCCCGAAGGGTTGACCTTGCCAAACAGCACGTCGGCGATGGCATCCCCGGCTTCGGTGCCTGCAAACCACACGTCGAGGATGGCCGGAACATGTTCTTTTTCCCAGCCGATGGTCAGCGGACGTCCGTTGAAAAGTACCATCACCACCGGTTTGCCTGTTGCGAGCAAGGCTTCGAGCAATTCTTTCTGGTTTTCCGGAAGGTTAATGTCGGAACGGCTCGAACATTCACCACTCATTTCGGCAGCTTCACCAACAGCAGCCACCACCACATCGGCTTTTCGGGCCACAGCCACCGCTTCGGCAATCATTTCTTTCTGCGAACGTTTATCCCACTGCGTTGACTTTCCGAAGACAGTGATCCGCTCGTTGTATTTTTCATCGCCAACCACATTGGCGCCCTTGGCATACAGGATTTTGGCCTTGTCGCCAACTGCATTTTTCAGGCCGTCGAG
>JBBIHV010000025.1:0-3109 GCA_037446835.1 Sunxiuqinia sp. | reverse complement strand
GTCGAGCGATTTTTTCAGGGTTCCGACAAAGCCATCGCTCACCATGTCCATGTCGATACCGGCTTTCAGGGCGAGAGCCGAAACCTGTTGCAAATTGCCCATCCCATGATTGATCATTTCGGCAATGGCCGTATAATCGGTTACCACAAAGCCTTTGAAGCCCCACTGATTGCGCAGCAGGTCGGTCATCAGCCATTTGTTGGCCGTGGCCGGAATGCCATCTACTTCGTTGAACGACGACATCACACTTCCGGCTCCCGCATCAACAGCGGCTTTGTATGGAGGCAGGTATTCGTTGTACATGCGGATGCGGCTCATGTCGGTGGTGTTGTAATCGCGTCCGGCCTCGGCAGCGCCATACAGCGCGAAATGCTTGACGCAGGCCATAATGGTGTTGTTCTTTGACAAATCGTCGCCTTGGTAGCCTTTCACCATTGCTTTGGCAATCTCCGATCCCAGATACGGATCTTCGCCCGAACCTTCGGCAATTCTTCCCCAGCGCGGGTCGCGGGCGATGTCAACCATGGGCGAAAAAGTCCAGCAGATGCCATCGGCGCTGGCTTCCTGTGCGGCAATGCGGGCAGATTTCTCAATCAGGCCCATGTCCCAACTGCACGAAAGCCCCAGCGGGATCGGGAACTCGGTCTGATAACCGTGAATGACATCCATTCCGAAAATGAGCGGGATTTTCAGGCGGCTTTGCTCCACCGCAATTTTCTGGACTGCACGGATTTTCTGAACCGATTTGATGTTGAAGAGGCCGCCGACCTGGCCTTGCTTTATTTTTTCGGCAATGTTGTTATTGCTTCCCGCACCGGTAATAATATCGCCCGATGCAGGCAAATTCAACTGTCCCAATTTTTCGTCCAATGTCATTTTGCCCATCAGTCTGTCGATGAACGCATTCATTTTCTGATCGCCGCTTTCTGCTTTTGGTTGGGTACACGACGACAAAAATGCCGCAAATACTATCATCAAAATTATCAGGTTTGTTGGTCGTTTCATGTTTCTAAATTTTGGCCTCCACCAACCCCTCCGGAGGAGGGGAGTGAGGAGTGCTGATTTATTATCTGTTTTTAAATATACTGCAATGCGCTTATTTGGATATTGGTTATTTAAAATTGGTTGTTGGGACTTTACCGCTGAATTTCCAATATCGAATGATCAATTTCCAATACCCAATTTTCTGGGAACTGAACACTGAGACTGAACACTTTTTCAATCTTTCCGGAAGCTAAACCCCAGTTTGGTCAGTCCGTCCTGAATGTCCTTGTCTTTCATGAAAAGTTTCCAGAGCAGGCCGGTCCGGTAGTTTTCAATCATGACCACAATCGGGCCCTGATCGATAGCCAGGTAACGTTGCGGAAACCAGTTTTCGGTTTCACTGAATGCGTCGAAAAAACCATATTTCCCCCAAAGTTTTCCGCCCAGTTTTTCGTAAAAATAGCGTGCCGCGCGCATACTTTCTTCCGGAGAATAAGGAAACGACGACAAGGCGGCAGTTGGCGAAATTACGCCCAAATCGTTCGACGGCGAATGTGCATCGTACCCTTTCACCGAATAACTGGCCGTCAGGCCCCAGCAGTCGGGACCGTAACCTTTGAATTTTTTCGGATTTTCAATACAATAGCTGTAGTCGATCATCACCTGGTTTCGGTTTTCGTTCCAGTAGTTGGCGTATTCGTCTTTCAAATCGCGCGGATCCAGTCCGAGATAGGAATAATGTGCCCAGAAAAGAGGTCCTCCGTATTCGGCTGCGCCATTGTGCTTCAGGTGCAAGGTGTCGCCGTATTCGATTGATTCGCCGTTTATGGCTCCGTTTCGCGCCCAGCATTTATGGTAAGCTTCAGGCGACAGCGGGTGCGTGGGCGAACTGGTGCCGATAATGTAGGCGATCAGGCATTCGTTGTAGCCTTCAATCGGGAAGTTCATTTCCCAGTTGTGCGTTGGCGACCAGTGCCAGTACAAAGCCGGTTTGCCATTTTGGTACCAGCTCCATTCCACCTCGTTGCAAAGTTTAGCCAGTTTATCTGCCAACGCTTTTTCCAACTGAACATCAGGATTCATAAAGTTTTTGGCACAAATCAAACCCTGGACCATGTAGGCCGTTTCAACAATGTCGCCACCATCGTCTTTCCCTCCGAAAGGCTTGACTTTGCCGGTTTCGCCAAACAGCCAGTGCGGCCAGGCCCCATGGAACCGATCGGCTTTTTCGAGGAACCCGGCGATTTTAGCCAGGCGTTCGATTCCGGCCTTGCGGCTGATAAACCCCCGTTCGATACCAACCAGGACGGCCATCACGCCAAATCCTGAACCTCCGGTGGTTACTACGCTTTTATCGTTTTCAGGATAAATATTGTCGAGGTGAATTCGTTCGGGTGCCATTCCTGAAACCGGTTCGGCGCCATCCCAAAAATATTGGAAGGTGCGGTATTGGATCAAAGTCAGCAGCGAGTCGTCTGAAATTTTACTGCTCTTTTCGTCGCCTTTTGTCGGGTTCGCCTGACTTCCGGCACGCGAAAAAAATCCGATTCCGGTAAAAAGTACAATTACTAATATGATAAGTCTGTTTTTCATTTTCACCTTGGTTTTTAGGTAGTCTGTTTCGAGGGGCTTTTCACTTCGGATAGGTGAACCCCAGTTTGGTTAGTCCGGCCTGAACTTCGGGGCACGACATGAAAAGTTTCCACAGCAGGCCTGTCCGGTAGTTTTCGATCATCCCGATTTGCGGCCCCTGGTCGATAGCCAGGTACGAATCGGCAAACCATTGACTGTTTAAACTGAATGCGTCCTTAAATCCATATTGCCCCCAAATTTTATCACCCAGTTTGTAATAGAAAAAATTTAAAGCCTGAAGTGATTCATCCGGAGAAAAAGCAATGGCCGAAATAGCCGCAGTGGGAGCAATGAACCCCTGATCGTTGGTGGGCGAACTGGCCGAGTAACCGCCCTGAATATCGCTGGCAGTGAGGCCCCAGCACTGTTTGCTATAGCCAAAATACTGCTTCGGATTGGCCCTGCAATATTCGTAATTAATCTTCGAGTGGTTCACGGTTTGTGTCTGATAGTTGGCATAAGCATCCGATAATCCGTTGGGATTGATGCCCAG
>JBBIHV010000024.1:0-31773 GCA_037446835.1 Sunxiuqinia sp. | reverse complement strand
AGTATATTCGTTGAAGCAAAAATTACAGGGGCCAGTATTGGAATTTGGATCAGAGCGGTTGAATTTTATCCCTTTCCGTTCCTTTCCGCGGCAGGCTTCAGTAAACGGTAAATGAACAAGGAACTTCAGGCCCCCAAAATCTTATGGCCAAAAGCGAGTAGTTTCAATCAATCCATCAGGCTTTGGCGTGGGCCCGGTCGAACGCTAAAGCAGGAAGCAAAAAAATAGCCCGTCGCAACCGGTTTTTATATGTTGAATTTGAAAAGAAAAAAAAACGATGAATGCCAATCGCACCCTAAAACTTGTCGCTACTGATCTGGATGGGACTTTTTTGAAGAACGACAAGTCAATCTCTGCCGAAAACCTGGAAGCCCTTCAAATGCTGGGTGAAAACGGCGTCCTGCGTGTTATTGCCACCGGACGCAACCTGAAAAAAACCAGGGAAGTTATTCCTGAAAACATTCCGTTCGATTACATTGTTTTTTCTTCCGGGGCTGGTGTTTACGACCAAAGGAACGAGAAGTTTTTGTACCATCAGAATCTCGATCCTGAAGTTGTGCAGCAACTGGCCGATTATTTGATTGAACTTGATCTGAATTTTCATCTTTTCAAGCCTGTTCCGGAGAATTATCAGTGCTGGTTTCATCGTGGAAGCACGCCCTGTGCTGAGTTTGAGAACTATTTCAGTTTTCATCAGGCACATTCAGAACCGCTGGTGCCGGGTCAGCCGATCAATTCCGAAGCCTGTCAGTTTTTAGTGGTTTTCGCCAATAATCCGGAAAGGTTTCACGTTTTTAAGGATGAAATTGAACAGCGGTTTAAAGCGGTGAAAGTTGTCAGGACCAGTTCGCCGCTCGAAACCGGGTACATCTGGATGGAAATTTTTCATCAATCGGTTTCAAAAGGGAATGGGGTGAAGTTTGTTTGCGATTTGCTGAACATCGAACATGAATTTACCCTGGGAATTGGCAACGATTTTAACGACCTCGACCTGCTTGAGTTTACCAACTATTCGTACATCGTTGAGAATGGGCCGGAAGAATTGAAATCCCGGTTCCTGCCGACTGCCTCAAATGAAGAAAGCGCTTTTGCACGGGCGGTCAGAAAATATTTTTAACCTTAAAATGAAACGATAAATCAATTTCAGGAACAACTAAAATTACCAAAAATGAAAAAAGTATTGATGTTATTCTGGATACTGGTTGCCACGCTTAGTTTTGGCCAGCCGCAGTTTAAACTGAGCGACCCGATACCCAACGACCCAAAAGTGTCGAAAGGCGTGCTGCCAAATGGTTTGACATATTATGTGCGCGCCAATGGCACGCCAAAAAACAGGGCCGATCTGTACCTGGTTGTCAGCGCCGGATCGGTCGAGGAAAACGACGATCAGCAGGGGCTGGCTCATCTTTGCGAGCACATGGCTTTCAACGGTACAAAAAATTTTCCGAAACACGACCTGGTTAATTACCTGGAATCGATTGGGATGGAATTCGGGCCTGAAATTAATGCCTACACCAATTTCGACGAAACGGTTTACATGATCAAAGTGCCGCTCGACAGCGCACAGTTCATAAATAAAGGGCTTCAGGTTTTGTACGACTGGTCGTGCCAGATTACCGATTCGGATGAAGAAATTGAAAAGGAACGCGGCGTCGTTCACGAAGAGTGGCGCAGTGGCCGTGATGCCGACGAACGGATGTTGCAAAAATGGCTGCCTGTTTTTCTGTACAAATCGAAGTATGCCGAACGCCTTCCAATCGGAAAAATGGAGGTGGTCGATCATTGTGCGCCCGGATTGTTGCGCGAATTCAGGAAAGATTGGTACCGGCCCGACCTGGAAGCGGTAATTGTGGTTGGCGATTTCGATCAGCAGGCCATGGTAGGTCAGGTTAAAGAACTGTTTTCGAAAGTTCCGAAACCCGTTAATGAACGCAAAAAACAGGTTTTCCCCATTCCTGGCCACAAGGAAACGTTGGTTTCGGTTCAAACCGACAAGGAGGCGCAATACTCTGTGGCACAGGTTTATTACAAACATCCGCTCGAAATTTCAAAAACACTTGGCGACTACCGCCAAACACTGGTCGAAGGGTTGTACAATGCCATGATCAACGATCGTTTGGCCGAACTTGCCCAAAAGGAAAACCCGCCGTTCATGTATGCCAGTTCGAGTTACAGCGAATTGTTTGGCCCGGCCAGCGTTTACAATTCGGTGGCTGTTTGTGCCAATGGCAAAATTGAAGCCGGGCTTAAAGCTGTGCTGACCGAAAATGAACGTGTGCTGAAATATGGGTTTACCCCCGGAGAACTCGAAAGGCAGAAAACCGCCATGCTGGCCTCTGTTGAAGTGGCCTACAACGAGCGCGACAAACAAAAATCGAACACTTATGCCGAAGAATATAAACGCAATTTTTTAACGACGAAAGAACCTTTCCCTGGAATTGAAAACGAGTACAAATATTACAACGCATTTATTCCTGAAATTAAACTGGACGAGGTGAATGCGCTGGCTAAGAAATGGATTACACCCGACAACCGGGTGGTTATTGTAACAGCCCCTGAAATAGCAGGTTCTGTTGTCCCAACCGAAGCCGATATTCGTAAATATCTCGACGAAGTTGAAAAAGCTCCGGTTTTACCGTATGTTGACAAAGTGGTGAATAAACCCTTGATCGCGGTTGAACCAGTGGCTGGTTCGATTACTGAAATCCGCAAAATTGATCCGGTTGACGCCGAAGAATGGACCCTCTCGAACGGGGCCAAAGTCATCGTCAAATCTACCGATTTTAAGGACGACCAAATTCTGTTTTCAGCTTACAGTCTGGGCGGAAGTTCATTGTACGGGCAAAAAGATGTGGTGTCGGCAGATTTGGCCCCATCGGTTATGAAACTGAGCGGGCTGGGCGATTTTGATGAAATTTCGCTGGAAAAGATGCTGGCCGGAAAATCAGTTTCGCTGAGCCCTTACATCAGCGATTTGCGCGAAGGGTTCAACGGAAGTTCTTCGGTAAAAGATGCCGAAACTTTGTTCCAGCTAATCTACCTGAATTTTGTGGGCCAGCGTACCGACCAATCGGCCTTTAATTCGTATATGACCCGCACTGCCGGAATCCTGGAGAACAAGAAAACTTCGCCCGACGCCGCATTTCAGGATACACTCCAGGTGGTTTCAGCAAATTACAGTCCGCGCAAACGGCCCCTGTCGGTTGAAATGCTGAAGGAGGCTGACTTATCGCGGATTACGGAAATCAATCGAGAGCGGTTCGGCGATGCCGGCGATTTCAGGTTTTTCTTTGTCGGGAAAATCGACAAGGAACAATTGAAGAAACTGGTGACAAAATACCTGGCATCAATTCCTTCCACGCACAGCAACGAACACTGGAAAGACCCCGGGATCAAAGAACCTTCAGGAGTGGTTGAAAAAACAGTCTTTAAAGGCCAGGATGTAAAAGGGATCCAGTATCTGGTTTTTCATGGTAATTTCGATTACAACAGGCGAAATTTGCTCCTGATCAATGCCGTGGGAAAAATCCTGACCACCCGTTTGCTCGATGTGATCAGGGAAGATAAAAGCAGTGTTTATTACATCGAAGCCAGCCCGTCGGTCGATAAATTTCCGGAACAGAAATACGACCTGGCAATTTATTACGGCGCCGACCCGGCCAAACTTACCGAACTGAAAACTGCTGTTTTTGCCCAGATAAAAGATCTGGAAACCAATGGGCCAACAGCAGCCGACCTGGAAAAGGCCAAAGAAAAACTGTTGCGCGAACACGAAACAAACCTGCGCGAAAACAATTACTGGCTAAGTATCCTGAGCAATACCTACCTGAATTACAATGCCGATTTTAGCCAGTTTGCCGATTTCGGTCAGGTCGTGAATTCGATGACTGCCGACGATTTAAAAGCTGCTTTCCGTAAATGGTTCGACTTCAGTAATTATTACGGGGTGGAACTGAAACCTGAAGCCGCAAAAAAATAACGGAACCTGATTTTTGGCCCCGTTTTCCGTTTGTCCGAAGATTAAAATATGGGCCGCGATGTTGCCGGTTTTCAGGAGGTTGTTCCTGGACCGGCAATTCGTTTCCGGGATCAGTCGCAGTCGCAGTTTGCAATTAGTCAATCAACCCTTCAGTCTTTTTCCTGAAATAATTTTCGGCAGCCTGTAACTGTTCCGGTTTTCCGAGATCCATCCAAAGGTCCGACTGATCGGCAAAACCTTTGATCAGATGATTTTTTGCCAGCCGGAGGTAGAGGTCCATGATGGGAAATTTTCCTTCTTCGGTGATCAGGTCCAGCAGTTCGGGCTCAATGATGTGAATTCCGCTAAATGCCAGAGGTTGGGCTGTGGCAAACGAATCTTCGCGGCAGACGCGGGTTTCGCCGCTGCTAAAGTTTTTCCATCCGGCCAGTTGCAGGTTTTTGTCGAACATCAGGTAGCGGCTGGTTTCGCGATCCCTGACGACCAAAGTCGCCAGCGAATTTTGCTCCAGATGGTAATTTTTCAGGGCCTTCAAATCGAGGTTGCTGATTACATCGACATTGAAAATCAGTACAGGCCCGTTGCCTTTCAGAAAGGGGGCGGCCTTTTTTAATCCTCCGCCTGTGTCAAGAAGCTGGTAGCGTTCGTCGGAAATGTGAATGTTTATCCCAAAGGATTTATTTTCGTGCACGAACGAAATAACCTGATCGGCAAAATGAAACACATTGATGGTGAGCTCGGTAATTCCCGATTCCTTCAGGTGCTCAATGGCATGTTGGAGCAAAGGTTTCCCGGCCAGACGGACCATGGCCTTGGGTGTGTTTTTGGTATATTCCTGAAGCCGGGTCCCCAGTCCCGCTGCAAAAAGAAGAGCTTTCACAATTTTTGGTTTTGAATTCCCTCAAAAATAGGCATATTTTAATGAATTGGTTGCGTACCCGACGATTCAGGCTGAATAGTTCAATTGCATATAAATGTTAAAGGCTGCAAGAAATCAGTGTCAACCTTAAACCTTTTTGTATTTTGGTTGTCAATGCCACAGAATCTTTTTTTAAGAAAGAAAAATACATGAAACGATCCTGAATGAATCTTTTTAAGGAGAATGGTATTTTGGGAGTTTCGTGTGGTAATTATAAATTAAAAAAATATACAGATGAAAAAATTAGGTATCCTTCTGGTAGTTTTCCTGTTTGCTGCAGGTGCTACTTTCGCCCAGGACCGTGGTGACGGTCAGCGCCCTTCCAAAACGATGAACGGCAGGCCTGGTGGACAGGGCAGGCAACAAATGAATCCTGAACAGATGATCCAACGGCAGACACAGCGTTTGGTTGACGAACTGAAACTGAACAAGGACCAGGAAGCAAAAGTACTGGCTATCAATAAAAAGTATCAGGAAAAGCACCCGTTTGACTTTTCAAAAATGCGTGATGCCAGCGCCGATGAACGTACCAAAATGCGCGATGAAATGATGAAAGTACAGAATGAAAAAAATAAGGAAATACGAACCATTTTAACACCTGATCAGGCAAAACTATTCGACGAAAACCTGAAGAAGTTTGAAGAAATGAGAAAAAATGGCCAGGGTTTTGGGGGCCGTCCAGGGGGACAGGGTCAATAATAGTTTTAATGAGCGTTTGTTTGAGGAAAAGGGGCATTTTTGCCCCTTTTTTTATTTCCGTTTATTTCTCAATGGCGGGCCAATTGTTGTTTTTGGGATTAATATCCGGCAATTCCTGGTCAGGATCGACCACAACCGATTCGATGGCACTGGTAGAGTTATAATTGAAAACATATGTGCTTCCAAGCTGCCAGATTTCTACAGGCAGCTTAACTTCGCGAACCGTTCCGTTCTTTTCTGCAATCTTTAGTTTGACAGGCATGGCCATTTGCTGTAAATTGGTCAGTGAAATCCTTGCCCCGTGTGCCGGGTTATCATCTACATAATTTACGCCTGAAACGCCCTGATCTAACGTCCATGTCTGGTAATACCAGGCATTCCAGAACCAATTGAGATCTTCGCCTGTGGCATTGTTCATCAACCGGAAAAAATCGGTTGGTGTTGGGTGCCTGAACGCCCATTGTTTGATGTATTCCTGAAAAGCGTAATCGAACCGATCGGTCCCCAGAATATATTCACGCGCAAGAACCAGTCCCAGTGCCGCTTTATAATAGCTCAGGATGTGGGTGCTTGGTCCCTGTACATCGGCCAGGTTCATAATGCTTTCGGCATCCGGACGGGTCAGGTAAGAAACCAGGTCGCGTGCCGGGTTTTTGCCTTGTGGGTCGAATTCGCCATCACGTTTGTGCCCGAATTCACCTTTGTTAAAATCATCCTGCGCATAAACATCCATAAAGGTATTGAAGCCTTCGTCCATAAAAGGGAAGCGACGTTCATCAGATCCGACGATCATCGGGAACCAGTTGTGCCCGATTTCATGTGCCGTGACGAGATACAATATAGCGGCTTTTTTGGCTTTCCAGGAGCAGAAACTAAGCCCCGGATATTCCATGCCACCAACCGGGCCGCCTACGTTAACGGCAACCGGGTACGGGTATGAAAACCATTTTTTCGAGAAATGCTCGACAGAATATTTTAAATATTCGGTTGACCGGCTCCAGGCCGTATCGCCAATACTTTCTAAAGGATAAACCGACATGGACAAGGCCGTCTTTGCTTCAGGAAGGTTAATCCTGGCAGCATCCCAAACATAAGCCCTTGAAGCAGCCCAGGCCACATCGCGGCTGTTCTTCATTTTGAAATGCCAGGTGAGCGAACCTTTTTGTACAGGGCGGGCAGACGGAGCGCCTACTTCTTCAGGCCGGATAATGAATTGGGTTTTGTCGCTCGTGGCTGCTTGGTTTAACCTGGAAATCTCGTTTTTCGTCAGCACTTCTTCCGGGTTGGCCAACTCTCCCGAACCGGCCACAATCATGTTCCACGGCACGGTTATTTCATAGCTGAAATCGCCGTATTCGCAGTAAAACTCACCGTCGCCCAGGTAAGGCAAAGTGTTCCATCCACGCAGGTCATCATAAACACAAAGGCGGGGGTACCATTGTGCAACATCATAAATAGCCCCTTTTTTTGAAGTTACCCGGCCTGTCCGGAATTGTTTATCGCTTATCTGGAACGAATATTCAATTTTAATTTGTGTTTGGCCGCCCCTGCCCTGAAGGGATTTGTCGAGCCTGATCTGCATCCGGGTATCTGAAATCAGGAATTTGGCTTCTTTGTTTGGATTTTCGCCGACCATTTTTACCGACTTAATCCTGAACCCGCATGAATCGGTGGGCACTTTTTGGGCAAAACTGCCCCGTGAACCTTTTTTGAACAAATTTTGCCCCAGCTCCAGCCAGATATAGTCCAGATTATCGGGGCTGTTATTGGTATAGGTAATCCATTCAACTCCTGAAATAGTTTGTGAAAGCGTATCCAGGGTTGCCGCTATGTTATAATCGGCTTTGTTTTGCCAGTAGTCGTGCCCCGGAATTCCGGCAGCACTGCGGAACGAAGATTCAGGTGAAATTAAACGTCCGGAGTTGAAAACCTGGTGCTGGTCGTAAATACTTTCCTGCTGGGCTTGTGCCCGACTTCCGGAAAGAGCCATAAAAACCAGCAGTGCTGCGAAAAAGTGCAATTTTTTCATTCGTAAATAATTTGTTTTTAAATTGCGTATGCCCGTCCCGATATATCGTGAGAATGCGCCATCGATAGTCATGCTTCCCGGCGTTTGTTGTTCTTTCAATTGGCGAAATATGTTGGGAAACAATAGATTAAACCGATCCCAGATCTTTTTTCAGGGCCAGCATCTTGATTGCGGTTACCGCAGCTTCATCGCCTTTGTTCCCCAGCCGGCCGCCGGCGCGGTCGAGGGCTTGCTGTTGGTTGTCGGTAGTGAGCAGGCCAAAAATAAAGGGTTTGTTGTATTTGATGTTCAGGCTGGTGATGCCCTGTGTCACGCCCTGGCAAATAAAGTCGAAATGCCGGGTTTCGCCCTGGATGACGCAGCCGAGGACGATAATGGCATCAACATCGGTAAATTCGGCCAGGAACTGGGCCCCCAAAGTCAGTTCGAAGCTTCCGGGAACATGTTTGAGGGTGATGTTTTCGTCTTTTGCCCCGTGAAGTTTGAGGGTGTCAACGGCGCCTTGCGCCAGGGCGCCGGTTATTTCGTAATTCCATTCGGCAACAACAAGGCCGAACTTCATCGCGGCAGCCGAAGGAACTGAACTCAAATCGTATTCCGATAAATTTTTTGTAGCCATTGGATTAATTTATAATTGATCAAAAATAAAAAATCCCCTGAGAGCAGGGGACTTTTTTATATCGTTTGTAAAAGCTGAGTCAAAATAAAAGCTGAAAGCTTTTCTTTTTCCTTAGTAATTAGCTATTCATTTTAGCTTTAGCACGGGCAATGTATTTGTCGATGTTCCTTCCTTCGTTGCTGTCAGGAAATTTCTCCTTGATCGTTTCGTACAATTTTATGGCGTCTTCCCGTTTGTTCGAGTTTTCAAGCAATTCACCGGCTTTAAGCATATAAATTGGAGTGGTCAATTGATTGTTGTTCATTTTGTAAGCCTGAGTGTAAAGATCGAGCGCCTTTTCGGTTTTGCCCAGTTCAAGTTGTGCGTCACCCTGTGCACCAACAGAAATGGGACCTAAAAGCAGGTCGTCGCTGCTGAATTTTTTCAGGTATGAAATGGCATTGTCGAATTTGCCCATGTGCAGATACGATATTCCGGCGTAATATTTTGCCAGGTTGCCAGCTTTGGTCGATCCAAATTCGTCGATGATGTCGAGGAACCCGGGGTTATTTCCGTCACCGTTCAAAGCCAGGTTGAACGAATCTTTTGCGAAGTAATTCTGGGCCATAAACATTTGTTCCTGAGCTTCTTTTCCGCGTGGCTCAATATAAAATTTTCTTGTTCCCAGGTATCCGGCTGCCACCACCACAATTGCACCAATTACAATGGCAATCAGTTTTTGGTTCGTTTCAAGAAATTGTTCTGATTTGGTTAATGCACTCTCTACCTCAACAAGGTTATCTACCTGCTTGTGTTTTTTGTCTTTTGCCATTTTTAAAAGTCTAGTTCGAAAATCGAGAGGCAAAAATATACTATTTTCAAAAATAAACGTCAGAATTCAGGCATAAAAATGAATATTAATCAACACATTGGTGATATTATCCTGAAGGGCGCAAGTTTTATGCCCGACAGGAGGCAGAAATTTGTAGTTTTGCTTCAGTAAAGAATACCGAACATGTATATCGAGGAACTATCGCTGGTTAATTTTAAAAATTTCGAACATGCTGAATTTAAGTTTACTGACAGCTTAAATTGTTTCATCGGCAACAATGGGGCTGGAAAAACCAACCTGATGGATGCCATTTATTACCTTTCGTTCTGCAAAAGTTTTCTGAACCCGGTGGACGCACAGAACATCAGGTTTGACCAGGAATTTTTTATGATCCAGGGAAAATACCAACGGCTCGATTCGGAAGAAACCATTTATTGCGGGCTAAAACGCAACCAGAAAAAAATATTCAAGCGCAACCAGAAAGAATACCGGAAATTATCGGAGCACATCGGCTTGCTCCCGCTGATCATTGTAACACCTTCGGATACCAACCTGATAATGGGCGGCAGCGAAGACCGCCGCCGCTTTATTGACACGGTGATTGCGCAGTACGATGCCGTTTACCTCGAAAACCTGATCCGATACAACCGCGCGGTGCAACAGCGAAACGTTTTGCTGAAACAACTGGCCGGGACGAGTAATTTTCAGCCTGAAATACTGGAAGTTTGGGACGACCAGCTGGTACTGTACGGGATGCAGATCCAGGCGGTCAGGCAGGTTTTCATTGAAAAACTTCAGCCGATTTTTCAAAATTATTACCAACTGATTTCGGGCGGAAAGGAAACCGTTGGGCTAAAACTTCAATCGGACCTGACTGATAACGATTTTGCCCAATTGCTGAAAGGTTCGCTGGGCAAGGACCGGATGATGCAATATACCACAGTAGGCATTCATAAAGATGATTTTGAGTTTGAACTGGCCGGAAATCCGATCAAAAAGTTCGGTTCGCAGGGACAGAAAAAGACCTATCTCGTTGCGCTTAAACTGGCCCAGTTCGATTTTATGAAAAAAATTTCAGGATTGACACCAATTTTATTGCTCGACGATATTTTCGACAAACTCGACAAAAACCGGGTGGAGCAAATCGTGAAACTGGTTGCCGACGATCATTTTGGCCAGATTTTTATAACCGACACCAACCGCGAACACCTCGACCAGATGATTGCCGGGCTTGAAACCGGATCGCGTATTTTTACCATCAGCGATGGATCAGTAATTTATGAAAAATGAGAAAAAGTAATACGCAAAGTCTAAGCGATGTGCTGAAAAGCTATGTTCAGGAAAATAACCTGGGCCGAAAGCTGAGTGAACTCGACCTGATCAAATCGTGGGAAGAGGTGATGGGCAAGACCGTGGCCCGCTATACCGGGAACCTCTACATCCAGAACAGTACTTTATTTGTAGAAACCACTTCGCCCATTGTTCGCAATGAATTGCTGATGATGAAAGAAGAAATCCGCCTCAGGCTGAACGAAGTTGTTGGGAAAGAATTGATTAAGACGATTGTTTTCAGGTAAGCAAACCGGAACATAAAGTCATTGAAAATGAGGCAATAGTCATTTGCTTCGCGTCTTTTTTTTACAATGAATAACCATCGGATGACTTTTTCATTTTTCCTGCATCCCAATCTAATACCTCTCCAGCTTCGAAAAAAAGAAATCTGCTTCAATCGCTGCATTTTCATCGCTATCCGATCCATGAACGGCATTGTGCGACATCGACTCGGCGTAAAGTTTCCGGATGGTCCCTTCCTCTGCTTTTGCCGGATCGGTGGCTCCAATAAGTTTGCGGAAATCTTCAACTGCGTTTTCTTTTTCAAGAATGGCGGCGGCAATCGGGCCCGAACTCATAAAAGTTGTTAATTCTTCGAAGAAGTATTTCCCAGTATGAACGGCATAAAAATCGCAGGCTTGTTGCTTACTTAAGTGCGTGATTTTCATTGCCTTTACCCTGAAACCTGCTTCATTCACCATCTTCAGGATTGCCCCGGTATAGTTGTTCTTAAACGCGATGGGTTTTATCATGGTAAATGTTTGATTTCCTGACATATATATAATTTTTAGAGTGGTTTTTTAGAGAAACTAAGGTAGCTAAAATTTAGAATTGAGTATCCATAACCATCACCATTATTTTTATCTTTGTGCATTATATTTAAAACATTACAATTGGAAAGAGTTGAAATAGAGTTGATTAGACAGTTCGAACAGTTGATAAGATCAAGTTCAAAATCCATCGTTTTGGTGCCACACACCAATCCCGATGGTGATGCGATGGGTTCTGTACTTGGTTTGTGGCGTGTCCTGAAAAATGCAGGGATTCAAGTGAAGATGGTCAGCCCGACCAAATATCCCGAATTTTATCACTGGATGGACGGTCACGATCAGGTCATTAATTTCAGCCATCACCCGAAACAGGCTGCCAGGGCGCTGGAAGAGTCGGACCTGATGATTTTTATGGATTTTAACCAACCTTCGCGGCTTGGCGACATGAAAGCACTGGCCGAAAATTTCACCGGAAAGAAAATCCTAGTTGATCATCATCCGTATCCCGGCGATTTTACCGATCTGGTCATTTCCGACGTAACCTGCAGCTCAACTGCCGAACTGATTTATTCAATCCTTCAGCCAACCGCATTGGCCCGGTTTATCGACCGAGATGCCGCAACGTCGTTCTTTACCGGGATTATGACCGATACCGGCTCCTTCGATTTTAATGTTTCAGATCCGCGCACTTTTGAAACCGTTGCCCAGCTTACCCGGATGGGGATCGATCAGTTGGATATTCATTCAAAAGTGTACGACAATTACTCGGCTGACCGGATGAAACTGATGGGATTCTGCCTGAGTAACCGGATGACGGTTTATCCGGAATACCACGCTGCCTGCATGTACATTTCGCTCGATGACCAAAAAACCTTCAATTTTAAAACAGGCGATAACGAAGGATTTGTAAATATGCCACTTTCTATCAAAGGGGTTGTTTTCAGCGCGTTGTTTACCGAAAAGGGAAAATACATTAAAGCATCGTTCAGGTCGAAAGGCGAATTTGCTGTAAATGAGGTGTGTGAGAAATATTTTAACGGCGGAGGCCACCGCAACGCATCCGGAGGTGAGTTTTATGCGTCTTTACCGGAAGCCTTGGCGCAGTTTGAAAAATTGTTGCCCGAGTTTGAAGAAAAAATTAAACGATCAGTAAAATAATTGACCATGATGAAATTGAATCCGCTTTTGAAAGTTTGTGCTTTCATTTTGTTGGCTGTGGTAATTGCTTCGTCATGTAAAAAGATGAGTGATCCGGTTGCATCTTATACTCCTGAAAAGGAAACTGCCCTGATTCAGGAATGGCTTGCCCAAATGGCCACAAATAACATAAAATTAGATACGACTTCAACAGGCATTTATTATTTCATCAAGACTGCAGGTTCAGGCTTAACCATTAAGACTGGCGATAGCGTGACAGTTAAATATACCGGTATGTTTCTGAGTGGCATTGTGTTCGACGGATCGGCCCTTAATGCCAGCGGAACTTATACATTCGTTCAAAATGATACCGATCCTGCTAAACAAACGATAAAGGGTTGGAGCGAAGCGATGGCGCTGATGAACAAAGGTGAAAGTGCCGTCTTTATGATCCCTTCGTCAGAAGCTTATGGATCAACCGGTTACTTAACTGTGCCACCTTACACACCGCTGATATATCTGATTGAAATTGTTGATATAAAGACGGGAAAGGTAGTGCCGTAATTTTACAGTAACCTTTTAATTATTGCCTTTTCAACCTCTGAACATGAGCAAATCAGAATTACTGAAAAAACTTCTGCCCGGATTTATCCCTTTATTCGTATTTATTGCCATTGACGAAATATGGGGAACACGTGCCGGATTGGTGGCCGCCATTGTCATCGGAGTAGGCGAAATGGGCTGGATTTGGTTTCAGGAAAAACGGTTCGACGGTTTTGTATTGCTTGATACCGGATTGCTCGTGGCACTCGGTTCCGTGTCAATCGTTCTGGATAACGACATTTTTTTTAAGCTGAAACCCGGGCTTGTTGAACTCATCCTTTGTGTGGTGCTGGCTGTTTCTGCCTTTTCAAAACTCAATATTGTGGGCATGATGACCCAACGGTACATGAAAGACATGGAGCTGAACGACCAGCAAATGGCACAGTTCCGAAAGACCATGCAACTGATGTTCGTTGTCTTTTTTGTTCACACTGTACTGGTTTTTTATGCCGCATTTTACCTGTCGAACGAAGCCTGGGCGTTCATCAGCGGTGGCCTGTTTTACATTTTGTTCGCCCTGGTTTTTGTTGTTGAATTTATCAAGCAGAAACTCAAACTCCGGAAGCAGGTTGTTCCTGAAGAAGAATGGCTTCCTGTGGTAAACGAAAAAGGAGGAATTATCGGGAAAGCACCACGGTCGGCCTGCCACCGCGGCGAAAAGTTGTTGCATCCGGTGGTCCATCTACATGTTCTAAACGCTCAAAAACACATTTATTTACAGAGAAGGCCGATGAACAAACTCGTTCAGCCAGGCAAATGGGACACGGCTGTGGGCGGTCACATCTCGCTTGGCGAAACACTCGAAACAGCCCTGAAACGCGAGGCATGGGAGGAAATTGGCCTTCAGGGATTTTCGGCTAGACTGGTCTGGACTTACCGTTGGGAATCGGAAATTGAAGCTGAGCTGGTTTATTCGTTTGTTAGTTACGATTTTAAATCGATCCACTTGCATTCTGACGAGGTGGAAGAAGGCCGGTTCTGGACACAAAAACAGATCGAAAATAATCTGGGGAAGGACGTTTTTACCCCGAATTTCGAATACGAATACCAGTTGCTGAAAGGGGAAATCTTCTGATCCCAAGTTTTTCAGGCCCGCAAAATTAAGATTGTCGGCATTTGGTTGAGCCACGAACTCCGCGATTCAACCATTTTTCTCCATCCATCGGTCGAAATTACGACCAGTTGAAAGGATTGGATAAGCTGTTCTTCAATCATTTTATCGTTGGTCAGGGTAATGTGGTTTGGCGCTTCCTGTTCTATCGCCCTGATGGCTTCTTTCATTTCAGTATGGTTTCTGATTACCCCAAGCGGATCGGTAACGGTAACCTGCGCCTCCGAATTTTTGATCAGCCGCTGGATGTATTCAATCAGGAACCCATCTTTTTCGGTATAAAACGGTGCAATTACCTGATCCCAGTTTCCGGTATTTTTATCAATTAAAATTCCGACCGGAACCTTGCAGTTCGAAAGGATGTTTTGTGTGCGGTCGTCAAATGGCGAGTTCCCGAAAAGTTTTTCTTTTCCCGAAACTTTTTGGATCAGCCGGTCGGGGTTCACAATGTGGGTGGTATAGCCAAGGATCCTGCCCAGCAAACTTCCTTCAAAAATCGATTGCCCGATACCGATCAGCAACAAATCGAAATCGCCACGATTGGTCACATCAATAATGTCGTCATCAATATCGTCTGAAGCCTTAAACAGGGTCGTAATTTTCTGGTCCAGGTATTTCGACTCCTGAATGACTGGCGCAAAGCTTTCATTTTCATATTCATCCATGTTGTAGTGGTGCAGTACATTGTTGGGGCAGAGGTGGAGCGCTGTCACCGCAGTATTTTCATTTTGTTTTTTGATCAGGCTGTTTGCAAGCCGCAACAACGACCTTCCCATTTCAGGTTTTCCAAACGACAGGATGATTTTGTATTTTCGGAATTGGGTGATTTTTTCTGAAATGATGTTGCTTTTTTGTTTGAAAAGCCTTTCGATGAGATCAAGGGCCGGTCCGGTCATAAACGTGGTGACCAGGGCCATGATAACCATCATGGAAAAGATTTGGGGGGAGAGGATACCCAGGTCGTAGCCAATGTTTAGCACAACCAATTCCATCAATCCGCGCGTGTTCATCAATGCCCCAATGGTCAGGCTGTCGCGCCAGTTTTGGCCCATAATTCTGGAGGCCAGGGCGCTGCCGACAAATTTCCCGGTTATGGCTACCAGAATGATCATGCCCGTTACTTTCCAGAGGTAAAGATCGTTTATCAGTCCGATTTGTGTTCGTAGCCCGGTGAAAACAAAAAAGAGCGGGAGCAACAGCACCAGCGCCACATCTTCGATTTTCTGGATAAAAATGTTCCTGAATTTTGAGTTTTCAGGCATGATCGTTCCGGCCAGAAAAGCTCCGAAAAGCGCATGAATACCAATGATTTCGGTGGTGTACGACGATAAAAGCAAGGTAAGAAAGAAGATGGCCACAACGGGTTTGCTCAGGTTTTCGCGCGAAGCGTGCAGGTCGCCAAGCCGTTTCAGGAATGGGCGGATTACCTTAAACATTAAAATTACGTATCCGACTGAAAGCAAGATAATATAAAGGGAACTGACGAACGAACCAGCTTTGGCAATGGCAATGATGGCTGCCAGCAACGACCAGGCTGAAATATCGTCGGCAGCAGCACAGGTGATGACCAGCGCCCCGAGGCGGGTCCGGTGCATTTGCCGCTCCTGAACAATCCGCGCCAGAACCGGGAAGGCGGTGATGCTCATGGACAAACCCATGAACAAGCCAAATGAAAGGAAAGGAACACCCATTGGGGCAAAATGTGTGTAAATGAAATACGCCAGTCCCATTCCCAGTGTGAACGGGATCAGGATTCCGGCGTTGCTCACCACCACCGCATCTTTTACTTTGTTTTGGATCATTTTAATGTCGAGTTCCATACCCACCATGAACATAAACAGGATCAGTCCAAACTGGCTCAAAAGGTTCAGGTTGTCCAGTGAACTTTCAGGAAAAAGGGCCAAAGAAAATTGGGGGAAAAGCGTTCCTAGAAGTGAAGGCCCCAGTGCAATCCCGGCAATGATCTCGCCGATTACGCTGGGCTGGTGTATTTTGCGAAAGATGAATGCAAAAATCCGTGAAACAACAATGATCACCACAATTTGCGCCAAAATCAGCGCAGTTGGATGCGACAGATTGTGTACGATCGACTGAATAAACTGTGAAAAATAGGAGGCCTGCAATTGTGTGTCAACCACATTCCTTCCGGCTTCCTGCGCTTTTCCGATCTGAATAATCCAGTACATCAGCATGAGGAACCCGCCAATGCTGATAACATATATGAATATATTTTTAAATCTTCTCATTTCGAACGATGTTTCAATCCTTTTCAAATATGAAGCAAAATTCCGGAAGAAATTGGGGCGGCTTCGGGGTGAAGTATCAGAATGTAACGAAAGGGTAAAATTTTGTAATGAACTACCGGTTTACCTTGCTGATGAATTCTTCCCGATGGGTCTCTCCAAGCATCAGAACCAACGGTTTTTCAGATTGGATGTAAATGTTGGTTGTAATTTGGTTGGTCGAAAAATACAACACCGAACTCAACGCGATCAGCTCTTTTTTGTTGATCCGGCAAAAGTCATTGGCAGGCAAAAGCGAAATGAGCTTTTCGAATGGAATATTCTTTAGCTGAATGGTGGTACCATTGGAAAGGAAGGCCGTTTTGTCGCGGCTGTCGATTTCTGAAGTTCGGACATAAACCAATTGTCTGGTATCAAATAATGCGATTCCTTTATCGGTTTGGAGGCGAATGTGTTTTCCTGCCTTATTTTCAGGATTTATTCTTTGAACAGCTTTGTTTACAGCCTGTTTGAGCCGTTCGAACTTCACTGGCTTGATGACATAGTCGATGGCGTCCAGATCGAATGCGTCGGTTGCATAATCTTTGTAGGCCGTGGTAAAAATTACAGGTTTGTCTATCAGCAGGGTGGCCAGTTGAATGCCGTTGATTCCTGGCATTTCAATATCGAGTATGCAAACGTCAAAATCCAGTTCAGGAAACTCCTTCAGGAACAGTTCAGGATCGTTAAAAGCCCTGACAACTTCAAGTTCAGGTATTTGCCCGCAAAGCAGTTTCAGGTACGAAAGCCCGGGCAATTCATCATCCAGCAGCAAGCATTTTAGCTTTGTATTCAAGCAAGTCGATCTTTAAATGTGCAATGTAAACGTTGTCTTCGGTAAAGTGGTCAAACTTAAAATGATCGTTGTAAATAATTTTCAGGCGTTGTTCAAGCGCTTCGGTCCCAAAACCACCTTTCTCTTTTTTGATGGGCGCTTTGGCTGAAATCCGGTTGGCCACGGTGAGGCTGAACGTATTGTCGTTGAATTCGAATAGGATTGAAATAAATGCGCCGGGGCTTTGCAGATCGGCGTGTTTAAAGGCATTTTCGATTAAATCGGTCGAAATGAAAGGGGCGAGCAAACGTTGATGGTAAAGTGGCTCGTTTTCGTTCACCTTTAGCTTCATTTTGAGGTCGAACAAAGGGCTCAGTTTAATTTTGTTGATTTCAATCAGGTTAAGGGCAAATTCAACTTCCTGCTTCGGGGTGACAAATTTATTGCGGCTGTCGTACAGGATGTAATCGAGTACATTGGCAAGTTTATCCAAAGCAAAATAGGTTTGATAAGCATGCGATTGTACCGAATTGAGAATATTTTTGAAAAGGTGCGGATTGAGCCTCGAATCCAGGTTGTCGAGTTGTACCTGGTTGAATTTGCTTTCCAGCTCCTGAAATTTTGATTCCAGGAGCCGTTTGTCGATGCCCGATTTATTCAGCCTGAAGATCAGGTAGGATATAATCGCCACGCAAAGTGCAAGCGCAAGCAAACTTCCATAAACGAGCGAAGGAGCGAAGACCGGTTGTGGTTCCATGTTCATTCGGTTTTTAGCAAAGTTAGGGATTTTGCAGGTTAAAAACGAACCGGATATTTTGTGCCCGTGTATTGCAGATCGAAAAATATCAGGTTCTTTCCCGTCCGGATACGCTACTCAACTTTGGCGAAAGTGTCTTGTGCGATTCGTCGCAATACGGCGCATTTTCCGACTTACTGCATTGGCAAATCCAGGCATCGCGCTTTTCAGCAATTTTAAACAGGACCGGTTTGAATTTTGTGCCGCGGTGCGTTCCGTCACAAAAGGGCAAGGTAGAAGACTTTCCACACGCGCACCAGGCAAAAGGGCCGGGTTCAAGAGTTATCTCTACCGGCTTTGATGGTAAGGAAATGGACTTTTTCATACTGCTTGTTTTATTCTGTTTAAAGTGTTTTATGTGTTCCGTCGCAGAAAGGTGGGTTCCCGGTGTGTTTGCACCGGCAGAGCCAGGCATCCTGTTTTTCAGCAAGTTTAAACCTGACCGGAACAAATTCGGAGCCCCGGTGCGATCCATCGCAGAAAGGTTGATTGGCGCTTTTTCCGCAGGCGCACCAAAAATATTGGCCCGGTTTAAGGTTGACCTGTGCCGGCGATTTTGCTGCAATAACTGGCTTTTCCATAAATTTTATATAGATGTGACTTGTTTATCAGGGTTTTAGCAAGTAGGCATCGATGCTGTTGCCAAAAAATGTTGGGACCAGAACGAGGCCTTTGGAGGGCACAAAATCAATGTCGGCGCTATTTAATTTGCCCACAGTATCGAGCAATTTGATTGATTTGCCTTCTTTGGTGATGAAAATGCGGCCTTCCCAGTTCGAGTAAATAAAATTGCCATCTTTCATTTTTTCCAGTCCGTCAATGGCTCCGCAATCTTTAACCACGGCGCTAATTTTTTTTGTTTTCAAGTCAACCTGAAGTATATTTTTGGTTCCAATGTACAAATTTCCGTTTTCTGCCCACAAGCCATTGGGGCTTTCCAGGACTTTATCTTCAAGCCATAGTGTCAGTTTGTTGTTGGCGAGCGCATAAATTTTGTCGTCGCCCGAATCCGAAACAAAGACAGTCCCATCTTCCGAAGCCGTTACATCGTTCAGGAATTTGGCATTTTTAACTTTGTGGCGCTGAACAATCTGTGCTTCTTTAATATTGATGACGACCAGTTCGTCGATGTCGGCCACATACAGTTTCCCGTTGAAAATGGCCTGTCCTTTGGGCGCATTCAGGCCGATAACCCACTGAAGTTTTTTAATTTTTCCATCGGGGCTGAGCAGTGAAATAAAGCCGTTCCCGTCTTTTTTTGATGGGTCGCCGTTAATGTTACTGACAAAAATCTGATTGGTATTGGCATTAAACAAAGCCGATTCAGGAGTTTTTATTCCTTCGGAGGTGCTCCAGATTTTTGTCAAGGTCTGGGAATGGGCCGATAAGCCAAAAACCAACAGGAGAAACAAAAAGCATCGTTTCATAGCAATAAATTTATAAATTTGAATTATCGTTAAAACAATTCAGGTTGAAATAAGTTAGTTGTTCATTTAAAATATCAATGAGATTATACGAACCATGAGAATTACTTCTCACACAGGAGAATGATTCTTGGCGAGTTCCATCTGACAATTAAAAAACAAATTATAAACACATGAAATATATTCTGTTGAGTTTGTTGGCGCTCCTGCTTTCAGGAATGCCCGTTTCGGCCAAAAGGCATATCCTTTATGTTGGAACTTATACTGAAGGAGTGACGAACGGCATCTTTGTCTATGCGTTTAACGACCATTCCGGGAAACTGATTGACCTGAAAATACCGGCCGTTAGCAATAATCCTTCTTATCTGACGATTTCAGGGAATAAAAAATTTCTCTACGCCGTAAATGAGCTCGACAACCTCGGCGAAAACAAAAGCGGTGGCGTTTCGGCCTTCCGGATCGAAGAAGACCGGAAATTGAGCCTGGTGAACCACGTGCTGACTTATGGCGCAAACCCTTGTCATGTTTGCCTTTCGCCGGATGGAAAAATGCTGGTCGCATCAAATTACGACGGGGGAAACTTATCCGTTTTCAATGTGCTTCCCGATGGCGGACTTTCGGATCTGGTCCAGCGAATTCAGGATACCGGAAGCGGGCCTTTCCCTGAACGACAGGCCGTTCCACACGTGCATTCATCGCAGTTCAATTCGACAGGCAAGTTGCTGTATGTGGCAGATTTGGGGATCGACGAATTGTTGATTTACACGGTGGGCAACGAAAAGACCCCGCTTGCCCCTTATTCTCAGCCGTTTATAAAATTGCCCCCGGGATCGGGGCCACGTCATTTTGCTTTTTCGGCTGACGGGCGGTATATTTATGTGATTAACGAACTGGCCTCGACGATTACCGTTTTGATGAAATATGGCGACGACTGGAAAGACGTTCAAAACATTAAAACACTTCCGAAAGACTTTAAGGGTGAAAGCTGGTGCGCCGACATACACATTTCGGCTGACGGCCGGTTTGTTTACGGATCGAACCGCGGGCACAACAGCATCACGGTTTTTAAACGCGATCAGATAAACGGTAAACTTGAACTGATAGAAACCGTCCCGGTTGAAGGCAACTGGCCACGAAATTTCACCATCGACCCAACTGGCCGGTTTATCCTGGTAGCCAACCAAAAGAGCAACGACATCACAGTTTTTAAAATCGACCAGGCATCCGGAAAACTTACCTATACCGGGATAAAAGTAGCGAACCAATCGCCTGTTTGCCTGAAATTTTTGGATTGATGCCCATGTTGGCCATAGAGATGCGATTAATCGCCTCTCTACGGCCAACACAATGAACCATTTGCCTGCACCCCTGTTTGTTTGAACTGTAATTGTTTTTTAAATACATTAAAATATGAGTGAGTTTGATGCCCGCGCCCGTAGCTGGGACAACGAAAAAATGCACATGGAACGGTCGGTCTCGATTGCTGCCGGGCTTGAAAAATTAATTCCGCTCCAACCGTCGATGAAAGTACTCGAATATGGAGCCGGTACCGGAATACTGAGTTTTTTACTGAAAGACAGGTTTTCTGAAATAACCCTGATGGACAGTTCGGGGGAAATGATCAAAGTTTGTCTGGAAAAGTGTGAACATTATCAGGCCAAACATATTTTTCCACTGGTGTTCGATCTGGAACACCGTGATTTTGATGGCAAATTCGATTTGATTTACAATCAGATGGTCATGCACCATGTGGACGATATCGTTGCCATGATTCGTAAGTTTTACAATTTGCTTAAACCGGGCGGCTATTTGGCCATTGCTGATTTATTTCCTGAAGATGGTTCTTTTCACGGGCCGGGAGCAAAAGTACATTTGGGTTTCGATCCGAACGTGTTTGCCAAAAACCTGGCTGATGCCGGGTTCGGAAATGTGCAATTTGAAACCTGTTTTGAGGTAAAACGTGCCACCGGTCAAACGTTTCCGGTATTTTTGCTGGTGGGCAAAAAAACGACTTAACTGACTTATTTTCAGCGGTGAGTGAATCGAAATATTATCCTTTTTCGCTAATTTGTTTCAGCGATTTCTTGTTGAGTATTTCAATTTCCTTGCCGTTCATCCGGATAATCTTATCGTTAACAAATTCTGTCAGCACCCGGCTGACACTTTCCCTGCTGGTATCGATCAGGGTTCCGAACTCATCCCTGGAGATTGGAATCCTAAATGTGTCTGATTGGTAAAAATATTCGGCAAAATCCAACAGTACATCTGCAATATTCCCCCTCGTTTGTTTCTGGGTACGCAACGCACATTTCCGGAACGAATCAAGCTCATACCAGCAAAGGTTTAATATAATTTCGTTGCTGAATTCCTTGTTGCTGGCCAATAATTTCTGGAAAATGCCCATGTCGATGAAACAAACTTCAGAATCTTCAATAACAGTAACCGAATACTGGTTGATTTTATCACCAAACGTAGTTGGCAGTCCAAGATAACGGGGTGCTTTTACAATCTTTATAATTTGCTCACGATAAGGACCTTGGATGTGAATTTTGGCCAGCCCCTTTCTAAGGTACATAATGTTTGAGGAATAGTGGCCTTGCCTGATTACCGGATCTCCTTTTTTAAAGTTAACCAGCAGATGATTGCAAGATAATAAGTCCTGATCTTCGTCGTTTAGCGACTTTGCGGCTTTCGACTTGTAAATACAAGCGACACATGAATGTTCCATCAACTCTCAAAATTTTTTAATGTGATATATATCACAAATGTAATTAAATCATCACACATCGATTTTGGAAGCACCCATTTTCTTTTTTTTGAATTTTGTACAATCCCAAATGTGTATGGATGGGAATCAGAATTGAAATGAATTGCATCAAATTTTCTCAGGAATAATCAATCAATCAATAAATTATAAAACCATGTCAGAAGAAATTGAAAAACAAGTTGCAGAGCTTGAAAAGCAATTGAAAAAACTGCAAAAACGCCAGCCAAAAGACCAGATATCGATCATCGCCTTTTCCAACGATCTGGATAAGATGCTGGCGGCTATGATTATTGCTACCGGGGCCAGGGCGATGGATACCGAAGTAAAAATGTTCTTTACTTTTTGGGCCACTTCAATGCTTCGCGACCCCCAAAAAAGCGGCAAAGGCAAGGATTTCATGTCGAAAATGTTTGGTTTTATGCTTCCAAAAGGCAGCTCCAAACTTAAACTGTCGCAAATGAATATGTGCGGAATGGGCACCAACATGCTTAAAGGGCTGATGAAGAAAAAGCGTGTTGCATCACTTCCTGAAATGCTAAAAACAGCAGGCGAGCTGGGCGTTGAAATTTACGTGTGCGAGATGAGTATGGACCTCATGGGCTTTAAACGCGAAGAAATGATTGATTACCCCAACCTGAAATACGTTGGTGTAGGTAGTTACCTCGCCGATGCCGACGAAAGCCGGATCCAATTGTTTATCTAATTATCTAATTTATAAGTTACAAAATCATGACAACAGAAGAATTAAAAAACATTACAGCAGCTTTAGTCGTTGACGCACGCGGAACAGCATGTCCGGGCCCACTTTTAGCCGCAAAAAAAGCGATTGGCGAAATCGAAACTGACGAAATTATGGAAATCCTGTCGGCTGACGAAGGTACAAAACACGACATTCCGCGCTGGTGCGAAAAAGTTGGCCACGAATACCTTGGCTTTGTCGATCTGGATAGCTATACCCGCTTATTCCTGAAAAAGGCATAGAAAATTATGGCATGACGTTCATGTCCAGTGTTTTGAAAAGAAACCGGATGTGAACCTCAAAAAATTTTGACTTTAAATATGTATTAATCTATATATATTTATAATACAGATATTTATTGAAGTTAATTCAGGATAAATAAATAACGATAACTCATGACTGATAATACTTTTAAGCCAAAAATACTGGTCTTTTCCACGGACAAAATTTCCGATCCCGGAATTGACCAGGCAGGCCTCCGAAAAATTCATTACTCCCCATCGGTTTATGTGATCAGCCTGCCATGCTCTTCCGGGGTGAAACCCAAATGGATATTGCATGCGCTGGAAAAAGGGTTCGACGGCGTTTTTATTGCTGCCGACGGCCACGAATGCTCTTACAGTTCGAAATGTGCCGATCACACCAACCAGATTATTCTCGATTCGCAGGCCCTGATGGCCGAAAAGGGAATTAACCCCAAACGTATCAGAATGGCAGCGCTTTGCTCGGTTTGTGCCGAACCATTTGTTAGCCACATGGATAATTTCAGCAAAATTTTGAGTGGGTTAGAAGATTCAAGTGCTAAATAATATGGAAAATAAAATGGACTCAAAGAATACTGATTTTGATGCTTTAGTAATCGGAGGCGGAATTGCGGGCCAGGAAGCCGCGTTGAGCCTGGCCGATATGAACCATAAAGTGTTGCTTGTTGAGAAAGGGCTTTCCATCGGTGGCAAAATGATTCAGTTGAGTAAGGTTTTCCCGACACTCGATTGTGCCGCTTGTATCACCACACCTAAAATGTCGGAAACAGCCCGCCATCCGAACATCACCCTGATGTTGAACAGCGATATTGATGGTATTAACAAGGAAGGCGATGATTTCCAGGTGAATATCACGAAAAATCCGAGGTATGTCATTCAGGAAAACTGTACCGGATGTCAGGAATGCGAAGTGGCTTGTCCGGAAGTGCGGAACGACGAATACAACTGCAACCTTGCAGGCCGGAAAGTGGCCTATATCCCGTTCAGCCTGGCCAATCCGCGAATCGCAACCATCGATCGTCAGGACCATTCAGCGCCTTGTATCAACGAATGTCCCGGTGGCGTTAAAGCATACGGTTACATTACGCTGGCGCGAAACGGCCAGTACGAAGATGCGATGAAACTTCACCTGGAAGATATTCCTTTCCCCGGAAGTTTGGGCCGTGCCTGTTACTCGCCTTGCCAGAATGCCTGTACCCGGGCCGGTTTGGATACCGCTGTTGATATCCGGAAAATCAAGCGTTATTTTGCTGATTATTACTACGAAAAATATCCTGAAGCGCCTGCAGTTGAAATCAAGATCAAAACAGGAAAGAAAATTGCAGTTATTGGTTCAGGCCCCGCTGGCCTGACTGCTGCTTATCATTTGGCCCTTAAAGGTCACACGGTAAAAATTTTCGAAGCCGCACCACAGGCTGGAGGTATGCTGAAACTGGCGCTTCCGGAATATCGCGCCCCGAAAAATGTGGTTGACCGCGACGTTCAAAACGTGACTGTTTTGGGCGTTGAGATTGAATGCAACCAGAAAATTGAAAATTTAAACGGGCTGAAAGAACAGGGATTCGATATTGTTTTTGTTTCAGTTGGGACCCACAAGACTGTTACTCTGGGCGTTGAAGGCTCAAACCTGAATGGCATCGTTTCCTGCCTCGATTTCCTGCGCGAAGCCAACATCGGCAAAAAAGAAAACCTGAAAGGCAAAAAAGTGATGGTAATTGGTGGCGGTAATACGGCCATTGATGCGGCACGAACTTCCATGCGCCTTGGGGCCGAAAAAGTAACCGTAGTTTACCGTCGCAGCCGCGAGGAAATGCCCTGTTTTGCTCCCGAAATCCATGAGGCCGAAGAAGAAGGCGTTGAAATTATGATCCTTCGCAACCCCGTGAAATTTATTGGCGAAGGTGGGAAACTGAAAAAGGTGCAACTGGTAAAAATGAAGCTCGGCGAAGTCGATGCAAGCGGTCGGCGTCAATCAATTCCGGTTGATGGTTCAGAATATCTGGAAGATGTTGATTATGTGATTGAAGCCATCGGGTTAAAACCTGAAACGGCATCGTTTGCCAAGGATGTTGAGCTGAACAAAAACGGGACCATCAAGGTAAACGCAAAAACCTTGCAGACTTCCAATCCATTTATTTTTGCCGGAGGCGATACCGTAACCGGTGCAACAACCCTGATTGAAGCTGCAGGACAAGGCAAAAAGGCCGCATTTTATATCGACAAATATCTTCAAAACCTGAACATGGAAGATTTTGAGTTTGGCGATAAATTGCCTGCCGCCGATAAAATAAAAGTTTACCAGAAATACGGTGACCAGAAAATTCCTGCAATCAAAAATGGGAGTATCCCTGTTAATCAGCGGATTAATAGTTTTGAAGAAGTTGAGTTTACCTACACCGAAGAAGAACTGAAAGCCAGTACTGCCCGTTGCATGGATTGCAGCAATTGCCGCGAGTGCCATCAATGCGTTTCGGCTTGCCCGGCCAATGCCATCGATTTTTCACAAAGGAAACAAACCGTTGCCAAATCGGTAAAATCGGTAGTGGTAACAACAGGTTACAAGCTGTTCCCGCCTTCAGGAAAACCGGAATATGGCTACACCAAATATGCCAACGTGATCGATTCCATGCAAATGGACCGACTGATTGCACCTACCCGTCCTTATAACAATGTGTTGCGTCCGGGCGACGGCAAAACGCCTGATAACATTGCTTACGTTTTGTGTACCGGCTCGCGCGATTCGGCCATCGAAAATTCCGGTTGCGGCGCCGACTGTGCCAACAACCCGATTTGCTCGCAGATTTGCTGCATGTATTCCATTAAGCAGGCTCAGCTTTTAATGGGCGCTTTACCCATGGCCGACATCACTATTTATTACATGGATATTCGTGCATTTGGCAAGGGTTATGAAGAATTCTTCCAGCAATCGAAGTCGATGGGCGTAAATTTCGTGAAAGGCAAAGTGGCCAAAATACGCGAAAACGAAAACGGCAGCGGCGACTTGATTTTGCGCTATGAAGATGTTACAAAGGGAGTTGTGAAAGAAGCCAAACACGATTTGGTTGTTTTGTCGGTCGGCGTGGTTCCGAATAAAGAAGTTCCGAACATGTTTACCAATCAGAAACTTGAACTGGACCGCTTCAACTTTGTGAAACAGGTTGACGAATTGGTCAGCCCGGCTTTGACAAGCATCGAAGGTGTATTTGTGGCAGGAGCGGCTTCAGGCCCGAAAGACATTCCCGACTCCATTTTGTCAGCAGGTTGCGCAGCTTCTGAAGTTGCCGGTTATCTAAACGGTAAATAAATCAACTCAGGTAAAAATTAAGTTATGAAGGAAAGAATAGGCGTATATATTTGTCACTGTGGCGGAAATATTTCCGATTACGTGGATGTGGAAGAGCTTGGTAAAATGTTTCACGAAGAAGACAATGTTGTTGTTTCGAAAGATGTGATGTTTGCCTGTGCCGATTCAAACCAGAAAGCCATGGTCAACGACATTAAAGAACACAAGCTCGATGCCATTGTGGTGGCTTCGTGTTCCCCAAAATTGCACTTGCATACTTTCAGAAATGTGGCCAGCCGGGCCGAATTGAACCCAACAAACTATGTTCAGGTGAATATCCGCGAACAATGTTCGTGGCCACATTCCGACCATCCACGCGAAGCAACGGTAAAAGCTGCCGGCTTGATCCGCGCCGGAATTCACCGTGTTGCCCATTCCGAATCGCTGGATAACATTGAAATTCAGGTAACAAAAGCTGCTTTGGTCGTTGGGGCAGGAGTTTCAGGAATGAAAGCCGCTATTGATCTGGCCAAACTTGGGAACGAAGTGTTCCTGGTTGAAAAAGATTACTTTGTTGGAGGACGGATTGCCCAGAACGAAAAGCTTTTCATGTCGGGTCAAAAAGGAAAAGATGTGGTTGCTGCCTTGTACCAGGAACTGAAATCGTTCAAAAACATTACGCTGTTTACCGGCGCAACGGTCGATAAAGTCTCGGGCAGTCTGGGAAATTTCCATGTTGACATAAAAGTAAAACCGCGTTTCATCAACGGGAAAGCCGACAAGCAAACTTTGAAAAAGGCAATGGATGAATGTCAGGTTTATGTTTATGATGATTTTAACTTCGGAATGGCAAAACGAAAAGCCATTTACAAGAATTATCCTGAAGCGTTGCCCGATGTTCCGGTTGTTGATGCCGAAGCCTTGAAAAATGATGCAGATTTTGTGAAAAAATATGCTTCGGCCCTCAATTTGGGTGAACAGGACGAAGTGCTGTCGCTTATTGCCGGATCGGTGTTGGTAACCACCGGATACGATTCGTACCAACCCAAAGAAGGCGAATACGGCTACAAAACTTTGCCCAACGTGCTGACTTTGCCCGAGTTCAAAAGGTTGATGGAATTAAGTCCGGACAAGTTGGTTTATAATGATAAACAGGTCCGGAAAATTGCGTTTATCTATTGTGTTGGAAATCGACAGCTCAAAGGCGAAAACAAATATTGTTCGCGCCAGTGCTGTACATCAACCATTTACACATCGTTGCAACTGAAAGAAAAGTACAAGGATATCACGACATTCCATTTGTACCGCGACATCAGGACCTACGGAAAACAAGAGGTTTTGTACGAGCAATCGTCGAAACAAGGCGATTACTATTTCAAATTTGAAGAAAAAGAAGCGCCTGTTGTTGAGCAAGTTGGTAAGTCGCTGGTCCTGAAATTCAAGGATTACCTCACCGCAAAAATGCCCCTTGAGCTCGAAGCCGACATGGTGGTTTTGGTAACCGGAATGGTTGCCCGCGAAGATTCCACCCAGATTTCAGAGCTTTTTAAGATTCCGATTGGAAGCGATAAATTTTTCAACGAAATCCACCCGAAACTGAAGCCGGTTGAAACGGTGATAAAAGGTGTTTACATCGGTGGATCGTGCCAGGGACCGAAAAATATCAGCGAATCGGTTCAGTCGTCGCTATCGGCTGCTGCAAAAATCAACGCTTTGCTCAAAAGTGGAACGGTTTCGGTCGATCCGATTATTGCCCGCGTAAACACCGATGCCTGCACCTGGTGCGGAAAATGTGCCGATGTGTGCGATTATACCGCCATAAAAGAAGTTGCATCAGGAGAAAAACACATTGCCCTGGTGAACACCGCCATTTGTACGGGTTGCGGGATATGTGCCCCGGTTTGCCCTGAAAATGCCATTGAAATTGCCCAATATACCGATTTGGAAATTGAGTCGATGATTGATGGATTTATGGAAGAAGTGGAAATCAAGGTACGTGAAGTCTCGACCGAATCGGAAGTGGATGACAATAAAGTGACCATGAAAGAATATCCCCAATTGTGGAAGAATATTTTGCGGACGATGGACGGAACCAAAAAATCGATCCCACAGGTGGCCGAAGAGCTGGCTGCTGATAAAGAAGTTGTTACCTACAACATGATGACCATGAACAAATACAACGTGGTTGTGGCTGCCGGAATGGACGAAAAAGAAGAATATTTTTATTACAAAATTAAAAATCAGTAAAATGGCCAAAGTTAATCCTGAATTTGTAACTGAAATAACAAAATACGGGGCTGGCGATTTTAAAGCCTGCTTCAACTGCGGAAACTGCACGGCAACCTGCTCCTTATCAACTACCGATGACTCGTTTCCGCGCGAAATGGTCCGATATGCGACTCTTGGGCTTGAAGACGAAATCAAGGCTTCGTTAAAACCGTGGCAATGCTATTATTGCGGCGAATGTTCAGCTCAATGTCCGCGCCAGGCCAATCCAGGTGAGTTGATGATGAGTTTGCGCCGCTGGCTTACATCCAAATACGACTGGACCGGATTATCGGGTCTTTTGTACAAATCGCTGCCATTTAGCCTGACTGCTTTTTTTCTGGTTATAGCCGGCGTAATTGCATTTGGAGCCTCGGTAAATTTTGAATTGGAAAGGATGGTTCATGTCGGACATTATTTTGAAATGATAGCCATTGGTTCAGTTTCAGCTTTTATCCTGATCCCCAATGTCATCCGCATGTGGTGGTTTGTAATTGGAAAACCGAAGGTCAAGGTTGCGTTTAAATCCTATTTCAAAGCATTGGGAGAACTTTTTGTACACATGTTTACCCAAAAACGATATTTAGGTTGTGACGATAACCAATTCAGGTGGTTCGAACATTTTATCCTGGTAATCGGCTACCTCACCCTGTTGTTAACCACCGTTTTTCTGAACTGGTTTTCAGCTACCAATTTGTTCGTTATTATTATTGGGTACGTCGAAAGTCTTGTCATATTTATTGTTACAGTTGACTTTGTACTGGACCGCATAAAAAAAACCAAGGAAGTCAGTAAGAATTCACAACCTTCCGATTGGTTCTTCGTTATAGGGCTCGTTTTGTTGGGCTTCACCGGATTTATTGTCCGTCTTTTCGTCGATCTTCATATTCTTGAGCAATATAGCTGGATCTACCTGTTTCATTTCATTATTTTGGCTCAGTGGGCAATTGTCATTGTCCCCTTCGGGAAATGGACGCACTTTATGTACCGCTCGTTTGCCATGTACATGACCAAATTAACCGAAAAAGCTTAAATATTGAAGTTTGTCCCCTTATTGAGGATGCTATAAATAATGCCAGACCGTTGAGGATCCCATTCTTTTGCAGGATGGGATCCTTGCTTTTTTAACGGATTAACCTGATAAATTCTTCGCGGGTGGCAACACGTTCGAAGGCTCCGGTAAAGTCTGAAGTTGTAGTGGTTGAATGTTGTTTTTGTACGCCGCGCATCTGCATGCAGAAATGTTGCGCCTCAATGACCACAGCTACTCCCAGCGGGTTTAATGTATTCTGGATACATTCCTTGATTTGGGTGGTCAGCCGCTCCTGAACCTGAAGGCGGCGGGCATAGGCATCAACCACGCGGGCAATTTTGCTCAGCCCGGTAATGTATCCGTTGGGAATGTACCCAATATGGGCCTTGCCGATAAATGGCAACATGTGGTGTTCGCACAGCGAGTAAATCTCGATGTCTTTCACAATAACCATTTGGCGGTAATCTTCCTTAAACATGGCCGAACGCAATATTTCTTCCGGATTTTGTTCGTAACCCTGAAGCAAAAACTGCATCGATTTGGCTACGCGCAACGGTGTTTGGATCAGCCCTTCCCGGTTTGGGTTTTCACCTAGCAATTCAATTATTTGTTTGTAATGTTCACCCAGCTTCCGGGTCGTTTCCGGGTCGTATTGCTCTACCTTGCGGTAACTGCCATCTTTTCCGTTCAATGTAAATTCCATGGTCGGTTCCTTTCTGTCAAAATTCATTTTTTTTTACGAAGGTGTAAAGGTAGTAAGTTCAGCATTAACCTTGCGAAGTATGTCCTGATTTGTTCGGTTGGTATAACATTAACGATAAATCTTAGTTTCAGGAATAAAACCTTTAAAAAACCGTCGGCTTTGGCTTGAAGTTTTTTTTACATTTGCATCATTCATCAATTATTGTATTTCAGACAAGATAAAAAATGCTTGTTCCATACTAAAATCGGGCAACGGGACAACCAAATGACTGATGAGTGAAATAGTGAAAAAAAGTTAATTTTTTTTGACCTTGACAGACAATATAACCAACAAATTGAAGTTTGTATTGGTGAAAACAATGTCTCAGAAATTAACTAACGTTAATTACCTGTATTTATGATTGTAGTTACCGGAGCAGCTGGTTTTATTGGGAGTTATGTCGTCGGGAAACTCAACAGGGAAGGGTTTAAAGACATTGTTTTGGTCGATAAATACGATGATCCCCTGAAGTTTCAGAATTACCAGGCAAAGACCTATACCGAGATGGTCGATCGTGACGATTTTTTCGATTGGTTAGCCCGAAACGATAAATTTGTTCAGATTATTATCCATCTGGGGGCTCGGACCGATACCGTTGGCCAGGAGCCCGAAATCTACCAGCAATTAAACCTCGAATATTCACAAAAAATCTGGAAAGCCTGTGTTAAATATGGGTTGCCACTGGTTTATGCCTCTTCGGCTTCAACTTACGGCGATGGAAGCCTGGGGTTCAACGACGACGAGTCGCTTATCCCTGATCTGCAGCCCCTGAATTTATATGCCCAATCGAAACACGACTTCGATTGCTGGGCACTCGATCAGGCGGAACAACCATTTTTCTGGTCGGGCCTGAAATTTTTTAATGTTTTCGGGCCGAACGAATACCATAAAAACCGGATGGCCTCGGTTATCTTTCAGGCATTTAATACAATAAACGAAACCGGTAAAATGAACCTTTTCCGTTCCGATAGCCCCGATTTCAAAGATGGCGAACAGTCGCGCGATTTTATTTATGTTGAAGATATTGCCCGTGTAATCCTTTTCTTCATGCACCAACGAAAAAATTCGGGAATTTACAATGTGGGCACCGGTAAGGCCCGTTCGTACCTGAGTTTGACAAAGGCCGTTTTTAAGTCGATGAACAAAGCCGAGAATATTGGTTTTGTCGATATTCCTGAAGATCTGATCGGGAAATACCAAAATTATACCTGCGCAAATATTCGGAAACTGAGGCAAATTGGCTACTCCGAACCGTTTTTCAGCCTCGAAGAAGGCATTGACGATTATGTGCGGAATTATCTGACTCCTGGAGTGTGTTACTAGATGTTCTTTTTTAAGTCTCCAGATAACAGTCATTGGTCATTGGAGAAAATTCAGAAGTAACTTCAAATGACT
>JBBIHV010000023.1:18887-32816 GCA_037446835.1 Sunxiuqinia sp. | reverse complement strand
GTTAAATGAGATTCCGGAACTTGGCTAATCGTTCCAAAAACCAAATTCATAGCGAATTAGCACCGCAAAGTTACTCACCATATGCACGGACAACAACTGAAAAGCCCCGGATTTTGGTCCGGGGCTCATTTATGAATGTAAAAAAGATGTCTTAAATATTCGTTTCCTTCAAAATCACATCGTGCGCACCACCTTCGATGATGCTGGTTGAGGAAACCAGGGTGATTTTGGCGGTTTGCTCCAGTTCGGGGATACTCAAAGCGCCGCAACTGCACATGGTCGAAACGATTTTCCCGAGGGTAATATCAAGGTTGTCTTTCAGCTTTCCAGCGTAAGGGACATAACTGTCAACACCTTCTTCAAACTTGAGTCCTTCGCTGCCGCCTGTATCGTAACGTTGCCAGTTTCGGGCCCGGTTTGAGCCTTCTCCCCAATATTCTTTCACGTAGTTGTTCCCAACTTTCAGTTTTTTGGTCGGACTTTCATCGAAGCGGGCAAAGTAGCGTCCCATCATGATGAAATCGGCGCCCATGGCCAGAGCAAGCACCATGTGGTAATCCTGAACAATTCCGCCGTCGGAGCAAATCGGAACATAGATTCCGGTCTGTTCAAAATATTCCTGACGGGCTTCTGCCACTTCGATCAGCGCGGTGGCCTGCCCGCGGCCAATTCCTTTCTGTTCGCGGGTAATGCAAATCGAACCTCCGCCAATCCCAACTTTCACGAAGTCGGCTCCGGCTTCAACCAGGTATAAAAAACCGTCTTTGTCAACTACATTTCCGGCGCCAACTTTTACCTGGCCGTTGTATTTATTTTTAATGTACTGGATGGTTTCGGCCTGCCATTCCGAGAATCCGTCTGAAGAGTCGATGCACAACAAATCGGCGCCTGCTTCCACCAGTTGCGGTACCCGTTCAGTGTAATCGCGCGTGTTGATACCCGCCCCGACAAGCAGTTTTTTATTGGCATCCAGCAGTTCATTCGGATTTTCCTTGTGCTCGTCGTAATCTTTCCTGAACACAAAATACTGAAGGTTTTGGTCTTTGTCGATGATGGGAAGCGTGTTGAGCTTGTGGTCCCAGATAATGTCGTTGGCCTCGGTGAGCGAAATACCAAGCAGTCCGGTCACCAGTTTCGAAAAGGGGGTCATAAATTTGCTGATCGGTTTATCGAGGCTGTCTTTTGTTTCGCGGTAATCGCGGCTGGTAACAATGCCGAGCAGCTTTCCGTTTGAAGTTCCATCGGTGGTAATCCCGATGGTGGAATGTCCGGTTGAAGCTTTGATGTCTAAAACATCTTTCAGGGTATTTTCAGGAGTAAGGTTGGCATCGCTGACCACAAAGCCGGCTTTAAATTTTTTGACCTTGCGCACCATTTCGCATTGCGACTCGATGCCCTGAGAACCAAAAATAAACGACAGCCCGCCATTTTTAGCCAGTGCAATGGCCATTTTATGGTCGGAAACCGACTGCATAATGGCTGAAACAAAGGGGACATTCAGTTCCAGTTCGGGTGTTGTACCTTTCAGATACTTAACTAGTGGGGTTTTCAGGGAAACATTTTGTGGAAAACATGATTTGGTAGTCAATCCGGGAACCAATAAATATTCATTAAAAGTTCGGGATACATCGTTAAAATACCGGGCCATAGTTTCGTCTTTAAAATGAAAAACTGTGCAAATTTATATAAAAAAGCCAAAAAGCTTCAACGCAACAGGGTTACGACGCAAAGTAAAAATAAAATCAGGAACTTTCATTCCTGAAGCTGTTCGCCAATAACACCTCAGATTTCAGGCAAATTTCAAACTTTGTTTTTCGGGTACTTAGTTGTAATTCCTGAAATTAATATTCACCTTTCAAAAATGCCGTTCCGGTGAAATGAGCAATTTTCGACCCCGTTTCGTCCAGAATATCAACCGCGTAAGTTCCGAGTGTTTTGCCACTGTTTATTTCGCGGGCAACGGCTGTGAGCACGCCGGAAGAAACCCCTTTAAAAAAGCTGATGCTGGCGTGCGAAGCCACGGCAATCCTTCCATGCGAATTGGATGCGGCGGCAAAAGCAAAATCGGCCAGGGTAAACAAGGCGCCTCCCTGAATAATATTCACGCCGTTCAGGTGATTTTCAGTAACAGTCATTTCGGCCCTGGATTCACCTTTTCCGATCGAGACAAGCCTGATCTCATTGTGATTGGCAAACCGGTCGTTTTTCAGGATTTGCTCAAGTGTTTTAATTTTGCTTTCCATCATTCGTGTATTTTTTAATGTATAACTTCCTTTAGGAAGGCCATCTTCATTCCGTTTCCCAATTTCTGCGACTCTTTCGCTCATCTGGAGCTTATTTTTTCTGACCAACAAAATAACACCGGCCAGATTTTCGCCAGAGCTGTGGGCTTGTCGGACCAGATAGAAAACGAACAGGGGCTAATTTGAAAAAAAAAAGCGGGTTGATAGCCCGCTTTTTTCCTGATGTATTCGATTAATAGAATTTCGATCGTTTGTCAACTATTTCAACCGCTTTCTTCATCGCTTCAAAAACCTGCGAGCTGGCCCGGTAACCCAGAGCCTGTGCAAGGTTGTTCTTTTCACCTTTCAGGTTAGTATCTGAACCGTTGACTACCGCCGTTACTTTGACCAGGTAAACACCATTGTTCCCTTCAATCGGGGCTGATATTTTTCCTTCAGGAAGGGTGCAAACACCACCAATAACAGCGGGTTCGAAGCCAATACCTGGAATTGAAAAAGAGGTGAAGTTTATTCCTGAAACATCTTTAACCTGAGTCGAGAATTTAGCGGCAACGCTGCTGAGATCGGTCTGTCCTTTTAATTTTTCGGCCAACATTTGTGCCTTTTTCTCTTTGCGGACGGCAAGTTCGACGCTGACCCTGGCTTCCTCGAAAGTTGAATTTCCGGCTTCGGCAATATCCGTCAAGGCAGCGATTACGAATTTATTTCCAAATTCGAAGATCGTTGAACCTTCGGTGTTAACTATGATTTTGCCTTTATCGGCGAGAAATGCAGCGCGAATCAAGGTGCGCGACCCGTCGAGCCCTGGAATTTCGTGGTCGTTTTCTTTTATTGTGGCAATTTTTTTATTCAGCTTTTGGGCAACTACCGATTTGTTAAACGCATCGAGAGAGGTGTTTTCTCCGGCAAATTTACTTGTTTCGGAATATACTTTCTGATAGGTTTCGTTGCTCGGCTCAACTTTGCGGGTTAGAATGGCAAGGCGGACTTCGTTGGTTTCTTTTCCTTTTTTGGTAGGTTTGATCAGGTGCACCCCAAAACGGGTTGTGGCAACATACAATTTGTTCACTTCTCCACCGAAAGCTGCTTCTTCGAATTCAGGGACCATTTGTTTGCGCTTAAACCAGCCCAAATCTCCACCTTTTGCAGCCGAACCGGGATCTTCCGAATATTTTTTGGCCAGTTCAGCAAAGTTTCCGCCCAGCTCGATGACGCGCTTGAGGCTGTCGATTTTGGCTTTTGCTTTTTCAAGGCTTCCGGCAGTTTGCGGGCTAATGAGGATATGGCTTGCTTCAACCGAATCGGGCATCATTTTCATCTGGTCAAGCTTGGCCATTTTGTATTGGCCATTTTCAAAGTAAGGGCCATAAACTTCGCCTGGCTTTGCACTAAACGCCCAATCGGCCAGTGCGGCAGGCTGTATTTCTTCTTTTTTGTAAAAGCCCGCATCGAAGGGAGTGTCAGAATTTACATTGATATACTGTGCGTTATCGGTTGCATTGGCAAATTCCGTTTTACTGTCGTTGATCCATTTCTGTGTTCCGGCATTGTCGGCAGCCGAAGGCAGGACATCAAAAGTGATGTATTCGATCTTCCGTGAACTTTCCTGTTTGTATTCGTCTTTGTGTTTGTCGTAATATGCTTTCAGGTCGCTTTCAGAAACTTTAACATCACCGTCAGGAATGCTTGAATAGTTTAAAACAACATATTGGAAACTGGTACTTCTATTTTTTTCGGCCAGGCTTTCTTTTGCCTCGGCTGAAGTTACATACAAGCCTTTCGAAACCAAATCGTCGTATTTTGTTTTAACCTTATCTTCTCTGATCTGGTTTTCGATATACAGCCAATACGATTTTTGTTGTGGAGTGGCGGTCGTTTCAAGTGATTTCAGGAACTTCAGGATAGTCGATTTGTCAACCTGCCCAGTTTTAGGGTTCCTGAACAATTGCTGAATGATTGGGTGCGGGTTATTTCCCTGTACAAGGTCGAAAAGTTCTTGCGGGGTAACAGTAATGCCCAGATCAGCAGTTGCTTTTCCAATAATATTTTCCTGAAGATATTCCTGCCAGACCTGTTCCCTGATTTGGTCCCAGGTGTTTTCGTCGATCTGGTTCTTCTGGGTATTCATTTTGTAAACTTCGGAAAGCTCATCAACTTTTCTTTGAAAATCCGGATATTCTATGGATTCACCGTCGATCTTGGCAATTTCCATCTGCTTGGGCCTCATCAATTTGCTGCCTGAATTGAGCATATCGCCCAGAATAAAAGCGCCTAAGGCAAGACCGATCACGATCGCTACCATTAAACCCCCACGATTCCTTATGTTCTGTAATGTAGCCATTTACTGTTAGTTATTTTATTATATTTATTCGGTTAAAATTTTCGAGGTACGAAGATAATAATTTTCAATAATCTTCCTCTGAATTGATTTTTTATTTTAGTTATTGTCCAATATCTTAAGGTGTACCAACTCAATTTTTGTGAGCGTTGCTTTCACTATTTTGAACCGGTATTGCTCGATAGTTATGACTGAATTGATCTTCGGAATGCTTTCGTAATGGTAAAGAATGTATCCGGCAAGCGTTTCGTAATTGTCGTTTTCGGGAAAATCAAGGGCGAATTCTTCATTTATTTCATCCAGTTCGAGCCGGCCTGAAAGGATATATTCGTCGGGGGCAACCTGTTTTTTTATCAGATCAATCGTATCGTGTTCGTCTTCAATTTCGCCAAATATTTCTTCCAAAATATCTTCGCTTGTTACCATTCCTGAAGTCCCGCCAAACTCATCGACCACCACAGCAATGCTCAGCCGTTGCTGAATGAATTTGCTCAGGAGCTTGCTTGCCGGCATGGTTTCAGGAACGATCAGCACTTTGTGGAGATTGGCCTGAATGGAATCGGGATTGGTAAAAATGACCGACTGGTGGATGTACCCAACAATGTTGTCGATGTTTCCGGAATAAAAAAGGATGCGCGAGTAGCCTGTTTCAATGAATTTCTGACGAAGTTCTTCAATGGTCGATTCGATATCGAGGGCCGCAATTTCGGTACGTGGAATCATGATCTCGCGCAGTTTGACTTTCGAAAAATCAAGGGCGTTCCTGAAAAGTTTTACTTCGCTATCAACTTCATCGTTGGACTGGGCCGGATTGTTGCTCTCCTGCTCTTTCACGAAATGGTGGAGGTCGATCCGGCTGAATACAATTTTTTCGTTCACTTTACCGATCGATTCGTTCAGGAACAACTTTAGCACACCTTTTGAAATCCAGATCGTGACTTTGGTTACCGGATAGAATGCAAAATAGAAAAAGGCAATCGGTACCGCAAAGAATTTAAGTGTCCAGTTCGGGTTGATCCGGAAGAGCATTTTGGGCAAATACTCGGCAGTTGCCAGAATAATCATGGTCGAAATGATGGTTTGAGCCAACAGTACCAGCAAATTGGAGTGAAGTACCGGGGTCAGGACAGGGGCAAGGAGATTGGCAAAAGCGATACCGTAAATAACCAGTGCAAGGTTGTTCCCCACCAGCATAGTGGCAATAAACTGGCCTGGGTTCTGGGTGTAAAGTGAAATGAGGTTTGAATAAATAATGCTTTGCTTCTTGTCGAGTTCGAGCCGAAGTTTATTGGCCGAGACAAAAGCGATTTCCATCCCGGAAAAAAAAGCCGAGAAAAGAACTGTGACCAATATAATAAGGAGCAAATTCAAATCTATTTTATTAAATCATTGATTTCAAGCCTGTTACTTATTCATGTTCACATAAATGTGCCCTTGAAGGTTTTTGATTTTATAATCGGAGAAGTCCTGGTTCGATTCGAACCCAATTCCGGTGAAGATCTGATCTTTCTGGATAATTTTAACAAACTGATCGGAATAAATACGTTTCTTTTGGGTATCCCAAACCAGGTATTCAGTTTTTAAGGTGTCGCCTTTCAGGTTAACCGCAACCACATTGTTTTTGGCTTCCCACCGATCGTCTGCATCAAAATTTTTGGCATATTGGGCCGTAATGCTCGAAACGATATTCATGTTGGCGTCGTATTTTTCGATTTTTACGCCATCCGGAAATTCCGTATAGGCATCTCTCACGTCATCGTGCCTGATTAATCTGGGAGTTTGCAGTTTAAACCGGATGACGGTTGAGTCGGAGTAAAGCATTTCAAAACCGCTGGCCGTCATACTGGGAGGGTCCGGGCTTTTCGGAACGACTTTTATTTTCGGAATTTCGTTTTCGCATGAACCCAAAAAGAGGGCACCGAAAACAATCAGAAAATTAAAAGTGAATTTCCGGAACCGAAAAGATCCGGGTTTCACGATGTAACTGTTTAGGATCGAAAAAAAAATCATTGCCGTTGAATGTCAGATAAATTTATGTTTGTCAGATTTGTTCAGATTAAATTAAACTGAAGGCGCAAAGCTATGAATAAAACAGGATTAAATGAAAAGCATTGAACCTGCCCCTTGGTACTTTTCCAGGATCGTTGGCTGAAGCCGGGCTCAAGTTATTGGGCTCAGCCTTTACCGGTCAACGGATTCTTGGTTTTTCGCATTGTGTTCCAATATCCTGTTTAAACCAATAAGTGTCAAATTGTAGTGCACAAATGTGGGGTACTTCAATTTTTTATCGAAAAAATCTGAATCACCCCCAGTCATAATGATTTGCAACTTCCGGTAATTTCTGCTAAACGACGCAATGGTTTGCTCAATTTCATGGATCAGGCCATTTTGGACCCCGGCTCGGATTGCTTCCGTGGTATTTCGGCCAAACGGCTGATAATTATCGTCGCAGCCCACCAGTGGAAGCTGGCCGGTAAACTGGTTGAGCGCCTTGAACCGCATTTCAAGCCCCGGTGAAATGTTGCCACCCAAAAACTGGTTCTTTTCTGAAACCAGGTCGTAGGTGATGGCCGTTCCGGCATCGATAACCAGCAGGTTTTGATCAGGAAAAAGCTCATTTGCCCCAATTGCTGCGGCCAGCCTGTCCTTGCCAAGGGTTTCGGGTGTTTCGTATAAATTCTCGATGGGCAAAGCCGTTTGATGGCCCAATTCAATAAAGACTTCGAAATTTTCGGCCAGAAAGGTTTTTAGCTCTTCGTCGTAAGGTTTTACCGACGACAGTATGGCTTTGTTTAACTGGGGGTGCTCATCCTTCAGCATTCGTGCATGATTTGCCGTAAAACGATCGACCGGAACATTGAACATCAAATCGTGCTGGTTGAACAAAGCAATTTTTGTCCGGCTGTTGCCAATATCTATGACGAGGTTTATCAAAATTAATCTACTATTCGTTGACTAATATCCAAAGCTGTGACGGAATGGGTGAGGGCGCCAATCGAAATGTAATCGACACCGGTGGCTGCCACTTCGCGCAAACGTTCGATCGTGATGTTTCCCGATGCTTCAACTTTTGCCCTGCCTGCAATCAGTTCAACGCCTTTGCGCATGGTTTCGTTGTCCATGTTGTCGAGCATGATGATGTCGGCCTTGGCATCAATGGCCTCCTGTACCTGGGCCAGCGTGGTGGTTTCAACTTCAATCTTAATTCCATGGTCAACACTGCTGCGGACTGCCTTCACTGCTGCCGCTATTCCTCCGGCAACTTCAATGTGATTGTCCTTGATCATGGCCATGTCGTGAAGCCCATGCCGATGATTGCTGGCGCCCCCGGTCTTTACCGCATATTTGTCGAGTTTATTAAAGCCAGGCAGGGTTTTTCGTGTGTCCAGAATCACGGTTTGGAAATCTTTAACCGCATCGGCGTATTTGGCCGACATGGTTGCAATCCCGGATAAACGCTGCAAAAAGTTCAGCGCGGTCCGTTCGCCGGTCAGCAGGGCACGGTAGGAACCTTCAAATTCAACCATCACCTCGCCATTTTTTATTCTTGAACCGTCAGGAGCCAACTCTTTCCACACCAGATCGGGATCAAGTTTTCTGAAAACCATTTCGGCTACGGGAAGTCCGGCCACCACGCCATCGGCTTTTGCAATCATTTTGGCTTTGCGCCGGGTTTCGGCCGGCACAATGTTGTTGGTGGTGATGTCGCCTTCGCCCACGTCGTCTTTCAGTGCAAGGTCAATTAGAATGTGTGCTGCTTCTTTTACTTTCTTGTTCATTTTCTATGTCCGTATTTTCTGAAATATATACCGATGATCTTTTTGCTGAATCAGATGCACGCACAATTCCGTGTTTTCTTCCTGAAAGTCTTCCCGGATGTGTCCGCCCCTGCTTTCGGTGCGAATGAGTGCCGATTCGCAAATCAGGCAGCAAATATCAGCAATGTGTTTGATTTTTAAAAGATTATATTCTTGAATCTTTTCGGGCAATTGATTTTTAATTTCTTTCAGTTCCTGAAGCGCTTCTTTTAAGTTTTCAGATGATCGCACAATCCCGGCTTTTTTGCTCATCAAAGTAGCAATCCTGTTTTTGGTTTCCAGAAAATGAGTTTCGTGTTCGTGATCAACTTCAATCGGCGTAATTTCCGGCTGAAAATGCGGATTGTGTTTTTTTGTCGCAGCCCTTTCGGCGGCCCGTTTCCCGAAAACCAGGCATTCGAGCAGCGAATTGCTGGCCAGCCTGTTGGCGCCCATCACTCCGGTTGAGGCCACCTCGCCGCAGGCAAAAAGGCCTTCGATGTTGGTTTCGCCGTTCAGGTCGGTCTGAATTCCCCCCATCGTATAATGGGCAGCGGGCGAAACGGGCAAAAGGTCGGCAGTCAGGTCGATGTTGTATTTTAATAAGGTCTGGCAGATGGTTGCAAACCTTTTTTTAATCAGTTCAGGATTAAGGTGTTTCAGGCTTAAATAAAGAAAATCGGCATGGTGTTCCTGAAGCTGGTTGTAAATGGCATAAGCCACCACGTCGCGCGGGGCAAGTTCGGCCAGCGGATGAATGTGTTGCATAAAGCGTTCGCCTTTTGGGTTCAGCAACCAGGCGCCTTCCCCGCGAACGGCTTCGCTGATCAGGAAGGCATCTTCACCCGGAATATACAGCGCGGTTGGGTGAAACTGGATAAATTCAATGTCGGAGAGTTTGGCGCCAGCCTCGAATGCCAGGGCAATTCCGTCGCCGGTGGCGGTGTGCGGGTTGGTCGAGCGGTCGTAAATGCGCGACAAGCCCCCGGTAGCGATAATGGTCGCTTTCGATGTAAAAACCACATTTTTCCCACTCACAAAATCGAACGCCTGAACTCCGGCACAAACCCGATTGTCGAGAAGGATTTTTACAACTGTCGCATATTCAAATACCGTGATGTTGCTTTGTTCCTTAACCATTCTCAGCATAAAACTGGTCAGCCCTTTTCCGGTAGCATCGCCGCCTGCATGAAGGATCCGACGCTGGCTATGCCCGCCTTCAAGGCCCTGAAAGTATTTCCCGTTTTCCTGGTCAAATTGCATCCCGAGCCTGATAATTTCTTTCACACAATCCTGTCCTTCAGTAACCAGTACTTCCACGGCATCGCGGTCGCAAAGGCCACGGCCTGCTTCCAGGGTATCCTGAATGTGCGATTCGAAGGTGTCGTTGGGATCTGTAACCACAGCGATTCCTCCCTGCGCGTAATATGAATTGCTGATGTCGAGCTGCGATTTGGTGATAATGGCAACCGTTCCGGTTTTCGAGGCATGATAGGCTGCTGTCAGCCCGGCCAGGCCGCTTCCAACCACAAGGATGTCAAATTCTTTCATATCAACGGAATTCGTTTGTGCCATCTTGAACATTATTTCTCACAAGGGCGCAAAGGTATAAAAACTGATCGAGAGGAGCATGACAAACGGCATTTTGTTAACGGGGGCATGGTTTCTTAACCCAAGGTTTAAAAGCTGTTTTGCCTTGTCAGTCTGTGTATTGACTTTTATTGTATTGATTTCCATTTTGTTATACTTTTGTTGTCACGAAGTTAATGCTTTTTTAGCATAATGCTTTTTCTGCAAAAATTTTCTTGTCTTTCAAGCTCCATTTCAGATCAATGAGATACCATTTCACGATCACGAAGTTCCATTTCAGAACCAGTTTAATAACAAATGGCATATCGGTTTCAGCTTAACTCAACGAATTTTTTATGTCGAGCATAAAACCACTGCCATGAATGTTCCTGATTTCGATTGAAGGATCGTCGGCAAAGAGTTTCCTGAGTTTGGTCAGGTAAACGTCCATGCTGCGGGTGGTAAAATAGCCATCGTCGCCCCAAATTTTTATGAGGGCCGTTTCGCGTGGCAGCAATTCGTTCCGGTTGTCGCAAAGCATTTTCAGGAGTTCGGCTTCTTTGGGCGAAAGTTTTTGCTTCTGGTTCTCGTGACCGATGGTCCGAAGTTTATAATCGAAATGAAAATTGCCGATCTGGTACACATCTGATTCGTTTTGGGGGCTTCCCGATTGCCTTTTCAAAATGGCTTTGAGCTTGAAAATCAGGACTTCGGTATCGAAGGGTTTCGAAATATAATCGTCGGCGCCGGTGCGGTAGCCTTTCAAAACATCCTCGCGAAGGTTTTTGGCCGTCAGGAACAGGATCGGGATTCCGGTATTCATTGTCCTGATTTCGGAGGCAATGGTGAACCCGTCAACATGGGGCAACATCACGTCAAGGATGCAAATGTCAAAACTATTTTTCTTGAAATGTGTCATGGCATCCTGACCGTCGTCGATCCAATCCACGTCAAAATCGTTGATTTCGAGGTACGATTTTAGCACCGCCCCGAAACTCAGATCGTCTTCAACCAGAAAGATGTGAGGTTTTGTAATCATGCTTCATGAAATATTAAAAACAGCATAAAATTATTAAATTTTTGACGGCTTGACGGAATTGGACTGATGGATTGAATGGTGTACCGGTTTTCCTTTCCCATTTCTCATTTCCTTTCACTTAACAGGGAAAAGTAATTAGTCATTTGGAAAAACTAAGTACCACATTTTCAAACGACTACTGACATTTTCCTTTATTTTTAATGCGTTTTCTTATTCCCTGACAAACGGGACAAACACCTCGAAGCGGCTTCCTTTTCCGGGTTCGCTGTGTACGCCGATGGTTCCGCGATTGGCTTCAAGCACGGCTTTTACATAGCTCAGGCCCAGGCCGAAACCTTTCACATTGTGGATGTTTCCGCTGGTTTGGCGGTAAAACCGTTCAAAAATGCGGCTTTGAACAGCCCTGGTCATGCCAATTCCTTTGTCCTCAACGGTAATTACAACGCCTTTGGCTGTGTTGCGGGACGAAATTTTTATTTCAGGAACCTGAGGCGAATATTTGTTGGCATTGTCGAGCAGGTTGTAAATCAGGTTGGCGAAATGGTTTCGGTCGCTGGTGGCCACCGGGTTTTCGGCAAAAAGTTCGCTGGCAAGCGTGCCTCCTTTTTTCTCAACCTGAAGCAGGATGCTTTGAATGGCATCGTCAATAACTTCGTGCAAATTAAAGGCTTCCCACCTGAATTCAAAGTCTTTTTTATCTAAACGGGCAATGGTCAGGATGTCTTCCACCTGCCGGTTCATCCGGGTATTTTCTTTTTTTATCATTTCAACAAAATACCTGATCCGCTCGGGTATTTCTATCACTTTCGGGTTCGAAATCGAGTCGGCGGCAACCGAAATGGTGGCCAGAGGCGTCTTAAATTCGTGGGTCATGTTGTTGATGAAATCAGATTTCATCTCCGAAATCTTTTTTTGCTTCAGGATAAAATAGATACTTGCGGCAAAAGTGACCAGAATGATGATGGAGAACAGCAGTGAAATGAGCAGCAGCCAGTTCAGCGTTTTGTAGATGAACGATTCTTTATCAGGAAAATAAACGGCAAGCCGGATGTTTTTCTGGATAATGTCGTTGGGGAACAGGTTCACCCGGTACAAACTGCTGGTCAGGAGCCGGGGCTGTGCCGCGGGCGACTTTTTTGAAATGACCGAATCGCGGATGATCCCAAACTCGAAGGGGATCGGGATGCCGCGGTTTTGCATTTCGCGTTTCAGGATTTCATGCAGGTGTTCGGTCGAAATTTCAGGGTCTTCCCAGGCCGATATTTCCTGAACAACTTTGCTGGCAACCCGTTTCAGCTTGTTCGACTTAATTTCAATCCGCCGCCTGATCCCTTTTGCCGAATCGTTCAGGTTCAGGTATTGCACGGTCATCGAATCGAATTTATTAATTCCGTGTGCATAGAGCGAGTCGAGGTTGCGGCCCAGGCTGTCGGTATTCAGAATTATTGTATGTTCCTGACGTCCGGAACGGTGCGTGTCGCTTTTTGAAGTAATCTGGTACTGAAAACCATTTTTGTCTTTTCCCGATTTTACGATCATCTCGATTTGCTGCCCGGTTGGGTTCCCCGGTATTTTTGGCACACTGATGCGGTTTGGAAAGCGTGGGGGACCGGGCGGTAGTGGCGGGAAATGTTGAAACCCGCGTGACAGGTCCGAACCGTCAAATGCAAAATGGTTGATTATCCTGAAATCCTGCATGGTTTCGAGCCGGTTGGTTGTTCCTGAAAGGGCTTCGTTCACACTGCGGTCGAACAATTCATTTTTAACACGGATGGCATTGTTCATCCACACCAGTTGAACGACGATAATCCCCAGGATTGAAATCCCCATCAGCGCGATAAGTCCGGTAATTATTTTTTTGTTCATGCTTCAAAGATAATTATTAAATGACGTGTTTTCAGCACTTTAACTTTTCTTTAACAGAATTTAACCGCTCATTAACGCAGGGTTTGGCCAAGGTTCGGGTATCTTTGTTTGCTGAAAATACTCAATTAAAAATAAACAATCATGAAACACACTTTAACCCTATTTGGAACGACAGCACTGACCGTAACCTTGTTCACTTCGCTTGCTTTTAGCCAGAAAAGCGATGAAAAGGAAACGCCTGAAAAAACCCGCCACATCAAAGTAATGAAAATGATCGACGGCAAGAAAATGGAACTCGACACCGTGATTACCGGCAACAACCTGCTGGTTTGGCAGGGCGACACCCTGAACCCGGTAAAGCACATCGGTGAATTCAGCCCTTCAGGATTTGATAAAATACACCATTTTGACATGGAAGTTGACCAAAACGGGCACCGGAAAAACGTGATGATTTACCAACAGGATGGCGGAAAAGGCAGCAAAGAAATTACCTATCGGATTGAGTCGGGCGATGAAAATCAGGGACTGAATGAGGCCGACGGAGATTCGTCCGATGAAAAAATTATTATCCGGAAACGGATGAGGGACGACGGCGGCAATCCTCCGTTTCATTTTGGCGGGCCCAATATGAAGCATTTCCCGCCCAGGCCACCCCTGCCACCGATCCCACATTTCAAAATGTTGCCGCAAGGCCGTGTCATCGACCTGAACGACCCGAATATCATCTCGTACAAAAAGAAAAATCTGCACGGAGGCCGCGAAAAGATTGAAATTATCAGGAAAAAAGCCGGTAAAAATGAAAATATGTCCTTCGAATTCAACGACGGCAACGAAGTGGTTGCTCCTGAAATGCCTGAAATGCCCGACATGGAAGGTGACATTCAGCACATCAAAATGATTGAGAAAAAGACAAAAGTTGACGGGAACGACAGGAAACAAGTTGATGTAAAAGTTGAGACTGAACAAAATAAATAACGGGTTCCACCGTTAAATAACAAACGAAGGCCGGAGCTTTCGACAGGGAAACAATTAAACAGCAAACAGGAGCAAACGTCCGGGATTTTATTCCGGACGTTT
>JBBIHV010000023.1:0-18787 GCA_037446835.1 Sunxiuqinia sp. | reverse complement strand
TTAAAAATCAAATTATTTGAGTATATGAAACTAATCTTCAGCGTCCTGATCCTTTTTTCAAGCCTTGTCGCTTTGTCGCAAAACCAGTTTGCACGCGAATGGCAAACGGTTGACTCGCTTTCAAGCCTGGGCCAGTCGCAAACAGCGCTCGAACTGGTAACGCGTATTTACGACCAAACCAAAGCAACCAACCAGGCCGGCCAGTTTGTAAAAGCCTCGTTGTACCGGATGAAGCTGGAAGCTGATTTTCAGGAAGATTATTACGAAAAAGCCATTGAACGGGCTCAACTTGAAGCTCAATCGGCACAGGCCCCGGTGAAACAAATCCTGCATTCGATCGTGGCAGAACTCTATTGGCGGTATTATCAGAACAACCGCTGGAAAATACTTGACCGCAGCGAAACAGCCAACCTCGAACAGAAGGATATCAGGACCTGGGATTTGAAAAAACTGGTTTCAGCCTGCATGGAAAACTATTCTTTATCGCTGACTGATAAAGATTTACTCAAACAAACAGCTTTATCGTCCTACTCCGACATACTCATTAAACAAGACGATTCGCAGAAATTCAGGCCAACTTTATTCGATTTCCTGGCGCACCGGGCAATCGATTTCTATTCCTCACCGGATGCCGGTCTGACAAAACCGGCAAATACTTTTTTGATGGACAAGGCCAATTACTTTGGCGCTTCCGATCAATTTTCAAGCCTGAAAATCAATTCGCCCGATGAGTTTTCTTTCGAGTTTCAGGCCCTGAAACTTTATCAGGAAACCGTCAGGTTGCATTTGGAAGATACCGACCCAACAGCATTGATCGATGCCGATCTGGAGCGGCTTTCGTTTGTTCACGAAAAAAGTACACTTCCTGAAAAAGACAGCCTTTATCTGGCGGCATTGGCCCGGCTCGAAAATCAGTTCAAAAATCACCCCTCATCAACCGAAGTTGCCTATCAAATTGCTGCTCAGTTAAATAACGATAACGCGCAAGCGGTTCCTTTCGACGATAAATCATCAACCAATCTGGTGCTTTCAAACATAACGAAATGGAACAAAAAGCTGGCGCTCGAAACCTGCATGGCGGCCATCAACCGTTTCCCCGATAGTTTTGGCGCCAGGAATTGCAATTCGCTGATCGAGAAAATTAAACAACCTTCGTTATTAATCACAACCAATTATGCCACAATCATCGGGAAACCTTCCCTGGCATGGGTGAAGTACCGGAATGTTCCCAACATTTACTTCCGCCTCCTGAAAATTGATCCGGAAACCATTTCCAGATTTCAGGTGGAAAGTTCAGAAATCCGCCTCGAAAACTACCGAAACATGAAGCCCGAAATAAGCTGGGAACAGGCGATTACCGATGATGGCGATTACCGGGACCATTCCGCCGAAATTAAAATCCCGGCCCTGCCAGCAGGTTATTACGTTCTGTTGGCCAGCAGCGACGCTTCATTTCAGTCCAGGTTCGCGGCAGTAACTTCTAACGGATTCTGGCAAAGCAACATCAGTTTCATTAGCCGCGACGATAACACGGGGACCAAGGAAATCAGGATTCTTCACCGCGAATCGGGGCAACCGCTTCCCGGAGTAAAAGTTCAGGCATTTTACCGCGATTACAATTCAGGCACCCGTGCATTTTTTAGCAGAGCCGGTGATATTTTTGTGAGCGATCAGTCGGGAATGGTGAATATTCCACCGAAAAGCGACAATCGCAGCAACAACAACTTTTACCTGGTCTTTAGTTCGAACGCTGACCGCTTGATTTCAGAAAGCTATTTTTCATCGTATATGCAGCCGCAGAATGAGCCCCAGGCTTTTGTTCAAACCCAATTTTTTACCGACCGCTCCATTTACCGCCCCGGACAAACCATTTATTTCAAAGGAATTGTGTTGGAAAGAAAGGGAGAAGATGCGAAAATAAAAACCGGATTCAACGCTGAAATTACTTTGTATGATACAAATGGTCAGGTTGTTTCAAAGCAAAACCTCACCACCAACGATTTTGGTTCTTTTGCCGGAAGTTTCACAGCGCCACAAAACATGCTAACCGGAAATATGCGTATTGGCTGTCAAACAGGGGGCATTTCTGTGCAAGTTGAAGAATACAAACGACCCAAATTTGAAGTGACCTTCGAGCCGGTAAAAGGATCGTACAAACTGGGCGAAACGATTACGGCCAAAGGAAAAGCAACAGCTTACGCCGGAAGTTCGGTTGCCGAAGCCAAAGTTCATTACCGGGTAGTCCGGCAGGTTCATTTCCCGTACTTCGGATGGGGCTGGCGCAGTATGCCAAGATCGGCAGAAATGGAAATTACCAATGGCGATGCGGTTACCGGCGACGATGGTTCCTTTGAAATCAGGTTCAAGGCCATCCCCGATCTTTCGGTTGACCGCAAAACCAATCCGGTATTTTCGTACACGGTTTATGCCGAAGTGACCGACCTCAATGGCGAAAGCCACAGCACTGAAACGGATGTTTCGGTTGGCTACCAGGCATTGTTGGTAAAAACCAACCTGGCCGATGATGTTAACCTTGAAAAAGGTTTTCAGTTTTCGCTAACCACGACCAACCTGAACGGCGAAAAAGAAAGCGCTTCAGGAAACATGACCATTTTCAAACTCCAGAAACCAGGCCAGGTGCTGTTTGCACGAAAGTGGCAGCGTCCGGATCGGTTCACCATGACAAAAAAAGAGTTTGTAAAAAACTTTCCGGGCGAAGTTTACGACAATGAAGATGATGTGGCCACCTGGCCGAAAAAGCCTGTTTTTTCTGCCCATTTCAAAACGCCTGCCGATTCACTTTTTAAGCCTGAAAATACCCTGCAGGCTGGCATGTACCTGATTGAAATTAAGACGAAAGATGTCTCTGGCGAGGAGGTTAATTATCAAAAATACTTCAATGCCTTTCAGCCCAAAAGCACACAAACCGAAGCATCGTCGCCTGCTTTCTTTACCTTGTTAACGCCAACTGCCGAGCCGGGGCATGATGTTCAGTTTTTGATCGGGACACCACTTAAAAAAGCGAACATTATTTACGAAATTTTGCAGAACGACAAGGTTCTCAGCCGCGAAGTGATCAGCCTGAACAAAGAACAAAAGCTGATCAGAATTCCGGTGAAAGAAGAATACCGGGGCAACTTTTCCATCAATCTGGCTTTTGTAAAAAACAACCGTTCTTTCCTGATAAACAAGCAGATCGGCGTACCATTCACCAATAAAAAACTGGATATTCAATTCGCGACTTTCCGCAACAAGTTGTTGCCCGGACAGGAAGAAGAATGGCAAATTACCCTGCGCGACAGCAAAGGCGAAAAAGCCGTTGCCGAAATGCTTGCCGAAATGTACGATGCCTCGCTCGACGCATTTGTTCCGCACGAATGGTCGTTCAACCCTTTCAACCCATATTTTGGATCGCGTCCGTGGACCGGAAATGAATATTTTGAATCCAGAACAGGCGAGCAGTATAATTATCCGGAATCAAGTTTTTCCCCTTTTAGGCATGTATATGACCAACTCAACTGGTTTGGCTTTGGTGGTGAATATTCAGGAAGAATGCGGCGTATGCTGAAGAGCGGCAATATCATGGGAATCGACCAAAGTTCGGTAGCCAGTGCCGAAGTCGTTACGTTAAGTAACGTTAGCATGGATAAAATATCGGTTGCTGATGTAAAAGGCTCCGATGAAGTAAATGGGATGGATGTCATCAATAAACCGGCAGAACCACAAGCCATCCAAATTCGCAAAAATTTTAACGAAACCGCTTTTTTCTATCCGCAGTTGGCGACGAATGAAAACGGTGAAATTGTCATCAAATTTAAAGCTCCTGAAGCGCTAACCCGCTGGAAAATGATGGGACTGGCCTACACCAAAGACTTGAAATACGGGCAAATCGAAAAAACGCTGATCACCCAAAAAGACCTGATGATTTTCACCAACGCGCCGCGATTTATGCGTGAAGGCGATACCATGGAATTCTCGGCCAAAATCTCGGACCTCAGCGACCGCGACCTTTCAGGAACTGCAGAACTGCACTTTTTCGACGCGCTCACCATGAACCCAATCGACAGCAACATGGGTTTAAAATCGGCAAGTATCCCGTTCACTGCAAAGAATGGAAATAGTTCGCCAATAAGCTGGAAAATCGGTATTCCTGAAGGCTTGCAGGCTGTTACATACCGCATTAGGGCCACTTCCGGAGATTTTAGCGATGGCGAAGAAGCCGCCATTCCGGTATTGACCAACCGTATGCTGGTAACCGAATCGTTGCCTTTGCCAATAAATGGTATGCAGCAAAAGAAGTTCAGCTTCGACAAACTGGTCAATTCAGGAATGCCCGGTTCCACTTTGCGCAATTACAGGCTTTCGCTCGAATTTGCATCGAACCCGGCGTGGTATGCCGTGCAGGCCCTGCCTTACCTGATGGAATTTCCGTACGAATGTGCCGAGCAGCTTTTCAGCCGGTATTACGCCAACAGCCTGGCAACCCACATCGCCAACAGCGATCCGAAAATCAGGCGCGTTTTCGAAGCATGGAAAACCATTTCGCCTGATGCGTTGAAATCGGACCTTGAAAAGAACCAGGAACTGAAATCGGTGCTTCTTCAGGAAAGTCCGTGGGTGCGAGAAGCAACCAGCGAAAGCGAACGCAAACAGCGCATCGGGTTGCTTTTCGACCTGAACCGAATGGCCTCTGAAAAAACTACGGCCTTGAAAAAACTCCGCGACATGCAGGCCCCGAATGGCGGCTGGCCATGGTTCTCCGGAATGCCCGAAAGCCGCTACATCACCCAACATATTGTTTCGGGGCTTGGCCATTTATATTTCCTGAAGGTATTGAACCCGCTTGAAAACAGCGAAATCAACGAGATGCTGAAAAAGGCAATTGCCTACCTGGACGAAACGTTGAAAATCGAGTTTGATAAACTCAAAAAAGAGGATAAAAACTACCTGCGAAACAACCATCTGGGATACGACGATATTCAGTATTTGTATGCCCGGACGTATTTTAGTCCGGAATTCCCAATTGGCACAGATTACAGCGAGGCGATCGACTATTACAAAACCCAATCGGTAAAATACTGGACAGCCCAAAACAATTACATGAAAGCCATGATGGCCTTGTACCTGAACCGTTTTGGCGATGAGAAAACGGCCTCGCTGATCATGCGTTCGCTAAAAGGAACCGCCTTGCACAACGAAGAAATGGGCATGTACTGGCGGAATGAACAGCGCGGTTGGTACTGGTACCAGGCGCCAGTCGAAACACAGGCACTTTTAATTGAAGCTTTTGATGAAGTCAGTCACGATCAGAAATCGGTGGAAGAAATGAAAATCTGGCTCCTGAAACAGAAACAAACGCAGGACTGGAAAACCACCAAAGCCACGACCGAAGCGGTTTATGCTTTGTTGCTGCGTGGCGCTTCCTTGCTGGCATCCGATAAACAAGTTGAAATCACGGTTGGCAACGAAAAAGTTGATCAAAATAAACTGGAAGGTTCGAAACCCGAAGCGGGAACCGGATATTTCAAGACCACCTGGGACGCTTCGTCCATTAAACCTGAAATGGGAAAAGTAACGGTAACCAATCCAAACCCGACCGTTGCGTGGGGCGCCATGTACTGGCAGTATTTCGAACAATTTGATCACATTACACCGGCACAAACACCGCTGAGCCTGAACAAAAAGCTTTTCAGGGAGGTGAATACGCCAGCCGGCCCAGTTATTGAGCCAATTACTGAAAATTCAAGCATAAAAATTGGCGATAAAATCGTGGTCCGGGTTGAACTTCGTTCTGAACGCGATATGGAATACATTCACCTGAAAGATATGCGGGCATCGGCATTTGAGCCAGTAAATGTACTTTCAGGATACCACTTTCAGGACGGGCTTGGCTATTACGAATCAACGCGCGATGCCTCAACAAATTTCTTTATATCCTGGTTGCCCAAGGGAACTTACGTATTCGAATATCGGCTGGTTGCCACCCAAAAAGGCAACTTTTCGAACGGGATTACAACGGTCCAATGTATGTATGCGCCGGAATTCGCGGCACATTCGGAAGGGTTACGGGTAAAAGTGGAATGATGGAAAAATTCGGGAAACCGAAAATACTTTGCTTCCTTTAGTTGATAAATCGTAACTTTAATCTCAATTTCAACATTATTATTCAGGAGGAAAACCCATGATAAACGCCATTATTCTTATCAACGCCGAACGCACAAAAATTAATTCAGTAGCCGAACAACTGGTCAGCCTCACTGGAATTACCGAAGTTTATTCCGTTAGTGGGCGGTTCGACCTGGTTGCCGTCATCCGGTTGCCCCACGCCGACGACCTGGCCGAATTGATTACCGAAAAAGTGACGAAGGTGGAAGGAATCACCAAAACCGAATCGATGGTTGCATTTAAAACCCTTTCGAAAAGCGATGTCGCCGGCATGTTTGAGCTGGGCGACTAATTCTCTGATCCTGTTATTTTCAGCAAACAGGCATTTCAGTTCCCGAAATCCTGCAAAGAAATTTTCAACGGCAGCTCCCCTTCCCGATTAGCAGTCAGATCGTTCACGATATCTTTCTGATAAAATTCCATAAACAAAAGACAATTTTGTCTGTTTATAGTATTCAATCAGAAAAACAGAGTAATCACCTCAAACTCAGAAATTATGAAACGAAGAAATTTTCTTGCCCTGGTCGGAACATCAATTGTAGCAGCCCCAGTGTGGGCCAGTGTTTACAACAGTCAGGTTGCAGAACAGAAAGCTGCTGAAAGCATCTTCCCCAAATTGCCCTACGCATACAATGCCCTTGAACCATACATCGATGCCAAAACGATGGAAATTCATTACACCAAACACCACCGGGCTTATTATGACAACTTTTTGGCGGCCATCAAAAATACACCTGCCGCTGAGATGGATATGAAAAGCCTTTTTGCGGGAATCAGCAAACAAAGCATGCTGATCAGGAACAACGGCGGCGGTTTTTATAACCACACCCTGTTTTGGGAAAACATGACTCCGGCCAAAACCACCCCTTCGGTCGGACTGAAATCGGCCATTGAGAAAAATTTTGGGTCGATGGATAAATTTAAGGAAGAATTTTCGGGCGCCGCCAAAAAACATTTTGGAAGCGGCTGGGCATGGCTGGTTGCCGGGAAAGATGGCAAACTTTTCGTAAGCGATTCGCTCAATCAGGATAATCCGCTGATGGATGTGAGTGAAAAACAGGGAACTCCACTGCTTTGCCTCGATGTTTGGGAACATGCCTATTACCTGCATTACCAAAACCGCAGGCCCGAATATGTCGATAATTTCTGGAACATCGTGAATTGGGATACCGTGAGCAAACGCTACCAAAACCGGTAATTTTTAAAGTGAATGTAAAAGGTTTTTTAGTGAGCGGGTGACTTTGAAGTCGCCCGCTCACTGTTTTTTTTGCCAGTCCATCAATAGTTTTTATACCTTTCGAAACTCAAAACAACAAGCCATGATTGAAAATGTCGTTATGATCGGTGCCGGAAACCTGGCGACCCAATTGGCCCTTGCCCTGGCCGAAAAAGGGATTCAAATAAAACAGGTTTACAGCCGGAAAACCGGACCGGCAATGGAGCTTGCCCAAAAATTGAATTCGGCGTTTACCAACAATCTTTCGCAATTGCATCCTGATGCTGATTTGTACGTGATTGCAGTAAAAGATTCGGCCATTCAGGAGGTTTTGGAAAACCTTCGGACCGACGAAACCCGGCTGATTGTGCACACCGCCGGAAGTGTTCCGATGGAAATTCTGGAAGGGTTTTCAAACCATTACGGCGTGTTTTATCCGCTTTCAAGCTTTTCAAAGAACAGGAAAACCGATTTTTCGGAAGTTCCGGTTTGTATCGAGGCCAACCATCCTTCCAATTTAATGAAACTTCAGGAGCTGGCCGGAAAACTTTCAGGAACGGTCAGGCAAATCAATTCGGAGGAACGAAAAACCTTGCACCTGGCCGCAGTTTTTGCCAACAATTTTGTGAACCATTTTTACGCCATCAGCGCCGAAATCCTTCAGGCAAAAAACTTAAATTTCGACCTGCTGAAACCGATTATCCGCGAAACTGCCGCAAAAATTGAAACCCTTCATCCGGCTGAAGCCCAGACCGGGCCTGCCATACGAAACGACCAGGGTATCATCCGGTCGCACTTAAAAATGCTCGACGGCAAACCTGAGTTTCAGAAAATATATAGTTTTGTGACAGAAAGCATTTTTCAGCTTCACCAAAAACAACAACATGACCTTTTTTAAAGAAAGACTTCAAACAATTAAAGCATTCATTTTTGATGTTGACGGCGTTTTGTCGTTAGACACCACACCGCTCGACGAAAGCGGCGATCCGGTGCGGACGGCCAACATCAAAGACGGGTTTGCCATCCGGTATGCCCTTCAGAATGGGTTTAAGGTTGCCATAATTACTGGCGCAAATACCCAACGGGTGAAACTCCGCTACAAAAAATTGGGTGTTGAACACATTTACCTGAATTCGTTCAACAAGACCGAATGCCTCGACGATTTTTGTGCCAAAACCGGAATTTCAAAAGCCGAAATCCTTTACATGGGTGACGATCTGGTCGATTTTCCGATCATGAAAGAAGTCGGTATTGCAACCTGTCCGCTCGATGCGGTTCCTGAAATCAAGGCCATTTCGCAATACATTTCCGACAAAAAAGGAGGCGAAGCGTGTGCCCGCGATGTAATTGAACAGGTGATGCGCGCGCAGAAAAAATGGTTCGGCCAGGAAATCAAAGGGTTGAAAGCTGATTAGTATTCACTGGCGAGTCGCAGTTTTCAAACCTCCATTCGATCGATTATTCCATACTTAAATCAGCTATTTCATGCTTCTCGAAAATCTCCGGAAATACGAAATCATTTTGGCGTCGAAATCGCCGCGGCGACAACAATTGCTGCACGACCTGGGACTGAATTTCCGGGTCGAACCGATGGATATTCCGGAGGAATTCCCGGAAGGACTGGAAATGACCGAAATACCGGTTTACCTGGCCGAACTGAAGGCCACAGCTTTCCTTCCGCAGTTAAAAGAAAACCAACTGGTTATAACTGCCGACACCATCGTTTGGCTCGAAGGAAAAGTCCTGAACAAACCGGCTGGCTATTCGGAAGGGTTTCAGATGTTGCGCGATTTATCCGGTAAAAAACATCAGGTAATTACCGGTGTTTGCCTGCTTTCACCTGAAAAGCAAGTTGCTTTCGCTGTTTCGACCGATGTGTGGTTTAAAAATCTGGACGAACAGGAAATTCAGTATTACCTGGAACATTATCAGCCATACGACAAAGCTGGCGCTTATGGCATTCAGGAATGGATTGGCTACATTGGCATCACCCGGATCGAAGGCTCGTTTTTTAACGTGATGGGACTTCCTGTACAAAGTGTTTACGAACATTTACTTGATTTCTAGCCAAAGTTTTCGGGTGCAAAAAAAACATCAACCGGCCAACCGGCGACTAAAAGATAAATTGTACCTTAAAGCCCTCAAAAGTGTAAGTTGTTCAGCCGATTTGTATCATCAAAAAGCTGATGGGGAACTAAAAATTCGCCATGATTTGCAGAAAAGGGAATGAATTTCGTAACAGGGCTATTCCTAACGACCATAAAAAAAACAAATTATTCACCTATGAAAACCTCAAAACTGATCCTGATCCTGCTTTCAGTTGCCAGCCTGAATTTTTTGGGCGGGTGCAAACCAAAATCCCCTAAAATCGGGATACTGATACACAGCTACGAAAACGAACGGTGGCCCAAAGATAAAGACAACCTGGTTAACGATTTGACCAAACTGGGGGCAACCCCCATTGTTGAAGTTGCTGATAACGACCAGGCTAAGCAAATAGCACAAGCCCAGGAGCTAATCAAAAACGGGGCAAAAGTGTTGATTGTTGTTCCGATCAATCAGGATGAATCGGCCAAAATTGTCGATCTGGCTCACGAAGCCGGGGTAAAAGTAATTGCCTACGACCGCCTGATAAACGGTTGCAAACTCGATTATTATATAACGGCCAACAGTACCCACATTGGCGAACTTCAAGCCACCTACCTCACTTCGTTAAAACCAAAAGGCAAATATGCACTGATCCCCGGGTCGAAATACGACAACAATTCGATGAGGCTTTTCCTGGGGCAAATGAATGTTTTGCAACCCTTGATGGAAAAAGGTAATATTCAACTGATTTACAGCGAATTTACCGAGAACTGGACCCCGGAACAGGGGGCAATTCATGCCAAACGCCTTCTCGATCAGGCCGGCGATTCGGTAACGGCAATCATTACCGGGAGCGATGCCATTGCCGACGGGGTGCTTTCGGTTTTAAAAGAACGCGGGCTTGAAGGCAAGGTTATGGTTGCCGGGCAGGATGCCGAACTCGCTAACGTAAAAGCAATTATGACCGGCGCACAAACCTGCACAATCCTGAAACCGCTGAAAGAAATGGCCCAAAAAACCGCTGAACTGGCCGTGGATATTGCGCTCGACAAACCAATAAACCTGAAATTTACCACCGAAAGCAACGGAAAAGCACTTGTAAAATCGATCCTGATTGATGCCACGGTGGTGAATAAAAACAACATCGAAAGTACGGTGGTTGCCTCCGGATTTCACACCGAGGCCGAATTGAACCAGTAAATAGACAGGAGTTTTTAGTCGCACAGCACACAAGCTTCGCGGAGCGGGTTGATTATCAAAATGGGCAGCTGCCCTGACTTTTTCACAATTTTCTCCTCCGGAAGCCCGATCATCCGGTCGATCAGCGAAATGTAAGTGCTTCCGGCGAAAATCATCACATCGCCATTCCAGGTTGCCGCATCCCGGAGTGTTTCGTCAAAAATTCCCCAGCTCCCCGATTTCCCTTCGCTGAACTCAAACGAAACCTTCAGGTTTGAAAGCAGTTTTTGCATAAAACCCAGGTTCTGCATAACCGCTAAAGCCTGACCGGAATGGGTTTCATGTGCATAAACGACATGCACCATCGAGCGGTTAAAACGCCCCAGGTACGAAGCCCATAGCGTTGCCTCCTTCGAAGCCTTCCGGAAATCGACCGGCAACAAAACATTTTTGTAAGTTAAAAATTCAGGCAATGTTCTGTTTACAAACAGAAAAGCAATGGTACTTTGCCTGAACGCTTTCAGCCCGGCTTTGATATCGGCCTGATGTAAAATGACCAGGATCGCATGATAGACTTCGGCCAGTTTTACCATATTCTCCTGAAGCGTATCCTGAAGCAACAAACTGGAAACAGGCTGCTTGGGCAAATTGAATTTCAGGTTGTGTGTCGTGTTCAAAATTTTCTCCTGAATGTGGCTTTTCTCTTTTTTATTTGACCACAGCGCCACCAGGCACAACTCCTTGTTCAGAATTTCTGCCATTCGGGCACCGTGCGCAATAACATCGGTCATCCGCTCGGAGAAATCACAGACGACCACAATTTTTTGTTCTGAAAAAGCGGGCATTTTGCTAGAATTAAGAAACATACGATTGAGCCAACTCGCGAATCGTTTAAAAAGAATACCACTACAGTGCTCAAGGAAAGCGAGCCCGAATTTGATTTTCAAAAATTTCGCTTAGCGAAACTTCGTGCTTTTGTGCCTTGTGGCGAAAAAACCCGATTCAATCGACTCCAATTTGAAACTCTTCCACAAACTTAGCAGTTTTTTCAGGAATGTTGTGCATGAAGGAAATACAGGTAAAAGTCAGCAACTCCTGAAATTGGTTTTGCTAACTTTGGGTACGAATTAAAATCCGGCTGATGATAACAAATGAATTGATAGCTCCCCGAAGCATTGTGGTTGTAGGCGCTTCGAACAATACGGCCAAACCTGGCGGAAAACTTCTCAAAAACCTGATCGACAATAATTACCTGGGAGATTTGTGGGTTGTCAATCCCACATCAGATTCGGTTCAGGGCATAAAATCTTTTGCTTCTGTCAGCGATTTGCCTCCTGTCGAAATGGCTGTTTTGGCCATACCTGCTGTTGGCTGTGTCGAAGCAGTTGAAGTGCTGGCAACTCAAAAAGGCACCAAAGGATTTATTATTATTTCAGCCGGGTTTAGTGAGGAAAGTGAAGAAGGCCGGATTTTGGAGCAGCAGATCGTCAAAATAATTGAAGAAAATAACGGTAGCCTGATCGGCCCCAACTGCATCGGAATAATTACCTACGCTCACACCAGCGTATTTACCACGCCGATACCCAAACTGGTACAGATGAGCTGCGACCTCATTTCAAGTTCAGGAGCCACTGCTGTATTTATCATGGAATCAGGAATTCCCAAGGGATTGCATTTTGCCAGTGTTTTCTCGGTAGGCAATTCAGCACAAAACGGGGTGGAAGAAGTCCTGGAATTTATGGATGACGTTTTTAATCCAGCAACCAGTACCCGGGTAAAACTGCTGTATATCGAAAGCATTAAAAATCCGGATAAATTGCTGAAACATGCTTCTTCGCTAATCCGGAAAGGATGTCAGATCGCAGCCATTAAAGCCGGGAGCAGTCAGGCCGGAAGCAGGGCAGCAGCTTCGCATACCGGAGCCATGGCCAATTCTGACCTGGCAGTGGAAGCTTTATTCCGGAAAGCAGGAATTGTGCGCTGTTACGGCCGTGAAGAACTGACTACTGTTGCCAATGTATTTCATTGCAAACACATGAAAGGTAAACGTTTGGCTATAATTACCCATGCCGGTGGTCCGGCCGTAATGTTGACTGACGCGCTTGAAAACGGCGGATTGCACATTCCGGCGATCAAAGATTCAGAAGCAAAACTACGATTGAAAAGTAAACTTTATCCGGGTTCTTCGGTTGAGAATCCGATCGATTTTCTGGCTACCGGAAATGCAGAGCAATTGGCTGCAATTATTGATGCCTGTGAACATGATTTTGATGAAATCGACGGAATGGCAGTCATTTTCGGCAGTCCGGGTTTATCTCCGGTGAGGGATGTTTACCAACTCCTGAACGAAAAAATGCAAACCTGCAAAAAACCTATTTTTCCGATATTGCCATCTGTCATCAATGTAAAAGAAGATGTTGCCTATTTTATTTCACAAGGCAATGTGTACTTTCCTGATGAGGTTTTATTGGGAAAAGCACTAACCAGCATTCTTAAAACACCAAGACCTTCAGAAGAAAAAATATTTCTGGATGATATTGACGTTCCTGAAATCCGGCACCTCATCGACCGGGCCGAAGATGGATTTCAGCCACCTGAAACAATCCACCGGCTGTTTGCTGCAGCCGGGATTCCGATGGTGCGCGAACTGACCGTCACCACTGAAGAAGCGGCCATTGAAACAGCTAAAAAACTCGGGTTCCCGCTGGTGATGAAAGTGGTTGGCCCGATCCATAAAACCGAGGTGGGTGGGGTTGTGCTGAATGTTCTGGATTTGGAAACGGTTCGGCATGAATTCAAAAGACTGGTTCGCATTAAAGATACGACTGCCGTGCTGATGGCTGAAATGGCTTCAGGAATTGAACTTTTCCTGGGCGCCAAGTACGAAGACCGTTTCGGGCACGTGATGTTGTGCGGCATGGGCGGAATTTTTGTCGAAGTCCTGAAAGATGTCACTTCAGGATTGGCGCCACTTACCATGTGCGAAGCGGCCTCGATGATTAAAAACCTCCGTTCGTATAAGATCATCAAAGGATATCGGGGGAAGAACGGGGTGAGTGAGCGCAAGTTTGCCGAAATCATGGTCCGGCTTTCAACACTGTTGCGCTTTGCAGTCGAAATTAAAGAAATGGACATTAATCCGCTGATGGGCAATGGCGACAAGCTGGTTGCGGTTGATGCCCGGATCAGGATTGAGAAACATAGCCTCACCTAAGCCCTCCAAAAGAGGGGAACTTGAACCGTGCAGCTTGAAATGTTGTTCACTTTTGCCCGAACCATTCCTTTACAGAACAGCTTTCCTCTTTCGGGGAAACGGGAAGGGGGCTTTTACAAAAAAGAAGGCTAATAAACGTTGGAAAATTACCTCGGTTTACTAGCCTTTATGCAGTTGTAAAAATTAAATGAATTAACTTTTACTTTAATAGCGCATTAAATACAGGAAATATCTTAATATTCAGATCTTCTGTTGCCGCCAGCGCTTCCACCTTTGTTGAAGCCACCGCCACCTTTGTTGAAGCCACCGCCACCGGAGCTACTTCCACCACGATAACCACCGCTACCGCCGCCTGAGTTACCTCCACGGAAACCACCACCACCTGAATTGCCTCCACGGAAACCTCCGCCTGAGTTGCCACCACGGAAACCACCACCAGCAGGGCGACTTCCTTCTTTTTTCTCTTCAGCTTTATTTACAACAATTGTCCGGCCTTCGATCTCTGCATTGTTCAGTTCTTCAATTGCTTTTTTAGCTTCTTCGTCATTAGTCATCTCAACAAAACCAAAGCCTTTTGATCTTCCAGTAGCCCGGTCTGTGATAATTTTTACGGATGTAACTTCACCGTATTCTTCAAAAATTTCCTGTAATTCGCTTTCCTCAATTTTAAAGGGAAGGCTTCCAACAAAAATGTTCATAAATAACTGTTTAAATAATGGATAAATGAGCTTCAAAAGTAGTTATATTTTGATTCAAAATACGTTTGGGCAAATAAATTATTACCGGAAACGGTATTTTCTGAAAATATTTAGTGCATTAAATGATAATTGATTACAAAAAAATGAGGCGTTCACTCCGGCACATACAAATTCTTCCTGAAGTTTTACAGTTGCGCCAAAGGAAGCCACCGATCCGGAATACCCAATTTCTGCATCGCTTCCTTATCTGAAACTGAGAAAGGCGAAGTTCCATTGAATGCCGGACGGTCGTGTATTTTTGCCTCCTGAATCCGGAACTTATCTGGCATAATTTTTCCATTTTGATAGAAAACATTTACTTTTGATTTCGATTTGAAACTGAATTGAGACCAATCATATCAATATAATCCTGTCAACCCCAACAAAATGATCTGGAACGAAAAGATGGAATGTGCCGGCCGTGAAGAAATGAGAACGGTGCAAACGGAACGATTAAAAGAAACGGTCAAACGGATTTACCACAATGTGCCCAGCTACCGAAAAAAAATGCAGGAAGCTGGCCTGGTACCCGATGATATTCAGTCGATTGACGATTTGAGCAAACTGCCCTTCACGACCAAGGCCGATTTACGCGACAATTATCCATTCGGCATGTTCACCGTTCCGATGAGCGAAATCGTGCGCATCCATGCCTCTTCAGGAACCACCGGAAAGCCAACCGTGGTCGGTTACACGCGCAAAGACCTGAATAGTTGGTCGGAAGTTGTGACCCGTTCGCTCTGCATGGCCGGCGTTCACCGCGACGATATTGTTCAGGTTGCTTACGGTTACGGACTTTTCACCGGAGGGCTGGGGCTGCACTACGGCTGCGAAAACCTGGGAGCTTCGGTTATCCCCATTTCAGGAGGAAATACCGACAAACAGTTGCAACTGATGCAGGATTTCGGCACCAGCGTGCTTGCCTGTACACCGTCGTATTCGCTCTACCTGGCCGAGGAAATGGAAGCCGCCGGGATCAAAAAAGAAAACCTGAAACTGCGGGTTGGTATTTTCGGCGCCGAACCCTGGACCGAAAACATGCGCAAAGAAATTGAATCGAAACTCGGCATCAAGGCGATCGACATTTACGGGTTAAGCGAAATTATCGGGCCCGGTGTATCGTGCGAATGCGAACAACAGGCCGGGATGCACGTCAACGAAGATCATTTTATTCCTGAAATTATCGACCCAAATACCTTGCAACCCTTGCCTGCCGGAGAAATCGGCGAACTGGTTTTTACCACGATTACCAAAGAAGGGATTCCCCTCATCCGCTACCGCACCCGCGATTTGACCCGCCTGAATTACGAAAAATGTGCCTGTGGCCGCACCCTCGTCAGGATGGAAAAATGCAAGGGCCGGAGCGACGACATGCTCATCATCCGTGGTGTGAACGTATTCCCGTCGCAAATTGAAAGCGTGCTCCTTGAAATGAGCGAAACGGCACCGCATTATTTGCTGATTGTTGAACGGGAAGGAAACCTGGACACGCTAAAACTCATGGTTGAAGTTCAGGAGCAGTTCTTCTCCGACGAAATCAGGCAACTGGAGGCTTTGCGCAAAAAAATTACCCATAAAATTCAAAGTACGCTCGGCATCTCGGTCGATGTGAAACTGGTTGAGCCAAAAACCATTGAACGCACAGCCGGAAAAGCAAAACGAGTAATTGACAACCGTAAATTGTAGGAGGAACCGTCATGATAATTAAACAACTAACTGTTTTTCTTGAAAATAAAACCGGACGTCTGAACGAAGTGGCCCAGCTTCTGGGAAATGCAGGCATGAACATGTCGGCCCTGAGTTTAGCCGACACGTCTGAATTCGGCATCCTGAGAATGATTGTTTCTGAACCTGAAAAGGCGCTGGAAATCCTGAAGGAAGCTGAATTTTCAGTCCGGCTGACCGATGTGGTTTGCCTGAACAGCCCAAACGAACCGGGGGCACTGGCACGCGCGCTGAACATTCTTTCCGGAGAAAGTGTTTTTATTGAATATTTATACGCCTTTTCGATGGACAACAAATCGGCCAACATCGTTCTGAAACCCGACAACATCCAGAAATGTATCGAAGTCCTTCAGGCACACAAACTGGAATTGGTGAAGGCCAGCGATATGTATAAAATTTAAATTCACCTTCAGACTAAAAACCGAACTCCGGTTCGTTTGTTATCTTTGCAAACTGTCATGCCGGAGAGTTATCAGGATATTTTGCGTAAATTGTCCCGGCTTTGTCCGGGATTTTAACTTTATACGAAAGATGAAGAAAATAGCGATACAGGGAATTGCAGGCTCGTTTCACGAAGATGCTGCCAACAATTATTTCGGCAATGAAGCCATTGACATTGTCGAATGCAAAACATTCAAGAATGTGTGCGACCTGATTGATACCGACCAGGTTGATATTGCGGTGATGGCTATCGAGAATTCCATTGCCGGAAGCCTGCTCCAGAATTACGCGCTCATCCGCGATTACCACCTGAAAATTATTGGCGAAATCTACATTCACATCCAGATGAACCTGATGGTGTTTCCGGGTGTCAAGAAAAAGGAAATCAAAGAAATCTATTCGCATCCGGTTTCGTTTATGCAATGTGCCGAATACCTCGAAAAGTATTTTCCGAATGCCGAACGCAAGGAGCTGGGCGACAATGCGAAAGTAGCCAAGCTTATCCGCGACGAAAAAATAACCAACGCGGCAGCCATCAGCAATTTGAGGTCGGCAAGCCTTTACGGGCTTGAAATTCTGGACAAGGGCATCGAGTCGAACAAGAAAAACTACACCCGGTTCCTGATCCTGGCCAAGCGCGGCAACCCGGCAGAAGGCACCAACAAAGCTTCGCTGTGTTTCGAAGTGGGGCATTATTATGGCGCCCTGGCCAATGTTCTGAACACGTTTGCCGAAAACCAGATCAACCTGACCAAAATTCAGTCGGTCCCGATTATCGGCAAGCCCAACGAATATACCTTTCACGTGGATGTGGAGTGGGACGAACTCAAAAATTACGAGCACGCGATACATATCATCTTAAAAAATGTCTCCAGCCTGGCTATTTTAGGCGAATATGTCCGTGGGGAATTAGCAATTCATAATCAGTAAAATAAAATCAGATGAGTACAATTGGATTATTTTTCGGCCCTTCGAAAGGATCGGTTCACCGTGTAGCTGAAAAAGTTAAAACAGCTTTTGGCGAACAAGTTGTTGATATGATTCCGGTGCACGATGCCAGTATTGCTGACCTTGAAAAATATGACCGGATCATTTTTGGCATTTCAACCGTTGGAAAAGAAACCTGGGATTCCAACTATTCAAATACCGACTGGGCCAAATTCTTCCCCAATATCAGCAAAGTTGACTTTTCAGGAAAAACAGTAGCCATTTTCGGCCTGGGCGACCACCTCACTTATTCGAGCCATTTTGTAAATGCCATTGGTGTTTTGGCAAAACAACTCCTGAAAAACGGCGCAAAAATCGTGGGCGAAGTTGATCCTTCAGGATATGAATTTGATGATTCGGAAGCGTTAATCGACGGCAAATTTATCGGACTTCCGATCGACGAGGATTTTGAACCCGAACTGACCGACGAACGTGTTGCCAATTGGGTGAAAAGTATAAAACCCGCCTTTGGACTGTAAAAACAAAACCATGACAAAATACAGGTTTATCTTTTAGCCTGATTTTCTGACAAATCACAAGCTAAAAGAGTGGCCAGCTTTCATTTTGGAAGCTTGTACCAGGTTGTGTTTCCAAATTCAAAAACCTGTTTTTCAATACCCCGGCAGCATTTGTTTTATCGCAAATACTTTAGCTAATTTTACCCAAAATTCCGATCCTCCAAATGGAAAATACACCAGTCAGCCCAGAAATTGTAAAAAAATACATCAGCCAGCTTCAGATCAAAGATCTTGGAAAAGCCTCGATCCGTGAAATCGTGGCTTTAATCAATTACATCGAAGAAGAAAGCAAAGTCAGGTTTATCCGCATGGAAATGGGCGTTCCGGGACTTCCGCCGGCAAAAGTCGGAGTCGAAGCCGAGATCAAGGCACTTCAGGCAGGAGTTGCTTCCATTTATCCGATGATGGACGGCATCAAACCGCTCAAACACGAAGCATCACGGTTCATCAAACTATTTATGGATGTGGATGTTGAACCGGCAAGCTGCATCCCGACAACCGGATCGATGCAGGGAAC
>JBBIHV010000022.1:28377-33037 GCA_037446835.1 Sunxiuqinia sp. | reverse complement strand
TTGCCCCTCAACTGGATGAGGGAGCGGGTTGGCGTTTGTTAATTTTCACATCTATTTTTAAGCCTCCTGAAGGGTTGATCAAAAAAAAACGGATCCCTTCAGAATTTTTCTTGCCCAATGCGTTCCCTGAGGCTGAACGGGAAGGTGGCTTTATTGCCTGACCAGTTTTATCGCATCGGCAACAACCACATCGCCCGTCGATTTATTGCTGAGGACAACCTTTACCGAATCGCCCGAAAAGTTATAGGTCCCCAGGCTGTTCCAACCCTCATCGGCATCTTTCAGGTTCAACGTTACATTTTCATTCCCCTCAGGGCGGTCGATGGTGTAATTGAATTCGCCGGGTGGTTTGTTGTCGCGTCGGTTTCGCAAATTGTCTTTGGCAATGTATGTGAAAACCTGGTAGAACCCGCTTTTCGGAATGGCCATTGTCCAGATGGCTTTTTTATTGCCGTCGCCGCTTTTAATGTAATGGGCCGACCTGACATATTTTCCGAAGAAATTGCTGTTGGTTGTGGCTTTCCATATTCGGGGCGCCCTCCAGGTGGTAAACCCGATATACTTTTCGGTGGCCTGGTCGTTGCCCAGGATGAGCTGTTGGAGCAGGCTTTCATCGTTACCTTGCGGGGTTTTAAATCCGGGGTCTTCGTCGTCGCAGATGATCTCATTTTTTTCGGCCAGCTTCACCGGGTTGTCCACAATTTTTTCGCCTTCGTACGGAATTGCTTTCTTGTCTTCTTCAATATTGTCGAGCTGCAATCGTATTTCCGAAGGAATATTCCGGGATGCGAGCGTGTTGATGTTTATGCCCCGCGGCGTTCCGTCGAGCAGAAAACTAACTTCTTTGGTTTGGTTGCCATCGAGGCTGATCAATTTATCGATTGTTTCAGCATTGTTCCCCGAAAACCGGCCCCGGCCAGGGCCGCCCCCGCCGCCAAGCCTGAATTGTGCAATCACAATCCCTTCGGTTGGTTCGGCATTGGTAATCTTGAATTTGACCATCGTTTTTAACTGATCCTTATCCAAAACATTGACCGCATGAATGCCCCCGATCAGGTATCCTGGCAGGCTTTTGCTGTTGAACCATTGATCCATAAACGGAAGCAGGTCGATGTTAAACTGGGCTTTGATGCGGGCATTAAAATCTTCGATGGTGGTTCCTTTAAACTTGATGCTTTTCAGGAAATTAAACATGAAATCGTCGAACGCATCATCTCCACTCCGTCTTTTTATGATTGAGAAAAGCGATTGCCCTTTTAACTGGATGACATTGTCTATAATCTTCGTTTTTTCAGGGTTGTTCAGCAGTTCGGCGAACGAATTGTCCTGAAGCGCCAGGTTGGCTTCCTCGTTTTCCGACATGCCCTGGAAATTGCGCATAAACCCCATTTGGTTCTGGCCTGAAGATTGTTTCAGGTACGATTCGAAAATCCGGTCGGTAATCGGCCATTTTTCCGATTCAATGTAGTACGCTTTGTTGTAAAACAATGGGAAAATATAAAGCGGGTTGTCTTTTTCTACCACCTGTATTTCGCCCCTGCTCTGGCTGATATCTGGCCGTGCCGATTCCTGGGTGAACAGCGACAGGAAATTATTGAAGGCCATGATTTTTTTCTCTTCCGGAGTGGTTTGGGCATTGTTTCCACGGCCCCCACCCCATTGTTCCATCCTTTTTACACTGCCTTCAAAATCGGCCTCGTTAATCATTAACCCTTTTTCAGGAAAGAGTACTGCTTCGGGCTGTATTTGTTCGCGACCGCCGATGAAAACCCGTTGGTATGAATAAAATTGGGCAGGTACTTCAATCAGGTTAAACCGTTCGAACGGATAATACAGGTCAATTTTCCGTTCGTAGTCTTTCAGCGTTTCCTTTATCAAATCAGGAATGGTATCTTTTATTGGCGTAAGGAACTTGGTAAAATAATCGTGCCCGGGGTGAATGTACAGATTGAACGCCAACCCGTCGATGGTGTCGGTCTTTTCGGTGTAATCGCCAATTACGAGTGAAATCTGCGATAAATTATGCTTGTTGGTATATTTGAAAGTCCCGTCGGTTTTTTGCAATTTCCCCTGAGAAATGGCCGTGAGCCCGGGTTTTGTCTTTACTGAAATTTCAAAATTACTGAATTGCTTTTGCATCCATTGTTTACTTTGTTTCCCGAAAGTGGTGCCTGCAACCGGGTACCAGTTGCTTTCGCGGGTCAGTAAAACAAAGTCGGGCGAAACCATTGCCGACCGTTTGTCAACCTGGAAAAGAAACGCTTTGTATGGTTCCTGAAGGGTTTTGTCGTCAATATCCAAATAGCTGGCGGCTTCGTCGGGGCTGCCCCGATAGGTGAATTCAATTTCGGCTGATCCGCCCGGTGCGATAGTCTGTCCTGAAAATTCAATCAGGTTGAGGTCGCGTTTTACGTTTATTTCATTTCCGTTGAAAGTTGTTTTGTTCAGGACGAACCCGGGGTTCAGCGTAAATACGAAATCGCCGATTGCATGAGGTTGCGGATTACTCACTTTCAGTTTGGCGGTCACGTCGATGGCCGATCCCTGATGGTTCACGTCCAGGTTATAGTTATCAACTTTTAAGCGTGGTTTATTCAGGTTGGCATCGTTCGCCAGCCTCATTTTTTCGCGGAGTTGCTGGTTGTCGATGAAGCTTGAAACGTGCATTTTGCCCAGCCAGATTCCGGCGACAAAAAACAGGGCAGCCGGAATGAGCGTAATTTTATTGCTGAACGGGCTTTGCGGCAACCGCTTCAGGAGCGAAACAGTGAGGAAAATAAATGAAATCCCGAAACTGGCATACATCCCGCGATGGATGAGAATGGCATGAAGGTTCCCGAACCCGATGAAATCGGAGTTCAGCAGCGGGATGCTGTAAGCCATGTAATCGAACAGAAAATAGTACTTGGTGTTCAGGTAGAAAATTGTAACTGCCACATAACCAAGCAGCAGTATGAAGGTGATGGCCTGGTTTTTCAGGATGCTCATTATAAAAAACGACAGCCCAAGGATAAAAACCAGTGTCGGGAGGCTAATAATCAGGAAATAACTCAGATAGGCCATCCAGTTAACGGAAATATTTGGGGCAATCAGGTTAAAAATCAGCGCTTCCGAAAGGATGATCAGGTTCAGGATGATGAAAACGACCAGGTTGCCCAATGTTTTTCCGGCCACATATTCGCCGTTCGACATGGAGCGGATGTAAATCACGTCGGTGGTATCCAGCTTTTTATCGCGTTTCAGGAAGTCGGAAGCCAGAAAAATGGCGATAATGGCCTGAACCGTATTCAGCAAAAGCAAGTTCACATACGGAATAACCGACGGCAGCGCTTTCATGTTCCATTCGCCAGCCCCGCCATTGCCGATGATCATGGTTACCATGTTGAAAAAGAACAAAACCAGCATGGCCAGGATAGCAAAGATACGGAAGAACCAACTTCGTAAAAGGGTGGTGATTTCGTATTTGGCTATCGAGAAAATGTTATGGAAAGATATCATAAGGTTTCAGGTTTTTAAATGGCGGTCCATTGGTTTAGGTTACTTTCCATAAAGTAAACGTAGGCGTGTTCCAGGTTTGGCGCGATATTTTGTGCAGCATACCCATTCATCGAATCGCCAACAACCTGGATTTCCCATCCTTCGCTGGTTGGCACGTTGGAGATGACCGGATATTTTTCGTTGATTTCGAGGTATTCGGCTTCGGTGGCCTGAATGAGCCAGACTTTTCCTTCGGCGCGGGCCACCAGTTCGTCGGGCGAACCGGTAAAAGCCAGGCCGCCTTGGTTGAGCAAGGCCATGTCGGTACACGAACTTGAAATGTCGCCAACAATATGGGTCGAAAGGATGATGATCACATCCTGGGTGGAGATGGTGGATAACAAATTCCTGAACCGGATACGTTCTTCAGGGTCGAGTCCGGTGGTGGGTTCGTCAACAATGATGATCTTGGGTTCGTTGATGAGCGCCTGTGCAATGCCCAACCGGCGTTTCATACCTCCTGAAAGTTTGTTGGCTTTGCGGTCGCGGGCCTCGAACAAACCCACTTCTTCCAGCATTTTATCGACAGCCAGTCTTCTGACTTTGGTGTCTTTCATGCCAGCCAACCGGGCCGCATAATCGAGAAATTCGTAAGTTTTAAGTTGTGAGAAAAATCGGAAATCCTGTGGCAAATAACCGAGCATGGAGCGAATCTGGTCGCGGTCTTTGGTCAAATCGTAGCCATTCATGATCACTTTTCCGGATGAAGGTTGCATCAGGGTTACCAAAATACGCATCAGGCTCGATTTTCCGGCGCCATTGGGCCCAAGCAAGCCGAACATTCCGTTATTGATTTCCAGATTGATATCTTTAAGGGCCTGATTGCCGTTCGGATAGACTTTATTGAGGTTTTCGATAGTAATCTTCACTGGTAATTTATTAGGTCACGGAGTCTATGACTAAGTTAAATTCAATAGGTTTAATCGGCTAATCGGCTTCAAGTTACAAAAGCGAAAGGGCTGCCTGAAATTTTATCGCTCAAAGGACTGATAAGCACGACAAAAACCGCGATTGTCACGATGAAATATTTCTAGCGGCTGATCAATTTGAATTTCAGTCACTTTGTAATTTGTTCAGGAACGAATTGGAAGATTACTTTTTCTTGAATTTATTTTCAAAAAAA
>JBBIHV010000022.1:0-28277 GCA_037446835.1 Sunxiuqinia sp. | reverse complement strand
GTACTGATTTCAGGATTAATTTACAACCGCGACTAATGGAAAATCAGGAATTAAGCAATCAGATTAAAGTTCAGAGGGCGATGAAAAACATTACCCAGGAAGAACTTGCAACGCAAATCGGGGTGACCCGCAAGACGATAAACACCATCGAAACCGGAAAATTTGTGCCGTCAACCATCCTGGCCATCCGGCTGGCCCGGTTTTTCAAAATACCAGTGGAAGAATTGTTTACATTGACCGAAAAGTGAGTTCATGTTTGACAATCGGGAAATGAAACAAAACGTTCGGCTACTGAGCGGGTGACTTTAAGTCACCCGCTCAGTAAAACGTTGATTACAAAACCGTCAAATTTCTGTTGCGATTCAAATAAGCTGTTAAATTTGCATTCCTAATTCAGAATGCATTACATGTCGAAAATCAGAAAAACAAAAACACGCGAGGCAAATGAATACCTGGTTTTAATCTACCGGTTTCTGATCCTGATGGCTTTTTACTCGTTTTGCCGGATACTCTTTTACCTGTTTAACCCGGCATCGTTTCCCAAAGTCACTTTTTGGTCGTTCCTGACCATTATGAAAGGCGGCCTGATGTTCGATACCAGCGCCATCCTTTACCTGAATGCTTTTTATATGCTGTTGTTCCTGATCCCGTTTCAGGTAAAATTCACCGACCGGTACCAAAAAATGCTGAAATGGATTTTTATGATCACCAACAGCATTGGTCTGGCATTCAACCTGATAGACATGATTTACTACCGGTACATTTTAAAACGCACCACGGCCAGCGTGTTCGACATTGTTGCCTTCGATGCCGGAAATTTCAAGCTGATCATGCGTTTTTTTTACGATTTCTGGTTCATCCCGTTCATCCTGGCCCTCCTCATCCTTTTGCTTTCGTACCTGTATTCACGGCTCAAACCAAGGCCTTTCAGGTTTAACCATTCATTGGTTTATCCCCTGACAGGGATTGCGGCTTTTCTCCTCATCGCAACTTTGTCAGTTTTTGGTATGCGCGGAGGTTGGCGGCACAGTACCCGGCCCATTACCATGAACAATGCCGGGGTTTATGTGAATGCCCCGGAAGAAATGGCGCTGGTACAAAACACGCCGTTCTGCATTATCCGGACGTGGGGAAAGAAAGCCTTCGTTCATAAAAACTATTTTCCTTCTGAACAGGAGCTTGAAAAAATATATACGCCAATTCATGTTCCCGACAGTGTTGGCCCGGCCCGAAGAGACAATGTGGTGGTTATCATTCTCGAAAGTTTTAGCCGCGCTTTTGTTGGTGCGCTCAACCCGCAATACAAAGATCCGCGCGACCGCAGCTACACGCCGTTCCTGGATTCGCTCATTCACGAAAGCCTGGTTTTTAACCATGCATTTGCCAACGGTCGCAAGTCGATCGACGCCATCCCTTCGGTAACGGCCAGTATTCCGGCGCTGGTTGAGCCCTACGTGGTTTCCGAAAGGTCGGGGAACAACATAAACAGCCTGGCCAGTTTGCTCGGCACAAAAGGCTACGAGTCGGCTTTTTTCCACGGAGCGCCCAACGGTTCAATGGGCTTCGATGCGTTTACCAAAATTGCTGGTTTTCAGCATTATTACGGCAAAAACGAATACGGGAACGATGCCGATTTCGACGGAATCTGGGGCATCTGGGACGAACCGTTTTTGCAGTTTTTCGCTCATGGCATGGATAAAATGAAAGAGCCATTTTTTACCACACTTTTTTCGGTTTCGTCGCACCATCCGTACGAAGTTCCGGCAAAATACAAAGGGGTGTTTCCTGAAGGCCGCATACCGCTTGATAAATGTATCCGCTACACCGACCACTCGCTCCAGAAGTTTTTCGACACCGCCCGAAAGATGCCCTGGTTCAAAAATACCTTGTTCGTTTTTACGGCCGATCATTCGGTCGATTCCGACATCAAGGAATATTATACTTCGGTAAACCGTTTTGCCATCCCGATCTTTTTTTACAAGGCCGACGGCAGTTTTAAAGGAGTCGATAACGGCCTGGCCGAGCAGATCGACATCATGCCAACCATTCTCAGCTACCTCAATTTTCCTGATCCCTATGTCGCTTTTGGCAACAACCTGCTCGATCCGAAAAGCCGGCGTTTTGTCCTGAATTACATCGAAGAATCGTACCAGTTTATGAGCGGCGATTACGTCGTTTACATGACCAACGATAAACTCAACGCCATTTACAACTGGAAAGAAGATCCGGAACTCCGGAAAAACCTGCTTGGAACGGTTGACCTGCAAAAAGACGAGCTGTTGCAAAAGGCTATTATCGAGCAGTTTAACAACCGAATGGCTGACAACCGAATGGTGATTGGAAAGTAATATTTTGAAGTTGATGTATTCTTTGGCCAAAAATATTCTATCATCCTTTGCTGACATTTTCAAATGCAGGAATTTAATCGTCCCGGCATTGAAATGCGCACTTCCGCCTCCTGAATTCAGACTTCCGGCTTTTGCCTTCTTTCTCGAACTGTTTGGTCCCGGCTCGTCCAGGCCAGGAATATGATCATGCCCTTTTTCAGAAAACGCGGGCAACGTCAATGGCCTCCCTTCTGAAAAACTTTCCTACTTTTGCAAAGTTTGGCCCATCAAACCCCCACATAAAACATTGAAAACAAATAAGAAAAAAATCATCAACGATCCGGTTTTCGGGTTTATAAACATTCGCTCCGAACTTGTCTTTGATTTAATCGAACATCCTTATTTTCAACGGTTGCGGCGAATTAAACAATTGGGCTTGTCGTGCATGGTGTTTCCGGGGGCAAACCATACCCGCTTCGAACATGCCCTGGGTGCCGTTCACCTGATGCGTTCGGCTATTGGTATCCTTCGGTTAAAAGGTCAGGAAATTTCTGACGAGGAAGCCGATGCGGTAACCATTGCCATTTTACTTCACGACATCGGCCATGGCCCGTTTTCGCATGTACTTGAGAACACTGTTGTTGATGGCGTTCCCCACGAGCAAATCTCTCTTTTACTGATGGAGGACCTGAACCGGCAGTTTGAAGGAAAACTCGACCTGGCCATCCGTATTTTTACCGACAACTATCCCCGGCATTTCCTGCATCAACTGGTATCGAGCCAGTTGGACATGGACCGGCTCGACTACCTGAGCCGCGACAGCTTTTTTTCCGGAGTTTCTGAAGGAATAATCGGCGCCGAACGGATCATTAAAATGCTGAACGTGAAAAACGACGAACTGGTGGTCGAATACAAGGGAATATATTCAGTTGAAAACTTCCTGATAGCCAGGCGCCTGATGTACTGGCAGGTATATTTGCACAAAACGGTTTTATCGGCCGAGTACCTCCTAATTAATGTACTCGCGCGCGCCCGCGAACTTGCCCTTAAAAATATTGAACTCTTTGCAACCCCCGTGTTGAAAGCCTTTTTGACTCATCCAATCACGCTGGCCGATTTTCAAAGCAACCGGCTGATAAACGGACGACCGGTGCTTGACCTTTTTGCTAACCTTGACGACAACGATCTTATCGCTTCAATTAAAGAGTGGCAGAATCATTCGGATTTTGTTTTGTCGTACCTTTCCCGGTGCATTATCAACCGCCGTTTATACAAAATTAAGATTACCAAAAAGCCAATTCCTGAACACAAAATTGCGCTGTTGAAGGAAAAGATCTGTGGGCAATTTCACGTCTGCGATGAAGACATGCGCTATTTCCTGATCACAAATACCATCACGAACAGCGCATACAACAAGGATTCCAGCGAAAAAATAACCGTATTGTTTAAGAACAACAAGACAAACGACATAGCCAAAGCATCGGATATTAACCTCTCCGTTTTTTCTGAAACCGTGAGGAAATATTTCATCTGTTATCCGAAAGAATTGGACATTAAGTAATTTAAACTATTTTTGCACGGCATTAAGAAAACAAATATGGAATTTAAGGCTCAAAGTATTGCTGATTTTCTGGGGGGTACAGTTGAAGGTGATGCACAAGTAACTGTATCAGATGTATGCAAGATTGAAGAAGGCAAACCCGGAGCATTGGCATTTCTTTCAAATCCGAAATACAATAAGTATTTATACGAATCAACCGCCTCCATCATCATTGTAAACCAGGACCTGGTTGCTGAAGGTGAGGTAAAGGCAACCCTGATCAGGGTTCCGGATGCCTACAAAGCATTTGCTTCGCTGCTCGAACTGTATCAGCAAGCCAAAGGGACGAAAACCGGAATTGAAAATCCTTCATTTATAGATCAGACGGCAACCGTCGGAACCGACATTTATGTGGGCGCATTTGCCTACATCGGGAAAAACGTCCGCATCGGAAATCATGTAAAAATTTACCCGCACGTTTACATCGGCGACGACACAGTCATTGGCGACGACACAACTTTATTTTCAGGGGCAAAAATATACGAAGGCACCAAAATTGGCGAAGCTTGTATTATTCACGCCGGAGCGGTAATCGGATCAGACGGGTTTGGATTTGCGCCACTTGAAGATGGAACCTACAAAAAAATACCCCAGGTTGGCAATGTAATCCTTGAAGACCTTGTTGAAATAGGCGCCAATTCAACGATTGATTGCGCCACGATGGGATCGACCATTATCAGGAAAGGGACCAAAATTGACAACCTGGTACAAATCGCCCACAATGTTGAAATTGGCGAAAACACCGTGATGGCTGCACTGACAGGCATTGCCGGCTCAACTAAAATTGGCAGGAACTGCCGTTTTGGAGGCCAGGTTGGAATTGCCGGCCACATTACCATTGGCGACAATGTGAACATGGGAGCCATGTCGGGAGTTGCAAGTAGTATAAAATCAGATAGAACGATATTGGGTGCTCCTGCCATGGACATTGCCCAGGCTGCAAAAGTTTATGCCATTTACCGAAACTTGCCGCAACTACGCGAACAGGTTCTGAATTTGGCAAAACAAGTTGCACAGATCAAAACAAAGCTTGAAGCATAATTTATTATCAGGAATGACAGTTAAACAAAAAACATTAGCGAAAGAGTTCTCGATCAGTGGCAAAGGATTGCATACCAACTGTCTGGTAAACATGACATTTAAGCCGGCTGCGGTCAACCATGGATTCAAATTTAAGCGTGTTGACCTGGACCATAAGCCAATAATTCCGGCCAGCGCCGAAAATGTGGTCGATACATCGCGTGGAACCGTGATTGCCAAAGGAGAAGCACGGATCAGCACCATCGAGCACAGCCTGGCAGCACTCACCGGAATGGATCTGGACAATGTGCTGATTGAAATCGACAACGAAGAAGTGCCAATTCTGGATGGAAGCGCCCGGTCATTTGTTCAGGCCATTGAAGAAGTTGGGATTGTTGATCAGGACGCCGACCGCGAATATTTCGTAATCACCGAAAAAATTGTTTACAAAAATAAAAAAACGGGTTCCGAACTGATTGCCCTGCCCGATAGCGACTACTCGCTCAACGTATTGATTTCGTTCAATTCAACGGTCCTGAACAACCAGTTTGCATCCTTAAATTCGCTTTCCGATTTCAAGAACGAAATTGCCAACTGCCGTACCTTCGTGTTTGTTCATGAACTGGAATTTTTACTGAAAAACAACCTGGTGAAAGGCGGTGACCTGGACAGCGCCATTGTAATTATGGACAGTCCGGTATCGCAGGAAGAACTCGACCGCATTGCCGACCTTTTCAATCACAAACGGGTAGAAATAAAACCCCAGGGAATCCTGAACAATATTGAATTACAATTCGATAACGAATGTGCCCGGCATAAACTGCTCGATGTGATCGGCGATTTGTCGCTGGCCGGCAAACGGATAAAAGGACGCATCATTGCCACCAAGCCGGGTCACAATGCCAACACCGAATTTGCCAAATTGCTTTTGAAAGCCATCAACATTGAAAATTCCAGAGAAAAAGCCCCGGTTTACAATCCAAATGCCCCGGTACTGATGGATGTAAATAAAATCAAGCAACTGCTGCCTCACCGCTTTCCATTCCTGATGGTTGACAAAATAATTGATATTCAGAAAGATTTTATTGTCGGCATTAAAAATGTAACCGCCAATGAACCGTTCTTTCAGGGGCATTTCCCCAACGAACCGGTAATGCCAGGCGTTTTGCTCGTCGAAGGAATGGCACAGGCCGGCGGAATATTTGTCCTCCGTTCGATGGAAGGCAAATTTTCGACCTACTTCATGAAGATCGACAATGTAAAATTCAGAAAAAAAGTAGTGCCCGGCGACACCATCATTTTTAAGGTTATCCTCACTTCCCCCATACGGCGAGGCATTGCAGAAATGCGTGGCCTCTGTTATGTAGGCGATACCATTGTTGCCGAAGGCGACTATATGGCGCAAATCGTAAAAATAAATTAATTAGAAACAGAAAATAGCACAGAAATGAAACAACCATTAGCTTACGTACACCCTGAGGCCAACGTGGCCGACAACGTAGTTATTGAACCTTTTGTATCAATCGACAAAGATGTAATTATTGGCGAAGGCACACGGATTGGATCAAGTGTAACGATCATGCCAGGCGTACGGATTGGTAAGAACTGCCGCATTTTCCCGGGTGCAGTGATTGGCGCGATTCCACAGGATTTAAAATTCAGGGGCGAATATTCGACCGTTGAAATCGGTGACAACACAACCATCCGCGAGTTTGTGACCATCAACCGCGGAACTGCCGCCAAAGGGAAAACCGTTGTTGGCAGCAACTGCCTGCTCATGGCATACGTGCACGTTGCCCACGACTGCGTGGTCGGGAACAATGTCATCCTGGTTAACAACACCCAGCTGGCCGGTGAAGTTATTGTTGACGATTTTGTCATTCTTGCCGGAATGGTAGCAGTCCATCAGTTTGTTCACATTGGCTCGCACGTAATGGTTGCCGGGGGTTCACTCGTCCGGAAAGACGTTCCGCCATTCATTAAAGCTGGTCGCGAACCGCTTTCGTATGTAGGTATCAACTCCATCGGATTGCGCCGCCGCAATTTCTCGAACGAAAAAATCCGCGAGGTTCAGGAAATCTACCGCTACATCTACCAGAAAGGGCTGAATATTTCTCAGGCTGTTGAAATCATTGAGGCCGAAATGCCTGCATCGACCGAACGCGACGAAGTCCTGCTATTCATTAAAGACTCGAAACGGGGAATTATCCGAGGATATCTTCCGGATTAATTTTCCTGAAAAAATAAATCATAAACGGCTTGAAAAGGTGGCCTGCACAACCCTGCAGCCACCTTTTCTTTTTTGTGCTGAAATCTTAATATATTTGGTGACAGCAAATATCCAAAAATTTATGTGCCCCATCCGGAAACTTATTTTTTTTCTGATCATACAACTTTCGTTACTCTCATCGGCCTTTGCATCAGCAAAATACAAAGTCGGCTTTTCGCAGTGTACCACGGCCGACAAATGGCGCCAAACGCAAATCCGCCTCATGCAAATCGAACTGGCATTTTATCCTGATATTCAATTGGAAATAAAAGATGCCGGCAGCAATAACCAAACCCAGATCAGGCAAATTGAAGAATTTATGGGCGAAGGCATTGATTTGCTGATTGTTTCGCCAAACGAATCGGAACCGCTGACCCCGATTATTGAAAAAGTGTTTCAGAAAGGCATACCTGTAATTTTGCTCGACCGGCTCATCGATTCCAAATCATACACAGCATACATTGGTGGCGACAATTACCAAATCGGCGAAGAAGCCGGGAAATATGCGGCCAGGTTACTGAATGGCAAAGGCAAAATTGTTGAGATTACCGGGCTCGAAGGCTCATCGCCTGCCGTTGAACGCCAAAATGGATTTAAAACCGCCCTTCAGGATTATCCTGAAATTGAAATCGTAAAAACCGTTTCGGGCGACTGGAATTACAGTAAAGCCAAGGAAGTGATGCAAGAGGTGGTCAATTCAGGGATCAAATTCGACCTGGTTTTTGCCCACAACGATGTGATGGCCAAAGAAGCACATCAAATTGTGAAGGAACTGGGCAACAAAAACGGACGGTTTTTCCTTGGAGTTGACGGGCTCCCCGGACCCGATGGGGGCATACAATTTGTTCTGAACAAGGAACTTAACGCCACATTTCTATATCCAACCGGGAGCGAAAAAGCGGTTGCGGTGGCCAGTGCAATCCTGAACCACAAACCCTTCGAACGCGAAAATATACTGCCAACCATTGTTATTGATTCGACCAATGCCAAAATCCTGAAGCTTCAGACCGATCAGGTGGAATCTCTCCAGCAAAAAATCGAGGCCCAAAAATCTGTTCTCGACATTCAAATGTCGAAATACCAAATACAAAGGCTCATCCTGATTTTTGTCGTCGTTTTGCTGTCGCTGATCGTAATTCTTGTGGTTGTGATCTTCAACGCATTCAGGAATAAAACGACGGCCAACCGCAAACTGGAAGCCAAAAACCTGGAAATTGAAAAACAAAACCTGGAAATCAGGGACCAGCGCGATAAACTGGTTGAAGTTAGCCAGCAGCTGGAAGACGCTTCGCAGGCCAAACTTCGTTTTTTCACCAACGTGTCGCACGAATTCCGCACACCACTAACCCTCATAAAAGGCCCGCTCGAAAACCTGATGATGGATCGCGAATTTTCGGCAGTCCAACAAAATCAGTTCAAACTGATGCACCGGAACACCGACCGCCTTTTGCGCCTGGTTAACCAACTGATGGATTTCAGGAAACTCGACAATAAAAAAATGGGGTTGGCCGCTACCGAAAACGACCTGCTTGCGTTTGTCAACGAAATTGAAGAATCATTCGCATCGCTGGCCTCCAGCCGGAACATCGAACTCAAAACGGTTTGCAGCCAGCCCCGCCTGAACGTTTGGTTCGATGTGGACAAACTCGATAAAGTGTTTTTCAATATCCTTTCAAACGCGTTTAAATTTACCCCCGACGGTGGAAAGATTACCATTTCAATCGCTAAAACCGGGCCAGTGGTGGCCGGGATACATGCTGAAGAAGTCCGCATTGAAATCAGCGATACGGGCAAAGGGATTCCGGAGAAAGATCTGGATAAAATATTCGACCGTTTTTATCAGTCTGGAAAATCGCAGGCCTTTCTCGGAACAGGCCTGGGGCTCAACCTTTCCAAAGAATTTATCGAATTGCACCGTGGCCGAATTTCAGCAAAAAGCAACGAAGGCAAGGGTACCACGTTCCTGATCAACCTGCCATTGGGGAACGAACATTTGTTGCCCGACGAAATGCTTGCCGATTCAGAAAAATCTGAGATCAGGCTTCAGAAACAATACAACGAACAGGAAGCCGCTTCCGCCGCTAAACAGCCCGGCGATGCAGTGGCTTCAGAAAACAGGCCGGTCATCCTGGTAGTCGAAGATATTGCCGATGTCAGGGAATTTATCCGGATAAGTTTAGGAAACCGGTACCAAATTCTGGAAGCGACCAATGGCAGGGAAGGGCTCGAAAAAGTATTGCAAGACGAACCCGACCTCATTATCAGCGATGTGATGATGCCCGAAATGGATGGACTGGAACTGACCCGGTTGCTGAAAACTGACCTGAAAACCTGCCACATCCCGGTGATCCTGCTCACCGCAAAAGCCACCCTGGAACACAAGCTGGAAGGGCTGGAAGAAGGCGCCGATTCGTACATTGCCAAACCTTTCAACAGCCGGCACCTCGAAATCAGGGTGAAAAAATTGCTCGAATCGCGTTTAAAAATCAGGGAACATTACCGCGGGATGCCCGATTTTCAGGGCGAAGAAACCGGCATGAACCGGCTCGACAAAAAATTTCTGGCCAGGTTAACCCTGATGATTGAGCAAAACATCGGGAAAGAAGACCTGAGCGTTGACGAACTGGGGCAAAAAGCAGGCATATCGCGCGTTCACCTGTACCGGAAAATAAAAAAACTGACCGACATGTCGGTCAGCGAATTTGTTATTGTGGTAAAGCTCAAAAAATCGCTCGAACTGCTCCGGAACAGTGGCAAGACCATCGCCGAAATTGCCTACGAAGTCGGATTTTCGTCGCCATCGTATTACACCCGATGTTTCAGGGAACAGTTCAAAATGTCGCCCACCGAATACATGCAAAATCATGCAAAATGAAAAGGGGAACAATTAAATTCTGCTCCCCATACAAAATTACCATATTCGTTTCAGCCCAACTATTTCTGCATTTTTCAGCTCAATTTTGCCCCCGGAAGAAAAAACCTTCAATTTGTTAAAACTTTCGGTCGGGAATACCAGATCAGTCATCACCAGGTTGCCGTCATCCACAAAAATTTCGACTGATGCGGCATCGGCCAGGATATGAAGCCTGACCTCCTTTTTCAAAATATAGGGCGCTTTTGTCAAACCGGCAAATTCATTGGAAAAGCTCATACTTCCTGAATTGGCGCGGTCAACGATAAACTGTGCTGATCCTTTTGAATACTCAATTTTCAGCGATTCTTTCAGGCCGTTTTCAAAAACCAATCCAAAAGAATCGGGAATGCCTTTTTCAACCGAAAAATCAAAGTTCAGTTCACATTGCGAAAGCGCTACCCCGTTTAAATTAACCTCTTTTTCTCCGGAAATCGTTTCAGGGGAAACTGTTGTGGTCAACTGTTGATCGCGGACCAGGGCCAACTCCCTTGCTGGTGATGAAGCCAGCAGATAACCACCCGATACTTTTTTCAGAACAAGTTCGCGGGGAAAAGTCATGGCGCTGCGCCAAACTGACGTTGGGACAGCTTCTCCGTATTGCCAGTTGCTCATCCATCCGAGAAACAGGCGGCGTCCATCTTTTTCCGGAACATCGGACCAGGTCACCCCGGCATAATCGTCGCGCCCCCAATCAATCCAGTTGGTCCGGGTACTTTCGCTGGCAAAGGTTTTTCCATTAAAATTTCCGACGAAATATTGGGTAGCCGAGCCGCCATTTGGGCCGCCCGGGTTAATGCTTACCATCTGCACCCATTTGGTTTCGCCCGAACCTTCCACTTTCACCGGAAACAGATCGGGACATTCCCAAACGCCGCCGTGAGCGCCAAGTCCCATGCCGAAATCACTTTCGAACGACCAATCCTTCAGGTTGGGCGATGAGTAATATTTTACCCGGTCGTGTGCGGCAAGAACCATGATCCATTTTTTCGCCTCTTTGTTCCACGACACTTTGGGATCGCGGAAATCGCGGATGCCTGGATTTTTAATTACCGGATTGTTTTTGTATTTGGCCCATGTACGCCCTTTGTCCAGGCTGAATGCGATTGCTTCCGATTCCACGTCAACTCCGCCAGCCTTCTCGATGGTCCCGTTGTGGTGCGTGTAAATTGCCACCATGGGCGGGTTTCCCTTTGAACCAAAACCGGTGGTATTGTTCCAGTCGATAACCGCGCTGCCCGAGAAAATCATTCCCAGCGAATCGGGATAAAGTGCAATGGGCAAATGCTTCCAGTGAACCAGATCGGTACTCACGGCATGTCCCCAGTGCATCGGGCCCCAAACGCTGGATTCGGGGTAGTACTGATAAAAAAGGTGATATTCTCCGGCGTAAAAAACCATGCCGTTCGGGTCGTTCATCCAGTGCGCTTCAGGCGAAAAGTGGAATTGCGGGCGGTATTTTTCCTGATAAAAACTTTTCCCATCTCCACTTTTTTTAGGCGCTGCATTGCAGCTAATTATTGAAACGGCAACCAACAAGCTGATTACCATTCCGGTAGAAAACAGATGATTTTTTTTCATTCTCTCATATTTTAGATTAACCATTTCTATTTCAAAGTCGCTTAGTTTGTGTTTTTGTAGTCACGTTCAGTTCGGATGACGTTGAAAACCTCGTATTTCAAATAATCCCGACAGTATCCGAAGGTCTAGCCGGCGTGTAAATTGCCTCCTTCTAATTTGAATGTTTTTAGCATCACAATAAAATTTTCCGGGCCAAAAACAACGAATCGCCCTGAACATTAACGATGTAAATTTGATTTCGGGCCAGGCTTATCTGGCCTGAATCACGGGCAGTGCGTTTTTCCGAAATTTTCTGGCCATTCAGGTTGTAAACAGTGATCTTCGAATTTGCCGGAACATTCTCATAGATCAAATTGCCGTTTCCGGCAAATAGTTTTATGCTGCTTGTTTTTACCTGAGTTTTAATTCCGGTCGGGGTTTGCAACGAATTGAGTTTCCATGCCTGGATGGAAACCGCGTGCGTATTTCCACCTTCTGAAAACGCTTCAATTTCATCGGCATTGGGGTCGGTTGGGAAAACACGGATGGAAAACGCATACCGATCGTCCAGGAAAATATCCATAATGGAATGGTCGATAAAAATATGGATCCGCATGGTTTCGCCCAAGGCTGGTTTTTGTGGCAAAACCGATTCGTACAGGCCATTAAAACTTCCGGCGTCGTTAATTAGCCGGGTTGTGTTTTGAGCATCGACCGTAATTTTATTGGTTGCCGGGGCATAATAAACCGAAATGAAATTGTTGCCCGATTTGCGCACATGAAAGCCAAAACGTTGGGCTCCGGAAACCACAAACCGCCCATCAATTTCAACGGTTTTCCCGCTAACCGGGGCAAGCGTCATCGTTCCGGCCACATCCTGGTCGGCCAGGTTGAAGGCCGACGAAGCTACGCGCATATTTTGTGTCCCGGAATACGGTTGCTGGACCAGGTTGTTGTTCGGATCGAGCGACCACTCGCGCGGCAGGCTGTATAAATGCGCCCAGCCCAATTGCTTGTTGTTGTAAGATGGAAGTTTGTCGGGAACAATGCCAATGGCAATGGTTTTTCCATCTTTTTGCATCACCGAAGGCGAAAGCAATCCGTACCCGTTGCTTCCCATCGTCCCCAGTTCAACTTCTTTCGGCGTTTCAGAATACGGGTTGAAAGTCCCGTCGTTGTTCATCGTCCCAACCCAATACAAGGTTTCAACACCTTCTTTCCCGCCCAGAGTGGTAACCAGCAACATCCAATTTCCTTCGGGCATGGCAACTACGACGGGCATTTCCCAGAAAAATCCGTAGGCGGTATTTGTTGCCTGATAGAAGATTGTCCCATCGTTACCCCAGGTTTTTGTAACTGAATCGTATTTCTCCAGAACGGCAGCGCCTTTCCCATTTTTCGAAGTCCCGACAATCATAAAAAAATTGCCGTTGGATTTGAATACGCACGGATCGCGGAAATCATCGCTCAAACCTGCCGGGCGACTGGGAATTATAGGGTTCCGGCTGTCTTTTTCCCACCCGATTAAATCATCAGCCAGAGGTTCGGCCTGATTGATGCTTGCCTTGACATAGTCAACGCCGGTATAAAATATGTTTGGTTTTCCGCCGGTCAGCACATCGTCGGTAAACACACAGCCCGACCAGTCGCCTTTTACATCGTAGTTGCGGTCGTTTGAAAGGGCAATCTTTTCTTCTTTCCAGTTCAGCAAATCGTCGCTGGTAAGGTGCCCCCAATGCAGTTTCCCCCAATACGGGCCATTTGCGTTTTTCTGAAAGAAGATGTGGTATTTTCCGTTAAAATAAACCAGTCCGTGCGGTTCGTTTGTCCAGTTGGTTGCCGGCAGCCCGTGAAATTCAGGCCGTTGGATGTCGTTTTGGTGCCGTGTTTTCGGAATCGACAAGTCGGCAACATGTTCAGGAGCAGAATATACAAGTTCGGCATCAGTCAAAACCCTGGAATAGATGCGGATATCGTCGATCAAACCGTTGATTGTATTTGTCCTGAAGATGTCGGAATATGTATCGGCAAACGATTTTCCGATGATGAAGGCATCGCCGCCGGTGTTAATTATCCCTTTCCCATAAAAATAAGCGGTACTGATTAACTGTCCGTTCCGGTACAAGCTGACTTCCTTGGTGGCCGTGTTGACGGTGGCTGATAAATGTTCCCATTCGTAAATTGGAAGGGCCTCGTTGAAATTTGTGCAGGTAACTTTAACCCCGTCAACATAAACCTGAAAACCATAAACCCCGGTGGCGTTCAATGTGAAAGCGAAACCTGTTTTTAAGTTGTCGTCCAGGTTTCCGGCCAGGTAAGTGTCGGTCGAAACATTGTTGTTCGGGTCCATCACCGGATTGGTCTCCAAAGCGCACCACACCGAAACGCTCAGCGCACTTTGACTTAACGCGGAAGCATTGATCTGCGCGTTGCAGAACGTGGAATAACCATCGAGCCGCAGTGCATTCCCTTCAGCGCCAGGAATACTTTCAGGTCGGTTGAAGTTATTCTGCACCGAAAATGTTTTACCCGATATGGTTTCAGTAATCACATTACCAACTAATTCCATCGGGAAATGGGCGACCAGGCCCGATTCGTTGACTTGTGCGTTTACTGAAATATTTCCAAGGAATAAGCCTGCAATTACGAATAAAAATGTGTGGTTTTGCATGATAAAGAATTTTCGGTGACAGAAATATCAAAATTACCTTTGAATGCTTTTCGTGACTTCATTTAAATTGAAATTACTAATCATGGACGACGTTCCGCTGCCCTGGACCTTCAAAAAATTATACTGATACCGGGGAAAGAACAGCGCAGTCATTGCATTCTGGCCTTTGTTCCAGAAAAGTTCGATCGAGGTTTTATCCACCAGTACCCGTACATCGACCTGCTGACCGGCCCCCAAACTGAACGCGGGGCAAACTATTTTTTTTTTGAAATCGGGATTAAAACTGACCAATCCGGAGCTGCCCCGGTCGATTGACACATTCCCGCTTTTCTTGTTAAAAACAACCGTCATTTGTTCTGATGAGTTTCCAACAGAAAGCTGAAGGCTATCGGTTTGCGAAAAATCGGCCAAAAAGCTTAAATCATAGCTTCCCGATTTTATGATGTCGTTGTTTGTAAGGCCGATACTGTTTTTTGGTTCCTGAATTGAAGTTGGCGTTGGGCCGTAATATTTTTTCAATTCGTCAACCGGGTTAAACCGCAAGTTGAATTTCGATCCATTTTGGACCAGGGTGACAACCCGTGGGAGCGTCATGGTGCTGCGCCAGGTTGTGGTCGGTACAACTCCGGCGTAATTCCAGTTACTCATCCAACCCACCGCAATCCGCCGTCCATCGGTTTCAGGAATATTGCTGTAAGTAACCCCGGCATAATTATCGGTTCCAAAATCGGCCCAGGAAGTTTGGTTGGTGTCGGCGGTAAAGGTTTTTCCATCGAAATTACCGATAAAATACTGGGTTGCCGAACCTCCGTTTAAACCGCCCGGATTAATACTGACCATCAAGGCCCATTTTTTCAGATTGGTGCCTTCAACTGGCATTTCGAACAAATCGGGACATTCCCAAACACCGCCGTGTGCGCCAAAGTTCATCCCAAAATCGCTTTCAAAAGTCCAGCTTTTCAAATTGGGCGAAGAATAAAAACTTATTTTATTCCCGGTTGTCAAAGCCATTACCCAATTATTTTGAGCGGCAAACCAGATCACTTTCGGGTCCCTGAAATCGTTTATCCCCGGATTAGGAAGAACCGGGTTCTTTGCATATTTCGTCCAGTTCCGCCCTTTGTCGTTGCTGTAAGCAATGCTCTGTGCCTGCTGGGCGCCAGCGCTGGTAAAAATAGCCACGAGCGGCGATTCGTTGCCATCTTTAAAACCTGTTGTGTTTGCCGAATCAACCACGGCGCTTCCCGAAAAAATTGTTCCCAGCTTGTCGGGGTATAAAGCAATCGAAAGGTCTTTCCAGTTGAACAAATCAGTACTGGCGGCATGCCCCCAATTCATCGGCCCCCAGGTATTTCCGTTCGGGTTGTACTGGTAAAACAAATGATATTCGCCTTTGTAATAGACCAAACCGTTTGGATCGTTCATCCAATGTGCCGGAGGCGAAAAATGAAAGGCTGGCCGGTAGTCCGGTTCGCTTAATGCCACCAAAGTCGTTTCAGGCTTTTGGGGCACAGTAACATCGCTTTTTTTACATGAATGGAATGAACCGGCAACAAGAAAACCAGTAAACAGAAACCCGAAAGCCAATTTTGATTTGTACATGCTGATTTTGTGCTACACGATAATTAAAAATTCTTCCGGGGAAATTCCCCGGAAGAATACTAAAACAACCTCTATTATTGAAACCGATCTTACTTTGTTTTCAGATAATCAATTGCATTTTGGTAGAGCTTATTGATGGTTGATTGATACGGATTGATGCCGCTATTCACTTTCCACTCGATACCTCCGATACCAATCGAGATTGATGAGCCCTGGAAATCGTCTTTGGGTTGCAATTCGAAAATTCCAGCCATAAAATAATCCCCGATCCCGTCCCACTGGCCAAGCCAAACGGCATTGTTGTCGGTAGTGAACCTGGTATAAGCCAATTCGTCGCCATTTCCTAAGTTGTAAATGGTCGGGACAACCAGAATATAATTGTGGTTTTCTTTCCATCCGTTGCCAATAACCGGGAAAGTGATCCTCCCGTCAGCTTGTGTGGTCATTGCAATTCCTTTATACAAAGGATGTCCGCTTTGGTCATGTTTTTTGTCAATGTTAACGCCAACGCCCCAAACATCAGGGTTCAGGCCACCAGGCCCCTTGTCGATACCCCTAGTGTAATTGATTGTCATCCGGCCCATGTCCCACAAGTAAGCAATCGCATAAGTACTGAGCAATAGATTACCGCCATTTTTGTGGTAAGTTATCATTTTAGTCAAAACAGTTTGATCTAAAGAAATTGGAGGAAGATCAGACGTTCCGTCATCAATGTCATAATTCCACCAGAGTACGCGGTACTGGCTCAAATCAACGGTCCCGTTTTTAATGGCATTAAACGAAATGAAGCGGGCTTTTGGATAAGTTGAGAAAAACCACTGGGCTCCGGCAACGATGTCGTCGTCGGCAGTATTCATCATGGTCGTCGAATCGGGCAAATCACTCAGATAGCCTAACATGGTTGCACCCATTTTCAGGTCGAGGAAAGTTGGGTTTGAAACCTGGTTGCGGTTGTTGGTTGTCCTGACGGTAAAGTGGTAAGAACCAACTGCTGCATTCTGAATTTGAAAACTGGTTGCTGTTGGCGCAAGTGTTACCGTTTTATCGGCATAAACCAAAACAATGCTTGTAATTGCAGAATCAGGTAATTGCCATGAAATTAACAGATTGGCATCAACCTGTGTAATTTCGGCATTCTTGATAGGGGATGCCCCGGCCCTGACAAATTGGACTGAACTTCCCAACGAAGTATTTCCATTGCTGTCGCTTACCTTAACGGTGTAAAGATAGGGTTTGTTAACTTCTACAATTCCGAAGGTATAAGTCGTTGCATTCGCATTCAAGGGGATTATCGTTTTAGGATCAGGGCTCACGGTTACATTTAAGGGCGAGGCACTTGCGGGCAATGTCCAGGTCAGCTTCACGCTGTCGCCGACCAAAACATATTTCAAATTGGTAACAGCGGCCAAATTAGGGGTAATCGTTGGAATTTCTTTTTTCAGGCAACTTGTGAATGCAAGTGCCAGAGCAAGAAATACTAAATATATATTCAAATACTTTTTCATGTGTTCAAGTTTTAAACTTTTCGGTTACAATTAATATCCAGGATTTTGTTGATAAAGCCCACCCGAGAAATTGATTTGATTTTGCGGGATCGGGAAATATTCGTCACGCCCTTTCATAAAAGCAGCATTTTGCAGGAACGGCCTCAATACTTTTTCTTTTGCGAAGTATTCGTTGTTCAATACCTGATCGGCAACGCCCCAGCGGACCAAGTCGAAGAAACGTTCACCTTCCATGGCCAACTCTAATTTACGCTCGAAGCGCAGGGCTTTGCGGGCATAATCCTGTGTCCAGTTCGTCGCCTGATAAAGGCCGATATTGTAATTCGCAGCGTCGGTTGTGCCTTGCCATGCCTGAACATATTTACTGTTTTTAGCCCTTGCCCTGACCTGGTTGATCAAAGGTAAAGCTTCCGACTGGCGGCCCAGTTCAATCAGGGCTTCAGCTTTCCACAAGAGCACATCAGCAAACCTGATTATTTGGAAGTTAAGTGCAGAACCTCCCCATGGCCACCCTTTTACCAGATAAGGAGAATTGGGTGATACAAGGAATTTTTTGCAACCGTAATATCCATATGTGGCGGGCTCGCGGGCCCAGTTTTCCTGATAAGGGGTTACCGAATAATCTTTCCAGGGGATCCCGATTCGGCCAACGGTAAAGTCGAGTCGGGGGTCAACCGGATTATCGAACCCGTCTTGCACAGTCATCAGGTTGCCATTGTTGTAGGTATCAAACAAAGGTAGCCCATTTGCATCGGTTTTGTATGAATTCACCAGGTTCTGGCTGGGCATAAAGAACCCATCGCCGCTGTATGCCGGTCCTTTCGGCACATTCAACAAATTGCTCCAGTTGATCCGGCCATTGGTCGTACCATCCTTTATCGAATATTCAATGCCAAACACCGATTCGGGGCCATGTTCATGTTCAACTTCAGCCAATTGTTGAAAATCGGGAAGCAGGCCGTAACCACCTTGCGCTACCGAATCGCACAATGAAACAACCCGGTTTAAAAGCGATTGATTCACTGTTCCGGTAAACGTGTTGTTCGCATTTTGTGGATAAGCGCGGTATAAAATGGCTTTTGCTTCGTAGGCTAAAGCCGCATATTTTGTAACGCGGCCAACTTCGGGCTGGGTTGCGGGCAACAATTTGGCTGCAGCAGCAAATTCATTGGCAATTTTCTCCAGAATTTGATCGCGGGTAAATTCAACGTTCGAGATTTTAACATAGTCAGTTATGGCTACATTTTCATCAAAATAAGGAACGTGGTTGAACAGGCGGCTTAATTCGAAAAAGTAATGGGCACGGAGGAACCTCATTTCGCCCAGGCGAACATTCTTCAACGGAACATCTGTTTCAGTAACCGCATTTAACCGGCCGATCGCGCTGTTTGCCCGTTGGACGCTGCAATACAACATAAACCATTTCCGGTCTAATAAACCATTGCTGGCATAAACCCCGGTAAAAGTTTCGAAGGCATTAAATTCCCAGATGTCGCCAATGCCACCACCTCCTTTGTAAGCAGTTTCAGCGCGGACATCGCCATAAATCCAGTTCGACGTTGGCGACAAGAATGCCTGGGCATCGCCCTCAGGCCCGGCCAAAGCCGAATAAGCTGCGGTACAGAGCGCTTCGATGCCATCGGATGTATTTAATACGGCATCGCTCAGTTTTCCTTTCGGCTTACTGTCTAAAAATTCGTCTTTACAAGCAGTAAGCACTATGATGACTGCCAGAATTATATATTTAAACTTCATAGCTGTAATTTTTTAATAAGTTAATGCTTAAAAACCCATATTGAACCCAAAGGTGAATGTACGGGGCAACGGATAAGGGTAACCAAGTCCTTCGGGATCGGCCCCTGTATATTTCGTTATCGTAATCAGGTCTTGTCCCTGAACATAAACCCGAAGGTTTCTCATTTTCAGCTTTTCGGTTACCTGTTTAGGAACGGTATAGCCAATCACGATGTTTTTGATCTTCAGGTACGAACCGTCTTCGATGTAATAATCTGAGCTTCGGCCTTCGTCGTTCAGGTTTACAGCAGTCAGGGCAGGAATGGATGAATTTGGGTTTTTCGGTGTCCACGCGTCGAGCAGGCGTGTCGAGTGGTTTCCTGTCCAAAGCTGGAAGAAGTCGGTATAGAATTTAGAGTTGTTCCAGGCATTTCGCACCACTCCGGCAGCTAAAACCGAAAGGTCGAATGATTTATAGGAAAGCCCCAGGTTTATACTTCCTGAAAATTTTGGCTGATCGGAACCCAGCCAGGTTTGGTCTTTTTGATTAATGACCCCATCGCCGTTTAAATCGGCATAACGGATGCGGCCCAGGCCTTTTCCTGATTGAACCGGACTGTTGGCAACTTCTTCCGCAGTTTTGAAAAGGCCAAGTGTTTTGTATCCAAACCAGGAACCGTAAGGTTGGCCGACGATCGTTTTGTCAACCCCGTTACCGCCACCCCAGGTGTATTTAATATCATCCGGGAGATAGGTGATTTCATTTTTATTGACCGAACCAGCGAAGGTAATGTCATAATTGAAGTCCTTCACGTGGTTGCGCCAGGTTGCAATCATTTCAAACCCGTTGTTTGTCATCGAAGCGCCATTGTATGCCATGTAACCGCCTTCGCCAATAACACCGATGTATGGCCTGTCGATCAACATATCTTTGGTGTCCTTCATGTAATAATCCATTGTTAGCGACAACTTGTTATCAAACATGGCCAAATCGAACCCGAAATTCTTTTGGGTAGTTACTTCCCATCTGATATTTGGGTTACCTGTCCGGCTTTTGTAAACACCGGTATTGATGACGCCCTGGTTAATCCCACTCATGTCATAACCGGCCAATATGGTGCTGATCAGATATTTAGTATAGGTAGCCTCGTTGTCAATCTGGTCATTTCCATTTTTTCCCCAGCTTGCCCTTAATTTCAAATCTGAAATAAATGGGATGTCTTTCATGAATTTCTCCTGACTGATCCTCCATCCGGCAGAGGCTGCAGGAAATACGCCATAATTATTGTTGGCGCCAAACCTGGAAGAAGCGTCGCGCCTGATGGTACCCGAAAGTAAATAACGATCCTGGTACGAATAATTCACTTTTCCGAAGTAGGAAGTCATTGCGGTGCGTGAAGCTGAGCCGTCGTTGGTCTGTTTTCCACCTCCGGCGCTCAGATAGCGGTAATCAATCGACTGAATCAGGAAATCTTCGCGGGTTGCGTTCACGAATTCGTTTACCGATTCTTTTGCTTCGTAACCGGCCAGTAAGTTGACTGCATGTTCCCTAACTTTGAAGTTGTAGGCAGCGGTATTCGACCAGGTCCATTCCTTGTCGTAATCGGCCTGGGTAAACAAACTGTTTTTGTCAACGATGCGGTCGCCTTCCGACCACTTGGGCTGGAAGTTCGACTGGAATCCATTCCGGTAGTTCAACCCAAAACTCGACCGGATTACCAGGTTTTTAATGGGTTCGATTTCGCCGTACATGTTGCCAAAAATGCGCCAGTTGGCAAACCGGTTATCTCTTTGCTGATCCAATAATCGGATAGGATTTGGCTTATCGCCCAATCCCTGGGTTGGGCCGGCATAACCTCCATAAATATCATAAACCGGGATTAACGGATGCTGTGCAATGGTAAGTTCCTCAATCCCATCTGGTTTAAGTATCTGGCTCCAGTTGCTGACATTTAAATTTTCGCCAATTCTTACGCGATTGTTTAAGAAATTGTAATCGGAATTGATGCGGGCATTGAAGCGGGAAAAATTGGTGTATTTTATCAAACCATCCTGATCGAAATAATTGAGCGAAAAGGTTGATGAACCATTGTCGGTTCCCTTCGAAACGGTGAGGTTATAATTTTGCTGAAGCGAAGTGTGATAAACTTCCTTGGCCCAGTTGGTATTGCCGGCACGGATGGTATTCTTCGGGGCATCAATAAATTCAGGGATAACTGGGGTTGGGCCACTGCCATATTGGTCATGCACCGGTTTTACGCCGTCGTTCTGATAGGCCTCCCAGTACATATCGCCCCATTGCTGGGCGTCGAGCATTTTAATGCCTGTGTGAAAGGTTTGGGCCGTAAGTTGGGTGTCAAAATCGACCTTGATCTGGTTCTTCCCGGCCTTCTTTGTAGTAATGATAATAACCCCATTTGCGGCCTGAACGCCATAAATGGAAGCCGATGCGGCATCTTTCAATACCTGGATTGATTCGATATCATTGGCATTCAGCAGCGTAGAAATATTCGCACGTGTTTGCACCCCATCAATTACATAAAGCGGAGTGCTGTTGTTAATGGTTGTAATACCGCGCACCGCAGCAGCAGTATTTACACCTCCGGGCGTACCATCGGTGGTGATATTCACCCCGGGCAAACGGCCTTCCAGGCTCGACATCGCATTTCCCGTGGGAACGCTGGTAATGTCTTTCATCCGGACGACGGATACCGAACCGGTAATGTCAGCTTTTTTCTCCGTGGTGTAGCCGGTTACAACAACCTCGTCGATACCCAGGGTTTCTGATGCCAATTTTACATCAATAGACGTCTTCCCGCCTACCTGAATTTCCTGACTGGCATATCCAATAAAGCTGAAGACAAGGACAGATTTGCTATCCACATTAAGAACGTATTTTCCATTTGTGTCGCTAATGACCCCGTTCACAGTACCCTTTTCAACAATATTGACTCCGGGTACGGGCTCGTTTGTGGCAAGATCGGTAACCTTTCCTGAAACAGTACGCTTTTGGGCGTAAACATTTATCATCAGGAAAGTACCCACAAGTACCAGGATAAGCCTGGCTGCTTTTGAAAAACCAACAAGTTTAATCATAGTATTTAAGTTTAATTAGAACATAAAATTCGATTAATTTTATCAATATCGTATTTGGGTGTTGCCCCGGATTCGGATGCTACAAATGCACCTGTTGCACAGGCAAATTCAAGTGCGTCGCTGTTCGATTTACCTTCGAACAAAGCCGAGACAAAACCTGCCAGGAAAGCATCGCCGGCGCCAACCGTGTCAACGGCATCCACTTTAAAGCCTGAATGTTTAAAAAATGCGCCTTCGCTGTAAATTACAGCCCCATTTTCTCCTTTTGTTACGCAAACCATTTTCAGGCCGTACTTATCGGCAAACCATTTTACCAATTGGTACTCGTCGTTGGTTTCCATATTGTTCCAACCGGCCAAAACATTCAGTTCCTCATCGTTCAGTTTTGCGATGTCCGATTTCAGGAGCAGCATCTCAACAATTTCGCGCGTGTCGTGGGGTTTCCTGAGGTTTACGTCAATCAGTTTTACGGCATCTGTTTCAAACAGGCTTAAAATGGTGTTGCGTGTTTCAGGGTTCCGCGAGGCCAGCGAACCATAGATGATCAGGCCCGAATCGCGTGCGCTTTTCAGGAGCGAATCGGTTAACCGGATGTTGTCCCAGGCAACCGGTTCGCAGATTTCGTAGGTGGCATTGTTGTTTGCATCCAGGTGTACCAGAACTTCGCTGGTAGGCAGGTTTTCGTCCATCTGGATCAGCTCGGTTTTCAATCCTGAATTTTCCAGAAAGCTGATCAGTTTTTTGCCTTGCCCGTCGTTCCCGACTTTGCTGGCAATGGCAACCTTCTGGCCGATGTTGTTCAGGTGAAGGGCCACGTTCATGGGCGCACCTCCCGGTTTTGCGCCGGAAGGCAGGTTGTCCCAAAGTATTTCGCCCACACAGAGGATTTGATTGTTTTTTATTTTCATTTTGAGCAAGTTAAAATTGGTTCAATTAGCAGTTCGTTTGCCCATTTCGGCCTGAATTTCTTCCAGCGATTTTCCTTTGGTTTCAGGAAGTACCTTCCAGGCGAAAAAGAAGTGAAGCACCATCATTACCGCGAAAAATGCGAAGGATGGCCCGCCCCCGATTGAAGGCATGTTGGCAAACACCGGGAACGACCAACTGATGGCAGCCGCCATGATCCAATGCGTGAAACTTCCGAGGGCCTGGCCCTGTGCGCGCACTTTTTGCGGAAAAATTTCGGAAAGCACCACCCACAAAACGGCGCCCTGCGAAAAAGCGAAGAAAGCAATGAAGCCCATCAGGTAAATCATGATTCCATATCCGCCAAACTCAGTAAAGTTGTTGGTAAAAAATGCTTTCGACAACATGCCCAGAAAGAAAACCATCCCAACAGAACCGGTCATCAGCAAAGTTCGCCGTCCGTAACGGTCGATCAGGAACAGGGCGAGAATGGTGAAAAGTAAATTTGTGAGCCCAATTGAAATGGATTGCAGCAGCGAAGCATCCTGCCCGAGGCCGGCCATTTCGAAAATGCGCGGTGCATAATATATAATGGCATTGATCCCGGCGAGCTGGTTAAAGGCCGCAATCAGGATGGCAATGGTAACTGCAAACCGGTTTTCTTTCCCGAAAAGTTTGCCGTGACCCGTATTTTCCTGGATTTTAATCGAATCCAAAATCAATTTTACTTCGCCCTGCGGGTTTTCGGCGCCAATGCGGGTGAAAATGGAAATGGCTTCTTCTTTCCGGTTGTTCATGGCCATCCAGCGCGGACTGTCGGGAACCCTGAATAGCAGAACAAAAAAGGCAAAAGCCGGGATTGCCTCAACACCAATCATGTATCGCCACGAACCTTCGCCAAAAGCTCCGGAAATGAAATAGTTAACCACATAAGCCAGAAAAATGGCCGTGACCACATTAAACTGGTTCATCAGTACCAGCCGCCCACGCAAAGCTGCAGGCGAGATTTCGGCAATAAACATAGGTGTGACGACCGAAATACAGCCGAGCAATATCCCGGTCAGGAACCTGAAGAAAAGGAACGAGCCCCAAACTGGCGAAAATGCGCTCCCAAGTGTTGACAGGGCAAACAGCCCCGAAAGAAAAATTAGCATTTTACGGCGGCCAAACCGATCGACCGGCTTACCTATGATAATGGTCCCGATGATGGTCCCGATCAACGCGATGGCTACCGTAAAACCGAGCGAAAATTTGCTGAGTTGAAAAACTTGCTCGAGCTGCGAAGTTGTGCCCGAAATCATAGCGATGTCGTAGCCAAAAAGAAACCCGCCCAGGGCAAGCATGAGAGCAACAGAAATAACCTTTTGTATTTTCATAAGTTCGATGGATTGTTTGCACCAAACTTACGAACACGAACAAATTTCGGGTTTATAACATGAATCAAAAAATTAAAAGCATGTTACCTTTTGGTTACCTAATTGCAAACGTTTGCAGCAATGTAACGCCGCTTGAAGCTATGATACCGCCTTGAAACGCAAAAGGTGGCCTGTAAAAGCACAGCGCCACCTTTGTATTTCCACTTCCTGAAGGTTTTTTTAATCAGCTAAAATTCCAAGTGCCGAACCGGGCAGTGTTATTTCGCTTTTCGTACTTTTCCGGAGCCGGCAATGGACGAATCGATCTGAGGCTCGCCTTTATACGTCACATTTCCGGAGCCAGCCAGCCTGACATACAGGTTTTTGTTGGCTTCGATGTCAACGTTGCCCGAACCGATAATTTTCACAGAAACATCGTCGGCGCTGTAATCCATGCCTTTCAGATTGCCGCTGCCCGAAATGGCCACTCCAAGGTCCTGTGCAGCGGTCTTTCCCGACAAAACAATATCGCCCGAGCCTGAAATAGTGGTTTTGACCTGCTCGGCCACAAGGTCGGTGATTTTAATGTTCCCGCTCCCGCTAACTGCCATATCCAGCGCTTTGGTTTTTATTCCGTCAGCGGCAATTATATCGCCTGAACCGGAAACGCCCAACCCTTTGATTTCAGGAGTTGTAATATAAATGATAACCTCGCCGGGCTGGAAATCCTTCCAGAAAAAATCTTTGTTCGGGAACCGGATGATCAGTTTCCCGTCTTTAACTTCAGTGATCAGTTCTTCCAGTGTTGAAGCTTTGGCAACAATTTCAAGGTCTTGTTTTTCGCCTTGCTGGAGGTGAACTTTGGCGCCCATCCGAAGTGATATGTCGTTAAACGGGTCCACTTTGCGGGTTTGGTTGTCGGCTTTTACCTGAAATCCGGTCAGGATTGAAGCGAAAAGAAGGAATGTAGTTGCAAGTTTTTTCATGGCTATATTATTAAATTGAGTTTTTAAAACGAATTTATAGACGTCAAATTATCTGTGAAGTTGCAAATCGCCTGAAATAATTTCCTCAAAGTGAAGCCTTCTTTTTAACAAACCCGGAGAGGGCTGGCTTTACCCCGGAAAAAATTACTTCCGGTACATCAGTTTAATCATTTCTTCCAGCGCGTCAACAAACAAAATTGGTGTCGGGCTGCAGGTTTTGTCGGCATCCAGGATGAAAATCTTTTTGCTTTTGCTGGCCGAAAGCGACCGATAACTTTCCCAGGTTTGCTTCTCTTCTTCAGCAACAATTCCCATGGTTACGATGAAAATCACGTCCGGATTTTGTTTCAGCACATATTCGCGGGTTATGCTTCCCATTTTCAGGCCTTCGGCACTATTTTTTCCGCCTGAAAACCGGATGAAATCTTCCATGAAAGTGTTCGGAACCGCGCAAAACAGCGGCTTGGCGCCAATCTGGATAAATATATTTGGCTTTTTCCCTGGGGGGACTGCTTCTTCCAATTTAGCTAACCTGGCTTTCTGCTGCCCAACAATTTCGTTAGCTTTGGCAGTCTGTCCGACCAGCTCGCCAATCTGGACGAAATAGTCACATATCTCTTCGAACGATTTCGGATAAGGTTGCAAAACAACCCGAATACCCAGTTTGTTCAGGCTCTCGATCGTTTCCGGTTTGTTCAGCGACGAAGCCACCACCACATCCGGTTTTAAAGTCAGTATTTTTTCGAGGTTGACATTCATGGCATTGGCAACCACCGGAATACGGTCCTTCGCTTCAACCGGGCAAAAACTGGTGCAACCCACCAACCGGGCCTGTTCGCCCATCAGGTACAAGCTTTTGGTGACCCACGGAACCAGCGAAACAATGCGTTTGGCTTCCTGCGCCTGTGCGGCAAACTGGCTATTCAGCACAACCAGGAAAAGCAAAAAGTATTTTTTCATTTCGAAGTTTTAGATGGAAAAATTTCGGCAGAAATGCAGCGTGCGTTTCACCGGATTCCTTTTCATTCCTGCAAACTGGGAATTATTTGAGGCGTAAAAGTAGAAATTATTCGTGGGAAACTTAGTCAGGGTTTCACTTCAAGTGAAACCCTGACTAAGTTATTTATTCCCAAACTCCCGGGATTTTTTCGCCACACTTTTTGCAGGCGCCTTTCATCAGATTATTTTGGGTGACGGTAAATCCTTTTCGTTCAACCAAAAGCGCGTGGCACTTTGGGCAGAAGGTGTTTTGGAAATCAAGGCCGGGAACGTTGCCGATGTAAACGAATTTTATTCCGGCGCTTAGCGCAATCTCGCGTGCCTGGGTCAGCACGCCAATCGGTGTGGAAGGCAATTGCGTGAGTTTATAATCGGGATGAAACCGGTCGAAATGAAGCGGTGAATCGGCCAATCCGTTTTCGACCAGCCAGTTGCACATTTTTTTAATCATGTCGAGGTTGTCGGTCCAACTGGGTACAACCAGGTTAATGATTTCGAGCCAAACACCCATTTCTTTGAAGGTTTTCAGCGTGTCTAGAACGGGTTGCAACGCTCCGGCGCTCAGTTTCATGTAGATGTCGTTGCTGAACGATTTCAGGTCAACCCGGGCGGCATCGATGTATTTGCACCAGTTCCGGAGTGGTTCGTCGTGAATGTACCCGGCCGTAACCAGCACATTTTTAATGCCTTCCTGCCGGGCCAGTTTGGCCGAATCGAGGGTGTATTCGTAAAACGAGATGGGCTCGGAATAGGTGTAGGCAACCGACTGGCACTTGCCGGCAATGGTTTGGGCCACCAGATTGTCGGGCATCAGGTCGTAATTGCGCGTTTCTTTCGGGCTGACCTGCGAAATGGTCCAGTTCTGGCAGTTCATGCAGGCCAGGTTGCATCCGGCGGTGCCAATCGAGAAGGCTTTTGAGCCGGGCAGAAAATGGTTCAACGGCTTTTTTTCAATCGGGTCGATATTCACCGCGCACGGATTTCCGTAAGCCATCGAATAGATTTTGCCCTGGTAATTCATCCGGTTGTGGCAAACGCCCGTTTCGCCTTCCTTAATCACACATTCATTCGGACAAATCAGGCATTTCGGTCCTCGTGGCGTTGACGACCAGTACATTCCTTCCTTGCTCCACTTCCAGGGTTTTTCGGCGGCATTCTCGGCAAAACCCATCATCGGTGCACTAACCAGGGCGCCGGTTGCGGCCAGTCCGAATTTCAAAAATTCACGCTTATTCATTTCAGTATTTTCCATGATCAATGTAAAAACTTCAGGCCAAAAAAACACAACAACGATTCCTTATTTGCCTGAACGAAAATAAAATCACCGTGTTTCACTCCGGACGTTCTTCTTTGCGAACGGTGTGATTTCTTCCTGCTCTTTTGGGTTAATCTGAACCAGCTTTCCTTAAAATTAGCCAAATTCCAAATGCGAAATTCAGGAAACTGATCGTCACGACCGATTCAAAAATGCCCAGCCACGGCACCAGGAAAATGCTCACCGCAATTGCTCCCATGGCCGAACCGGCTAAATCGTAACTGTATGTTTTTCCTGAATTCACGGCATAATTCCCGGTTTGGTTCAAGCTGACCAGTGAAAACTGAAACCCGGTCAATCCGCCAATCAGCACGGTTGCTGCCAGAAACAGGGAATAAACGATTGCCGCCGGCAGTTTCGCCATTTCAGGAGTAAAAAGTGAAAGGGCGGAAAGGGCCGCAAAAACGCCAATCAGGATTTG
>JBBIHV010000021.1:30639-33608 GCA_037446835.1 Sunxiuqinia sp. | reverse complement strand
ACATTGTATATAATATCGGTCGGTTAATTTTTCATTATCCATTTTCACAGGCCATTGAACGCCCAAAGACTTTAATGATTTTTCCAATAAACGGAATATTGTTAACCTTGATGTTATTTAGCCTGATACCAACATTTTTAAATTGGCGAAAAATACCAATGCCTGTAAAATATATGTTAATGATTACATTTCTTTATTTAGGGGCGAGTTCATTGGTAACAGCTTATGTTCGAATGTTCACAATAGTCGTTCCTATAATTCTTTTTTGGATTGCATATATCGTCCAGTTCACAATAAAAGTAAATTTAAAATTCAGTGATGAAACCTAACACGATTAAAACAGTTGAATTACATAAAAGGGTCTATTCTGCCAACTTCAAGGTAGTAATGTTTGAATTTCACTTACGAGCTACCAACCATTGCATCAAAGAAAATATACCAGAATATTTATAAGTTAACATATTCTAAGACACTATTTATAATAGTAAAGATGATATTAAAAGACTTTCCGATTGAAAATAGTTATCAAAAACACATCAAAATCGAAACAGATAGTTGTGCAACAAACAATTTGCCATCAAGCTATTCTCAGCCTGATAGTATTGATGCCTGGCGACATGATAGAATGAGAAACACGATTTTGCCGGTTATTCAGTATTTCCCAAACTCAAGTTGGATGACCATTGGAGACGGTACTTTTGGAAATGATGCCTATTATTTGCAAAATAAAGGTATAGATGTTCTTGCAACCAGCATTTCTGACGAGACACTTTCATTAGCTCATCAATTGGGATATATAAAAAAGTTCAAAAAAATTAATGCAGAAAAAATTATTGAGGGCGATAATTCTTATGATTTCGTCTTCTGCAAAGAAGCTTTTCATCATTTTCCTCGTCCTTTCCTTGCTTTGTACGAAATGTTAAGAGTAGCTGAAAAAGGTGTAATCCTGATCGAACCACAGGAAAATAAAATCAGAATTTTAGATTTTCTAAAAAAGAAAATCAAAAAAATGGTAAGAAAAGATTCAAGTTTTTTCTTCGAGGAAAAATGGGGCAATTATATTTACAGAATGAATATTAACGAATTATCAAAAGTCATGATAGGATTGAATCATCGACATATTGCCTATAAAAGTTTTAACGATTTTTACTTTCCGGCGATCACCGGCAAATCAAATCAAAAAATTAGCAGCGCCAAAATTTTATTCGAATTGGGAATTGGAATTCAAAACATTCTTTGCAAATTAAAATTAATGGATTATGGCTTGACTACTATGATTTTATTAAAAAATGATGTGGAGGAAAACCTAATGAAAAGCTTGAAAAAGGAGGGTTTCCATATTAAAGAACTTCCAGTAAACCCATATCTTTAAAGGTACTTCTATTCCGTTTGTTTGAAATACTTTTTAACAAAAATCTGAACTGCCCCGCGTACGAAACACGTTTTAATTAGTCTATCGTTCTATAAGACAGATTAAGCCGGTAAAACATTCTCGATCAAAACAAATTCAGTTTTGCATCTTTTGGTGATGACCCGCTATAAGGAATTATTACATTAACAAGAAACCTCTTGATCTGTAAAAACGATCAAATACCAAAATTGTAATCGTAAAACTTGCTTACCTGAAAGTGAATTCCTAAATTCGATCTGGAAATCGTTCTTTTAAGCGCTGACACCCGAAAAAAAAGGGAAGTAGTTAGCGCTACCCCCCTCCGTAATTTCGAAATGAACAACCTAAGGCTGATAATCAAAGCTTTTGGTGGTTACATTCCCTGGCAGATCCGTTGCACCAAATTCAATATTCACGCCTGCAACAAGATTCTCAGCTACCTGAACCGGATACGTCCAGGTTTGCTGGTCAGCGCTTAAGGAACAGTTTCCGGTTTCCAACACCAGCCCTTCAGGGTTTTTAATCGAAACAGTAACCGACTGCACGCGCATGTAATCGACTACCAATGCTTCCAAATCAATCCCATCCGGCTGGATGTTAACATTCATGCTCAGAATTTCCGGCAAACGGAAATAATCAGCAATCATCAGGCTTCGCGCACTGGGATAGCCTTTCCGGCCTGCAGCCACGAGGTACTCCTCCAGTAAAACCGGATCAGACATTGTGCGCTGTGCATACAACGAAGCAAGTCGAAACCGCCCTCGCTGTGCCAATTGTTTTTCACTCGGTTCTTTCGAACTCTTTTCCGGAACAACCGAAACCACGGTTTCGCCGTTCATTTTGCGGAACACCAGGGTCCCGCCTACCGTGCCTCTGAGGCCGGCAGTCAACAGACTTTTTGTTTTAGCCATGTTGCAAAAATTTAAAAATTAATAATAAAGGCCTAACCCTGAGCAAACGTCTGCTCAGTTTTGACTTTAAATCTTTGATACTTTTTCTTTTCAATTCAATGTATTATAGTAATAAGTACAATTTATAGTTGTTATAATGAAGCTACTCACCCCAAGCCCAAAGTCTCGGGCTTCCCCCCTCTCTATGCATAGAGAGGGGAAGAGTCCCGAATAATCGGGACGAAGGGGTGAGTCAAGATAAATGAACAAATCAAAATGCGACTGTATTTTATTTCTCTCACTTAAATCCGTTATTTGTATTTCTGTATGAATCCGATATTCACATATAGCGATCCTTCATCCTTGATGCAGGAATTTTTTTAATGGTGTCATTGATTTTAATGATTTAGCAGTGAACTCCCATTTTCAAACTACCTTTTCAGAACCCGGGAGAAAATTACATTTTCAATATTCCTTCATTTGCGGAAAGTTGAAACGGAATGAAAAGTAAACGCTATAAAATTAAACCATAGAATCGGTTGAAGTGATTATTACTTGATACTGTTACAAATTTAAAAAAAAATTGAAACTGGACAGCAAGCACTTACTAAAAAGTTATCAACATGTTTTGTTGGGATAACTTGTAGAAAATTTTCAAGAAACAGTGTCTGTTTAACAGTTTAAGTTCG
>JBBIHV010000021.1:24793-30539 GCA_037446835.1 Sunxiuqinia sp. | reverse complement strand
AACCCGTCATGGCGAGGTTAAGTAACCCATATTATCAACAGATTGCTTCACTCCGTTCGCAATGACGCAATTTTGATCGTGTCAGCAAACCCTATCTAAACATCCGGTGCCTCCGGCATCAAAATAACATCATTAACTTATCAAAACACCAATTGTTCCGAATACCGATCCTTCGACGATCCTTTTACATGCCTTTATGCGTTAAACTTATCGCTAAACAGAATTAAATACATATTTTTACGTCAGGTTTTTCTCAAAAAGATAAATACAAAAAACCTGACAGCCTCTGAATGACCTGTCAGCATTTTTCTATTTATTAAAGATATTTACAAAAAAAAACGAAATGAATACCATAAACCATAGACCCTTTTCGCCCGACATCTTAAGATTCGACAATCCGGAAACTGAAGTCAACCGGATAACCGGAAAAATGAAAGAAGATGTTTTTGGACTGTTAAAACGAAAAGGCGCCGTAATTGGCATCAGTGGCGGAATTGATTCTTCGGTAACCCTTGCGCTGGCTGTAAAAGCTTTTGGTTTCGAAAATGTGTTGGGGGTCATGCTTCCTGAAAAAGATTCAAGTCCGGAGAGCAAGGAACTGGCATTAAAACTGGCCGAAAAATTTAAAGTGAAAGCCATTGAGGAAGATATTACTGGCGCACTTGAAGGTTTTAAATGCTACCAGAGAAGGGACGGGGCCGTTGTACGGGTCTTCCCTGAATACAATCCGGGCGATTATAAAATGAAAATAGGAATTAACCAAAGCGGCCTTCATCAATTGTTGCCACCCGTTTTCTCGCTTACGATTGTCGATAGCCTGGGAAAAGCAAAAAGTAAAATCATCCCGATCCGTGAATATTTACAGATTGTAGCTGCATCGAATTTCAAACAAAGATGCCGGATGTCAATGCTGTATTACCATGCGGAACGTCTGTATTATGCCACGATTGGCACTCCAAACAAACATGAACTCGAACAAGGTTTCTTTGTTAAAAATGGCGACGGAGGTGCCGATGTGATGCCCATTGCCCATTTATACAAATCACAGGTTTATCAACTGGCTGAATATCTGGAGATACCTGATGAAATTATCAAAAGAAAGCCTACTTCTGATACCTATCCCGCCGAACAGACGCAGGAAGAATTCTTCTTTCAGATGCCATACCTTGAAATGGATTTAATCGGATATGGTCTCGAAAACGGCATAGAAGCTGAAGTTGTTGGCAAAGTACTGAACAAAACAGCGGATGAAATCGAACACATCTACAAAAATTTAATCCGGAAAAAGAAGACCACGGAATACCTCCGGATGGCACCCATCACATATTAAGGAAAATCATTAATAATCAGTAAAATTCAGTTATGGCAGATATTCTTAAAATTCAGGAAAAAATAAGAGATTTCATTATAAAAACTTCTTATGTTTCAGGTGATGAAATATCAAACGATACCCTCATTTTTGCAGAGGGAATGATGGACTCAATGGGTTTCATCTCGATAATTGGATACATCGAGGAAGAATTCTCTGTTACGGCAAATGATAATGAGCTTCTGGAGGAAAATTTTGAATCCATTAAAGCAATTTCTGATTTTGTTTTTCGAAAAATCCAGGCGAAAGAAAATCAAGCGGCGAATTAATCCGGCTAAACTTAATTTTCACCTAAGCTGGACAAACCAGGACCAAACAAGTGGAGAAAATAGACGAAAGGCAGAAGACGATGAACAGAGGGCGTCAACCGGGCTTTTCGGCTTGAGGCTTTGGGCGAAGCATCACTTTTCACTTATAATAGCGAATTAATCTTCATAATCAAAAATTCATCACTGGTATGAATTCAACTCAAACAACCGAACATTCTCCGTTGATTGTCAGGCCGCAACGTTTGCTTGGTGAAGCGCTGGAGTTTTCCGCCCGGAGGCATCCCAATAAAATTGCTGCAATATTCAAGGGAAAAGAGTTCACCTACAATGAACTGAAAGAAAGTGCTGAAAAACTGGCTTTTCACCTGGTTTCGGAAGGAATCAAAAAAGGCGACCGGGTAGCGGTTTTTATGAACAACTCTTTTGCGTGTGCGGTGTCCATTTATGGGATTTCAATGGCTGGTGGCGTTTTCCTGATGATCAACCCGCAGACCAAAGCGAACAAATTAAACTACATTTTAAACGATTGCACAGCAAAAGTTGTCGTTTCAGAGCAAATACTGACCAATGAACTTGCCTTGGCCCTGGAAGGCTTGAAAACGATTCAACAGGTCATCATTTCCGGAGACGGAAAAATTACAAATGGAAATTGGCCCGGCTATCACGATTTTGATGTCCTCATTTCAAACACCGGGATTAACGCCCGACTTCCCCGGATCATCCCCAACGATTTGGCTGCTTTAATTTATACTTCAGGAAGCACAGGTTTTCCGAAAGGTGTGATGATGACGCATCAATCCATGGTATTTACCTCATGGAGCCTGATCGAATATTTCAGAATGACCGAAGACGAACGCATTCTGCTTGTTATGCCTTTAGCGTTCGACTATGGCCTTTATCAGCTAATCATGTCGGTTACAATTGGCGGGACGCTGATCATTGAGCAATCGTTTAATTTTCCGCCAGCCGTATTCAGGCAAATTGAACTGCATAAACCTACCATTTTCCCGGGTGTGCCTTCAATTTATGCCATGATGATTGCCATGCACAAAAAGAGCGGAATAACTTTCGACTGCGTTCAGAAGATAACCAATACCGCGGCGGCCCTTCCAGAGGAATTTACAACCGACCTGAAAAAAATATTCCCGAATGCCCTGATTTTCAAAATGTATGGTTTAACCGAATGTAAACGGGTTTGCTATCTCGAACCCGAGTTAATCGACCTGAAACCGGGTTCAGTAGGAAAAGCCATTCCGGGTACCGAAGTTTTTCTTTTATCTCCTGAAGGCAAACCGGTTGAACCGGGTGGCACCGGTATCCTCCACGTTCGTGGCCCTCATGTGATGGCCGGCTACTGGAACAACGAAAAATTAAGCAATGAAATGTTGAAACCCGGATTTATTCCCGGCGAACGCATCCTTTGCGCCCACGATTTGTTCCGAATAGACGAAGATGGCTTTTTATATTTTCTGGGACGAAACGACGACATAATTAAAACAAGAGGCGAAAAAGTGAGCCCGGTGGAGGTTGAAAACGCCATCTATAAAATTGAAGGGATAAAGGAAGTGGCTGTGATCGGAATTCCGGATGTTGTGCTGGGCGAGTCGATTGTCGCATTTATTACGACTTACGATTACCATTCGGTTGACGAAAAGAACGTCCAGCGCGAATGTTTGTCGCAACTGGAAGCATTTATGGTACCGCAAAAAATTATTTTCTTGCCTGAGATGCCTAAAAGCGCCAACGGAAAAATAGATAAGAAAGAATTGAAGATGAAATTCACGGAATAAACATGGAAGAATTGTACCAAATAATCAGGCTAAAGCTTGAAGAACAGCTTTTTCTGGGGGCAGACAAGCCCGAAGAAACGATTCATTCCACACTTTCGGCCTTATGGAACAAAGCTTATGGGCATTCCATTTCGGCTGAAAAAGCATCAAAAATCCCATTGCCAAAACTTTCAGAACATCAGGAAAATATTTTACACGACCTCATCGAACAACGACTCAACAACACCCCTCTGGCCTACCTGACAGGACGTCAAAATTTTATGGGCATCGAATTTTTGTGCGACAACAGAGCCTTGATCCCCCGAAAAGAGACTGAAATACTGGGAAATGCGGCCCTTGAGCTTTGCCAGAAAATTGCCTGGGAAAAATCAAAAGTTAATGTTTTCGACGTTTGTTGTGGCTCGGGGAACCTGGGATTGGCTTTAGCAAGCCTGCACCCGCAAACGACAGTGTATTCTTCAGATTTATCGCCCGAAGCCGTTGCATTGACCCGCGACAACATCTCATTCCTGAAACTTGGAGAACGGGTTAAAGTCACACAAAGCGACCTGTTCTCTAATTTCGAAACAGATGAATATTTTGGAAATATTGATTTGATTGTCTGCAATCCGCCATACATCTCCACATCAAAAGTTTCGAAGATGAATACCGAGATAAGCAGCAATGAGCCTTTAATGGCCTTCGATGGCGGCCTGATCGGATTGAAAATCATTCAGAAACTGATTCAGGAATCACCCAGATATTTATCCCCTGGAGGCTGGCTGATTTTCGAAGTGGGCGTCGGGCAAGGTCAGTTTGTCAGCCAACTTTGTACAAAATCATCGTATTACCGGCAAGTAAATTCAATTACCGACGATTCAGGAAATATTCGGGCAATTGCTGCAACAAATACGTTGGGCTGAGAACAAAACAGTTGATTTCATATGTTTATAATTTGTTTTTTTAATGCCGGATTGCTTGTTCTGATCCATAGGGAGAACTTGCAGTGAATATTTTCGGCGGTTGTTATAGCGAACAGGCCCGTTTCATAAAGATAAAATACTCAAAGATGAATCTTTCAAAGGACGAAGTTGTATTTCTTTTTAAAGAATGGCTTAATAAGTGGAATGAACACAATCTCGATGGGGTGATGAATTTATTACACGAAGACATTGTTTTCGAAAACTGGACCGGTGCAAGGATTACGGGCAAGAATTTACTTAGAAAATCGTGGACTCCCTGGTTTGTAAATCACGGAAATTTTAAGTTCTTTGAAGAAGATCTGTTTTTTGATGAGGCTGACCAAAAAATGTTATTTATGTGGCGACTTGAATGGCCTTCGCAACTCTTGTTGTATAAGGGAAAACAAGAGATAAGGCGAGGGGTTGATGTCCTGCATTTCACGGAAGGGAAAATTATCAAGAAATATACTTATTCGAAAACCACTATTCAAATCGAAGGATTACCGATTTCATTATAAAACAAAGACAAAAAAACATGCCCCAAAAAGCAATTTTTCAGGAACTTCTATACAAAATTGAAGGTCAGCTCCATGTTCTCACCGATAAAAGCGAAGAAAATGCGCACAATACGTTAACGGCCTTATGGCATACCGCTGCAGGTAACCGGGTTTCGGCCATTACTGCAAATAAACTTGATTTACCTTTCTTGGCAATTTCGCAATTCGATCTTTTGGAAGATTTACTGAATAGCAGATTGCAGGGCGTCCCACTAGCCCACTTAACTGAGCGGCAAAGCTTCATGGGATTAGATTACATATTAAACAGAGGCCATTATATCCCACGAAAAGATACAGAACTGCTGGCAAGATCAACAATTGATTTGCTGTTAAGTGATTACGCACCTGATAAAAAAGTAACCGTGATTGACTTGTGTTCAGGAATTGGAACGGTTGCCCTGGCAATAGCTCATTATTGCAAAAACACCACAGTTTTTGGTTCTGATATTTATAAACCGGCCATTGAAGCTGCAAATATGAATGCAAAACAGTTTGGATTAGAAAACCGAGTGACTTTTCTCCATTCAGATTTGTTTGAATCGTTTGAGCCGCTGAACTTAAAAAACAGGGCCGAAATTATTGTTTGTGCACCGCCATATATCTCAACTGCAAAGGTGAAACAAATGCCAAAAGAAATTACAGACCATGAACCTGTTGAAGCTTTTGATGCCGGTCCATTTGGTTTATCCATATTTAACAAACTAATTTCTACTGCTCCTGAATATCTTAGCAACGAAGGCTACTTGATTTTTGAATGTGGATTGGGTCAAGGTGAATTTCTCGCTAAAAGAATGGAGACCAATCAAAATTATGGAGAAAT
>JBBIHV010000021.1:0-24693 GCA_037446835.1 Sunxiuqinia sp. | reverse complement strand
CTCTTCAAAAGAGCCCTCTGCCGAAATCAATGTTAAAAAAATGCTTTCGTTGATCAGTCATCGGGGGCCTGACGAAAGTGGCGTATTTCTGGATGAAAATATCGGAATCGGGAGCGTTCGTTTAAGCATCATTGATCTTTCTTCAGGCCAACAACCCATGTCGGATGTTTCCGGAAGATACTGGATCGTTTATAATGGCGAGATTTTCAACTATAAAGAATTACGAACCGACCTGATAAAAAAAGGTGTCCGACTGAAAACCACGAGCGACACTGAAATTGTGGTTCAAATGTACGCTTTGTATGGCGCTGAATGTTTGAACCAGTTCAATGGCCAGTTTGCCTTCTGCATTTGGGACCGAAAAACAAAGGAAATGTTCCTGGCCCGCGACCGGGTTGGTATCCGTCCGCTATTTTACTGGCATCAAAACAATGCCTTTGCCTTTTGTTCCGAAATTAAAGGCCTGTTTTCGCTTAGACAGATTGAAAGAAAGCTTGATGAAGAAAGCCTTTCGCAAATTTTCACCTTCTGGACAACCATTACCCCGAAAACTCCTTTCAGAAATATTTTTGAATTGCAGCCCGGACATTTTATGCGGGTAAATTCTGAAGGGATCCAAGTCAGGAAATATTGGGGTTTGAATTATTCTTCAGGAAAAGAAAACCTGAACCGCAACTTTCCGGAAGCGATGGAAGAACTGGGCCATTTGCTTCGTGATGCCGTTGGCATCAGGTTGCGGGCAGATGTTCCGGTTGGGGCCTACTTGAGCGGCGGCTTGGATTCAAGCGTGACGACAGCCTACATTAAAGAAATTAACCCGGAGGTATTAAATACTTTCTCCATCGGCTTTGCTGACAAGGATTACGATGAAACAGCCTACCAGCTTGAAGCGGCTAAGTTTTTCGGAACAAATCATACTGCTTTTTCCTGTACTTCTGAAGAATTGGCTGAAAGTTTTGAAAAAACAATATGGCACACCGAGTTTCCAATACTGAGGACCTCTCCCACCCCCATGTTCCTGTTATCTAAAAAGGTTCGGGAAAGTAATATCAAAGTGGTAATTACCGGCGAAGGCGCCGATGAGATGCTGGCCGGATATAACATTTTTAAGGAGGCCAAAATCCGGCGGTTTTGGGCAAACGAACCGAACTCAACAGCCCGTCCGAAGTTACTTGCTAAACTATATCCCTACATTCCTCTGCTGAAGGATTCTCCTGATTTGGCCTTAAAGATGTTCTTTGGCTATAAATTACAAGAAACGCAAGATCCGCTGTATTCGCATTTGCTCCGCTGGCAAAATACCAGCCGGATTAAATCCTTTTTTTCTGACGACGTGGTTTCTTCACTCAATGGAAATAACCCGTTAGACGAAGTTTACAAAACGTTACCTTCAGGTTTTGGGAACTGGACGAACCTGGCACAATCGCAGTACCTTGAAGCCACTATTTTTATGTCGGGCTATTTGCTTTCATCGCAGGGCGACCGCATGGCCATGGGCAATTCAGTGGAAGGACGCTATCCGTTTTTAGATTACCGGGTCATGGAATTTACCAACAATTTGCCCGACAATTTCAAACTAAACTGTTTGAATGAAAAGTTCATCCTCAAAAAATTAAGTTTGGGGAAAATTCCCGGATCCATTTCAAAACGGCCCAAACAAGCATACCGGGCGCCCATTGCCAGCAGTCTGTTCTCCCAAAATTCTCCGGAATACATCACCGAAATCCTTTCAGAAGAATCAATCGGTGCTTTTGGAATTTTCAATCCGAAAAAAGTAAGATCACTGCTTGCCAAGACCAGGCAAAATGGGTCAATGTCGGAAATTGACCAAATGGCCCTTGCCGGAATCCTTTCGACACAATTGCTGAACAAGTTATTCATAAGCCAACCGCTTCAGCCAAAACCCGAATATCTCAAAAATTATAGATTAATTGATGGTTCCCAAAGCCGTTAATGAGCAGATATATTAAATAAGAATGGGACGGAAAACACCCATTGACTTTTAATTTAATTCTTATTAACTTTCTTTAAATCAGCACAAAAGACCATAGAGCAATGTGCTGAAAATTCGATGACAATAAACTCATAACTGTATTGCGTGAATTGAATCAAAGAAACTCACAAAACATGAAACTAATTACTATTTTGATTTTTCTACTGATTTCCAATTCAGTTTTTCCCCAAAAAAACAACGCCATATTCCTCCACCATTCTGTTGGCGGACAATTATACAACCAGGGCAATGTTGCCAGTTGGGTAAAAACGTACAATTCGGTCCATGGAACAGATTTTCAGATTACCCCCAGAACATTTCCTGACGTACCATATCCGTGGGTAAATTATCCTTACGATTACTGGAACCTTTGGGTAAATAACAATTGCGACAACAGCAACCCAAACATCGAGTGCCTAGCTTCGATTGCCAGCAAATGCGGGCTGGTCATTTTTAAACATTGTTTCCCGGGAGCAAGCATCGGCCCCGACACCGGGAAACCTGACATAACATCGAGCAGGCAAACGCTGGAAAATTACAAGCTGCAATATCGGGCTTTACGAACCCTGATGGATGGAATGCCAGATAAGAAGTTCATGGTATGGACATTGATCCCGCTGCACCGGTTGGAAACAACCACCGACGAAGCGACCCGTGCACACGAATTTGTAGAATGGGTAAAAAACGATTGGTTAACCGAAGATGGGAAAAAACACCCCAATATTTTCATTTTTGACTATTACAGCCTTGCCGCCGAATTGAATGCAAATCCGGTAAACGGCAAACAATATTGCCTGAAATACGAGTACGAAGCAAGCCATACCGAAATTGGTTCACATCCAAATTCGCTTGACTATCAAACTATCGGGCCAATTTTTGCACAGGCTGTTGTTAATGTCCTGGCTAAAAATTATTACGTCGCCAACATTTCGGTAAGCACACAATCCGGAGAAAATGCAATATCCACCTATCACGGAACATTACAAATGCAGGCTTCCATTCTTCCGGATGACGCAAAATTAAAATCAGTAACCTGGAGCGTAACCAACTTAACCGGAAAAGCTTCAGTTGACTCGTTGGGTTTGTTGACCGCTGAAGAAAATGGCACGGTTAAGGTGGTGGCAACGGCAAAAGACAGTTCAGGCGTTACCGGTGAACTGCAAATTAGTATTTCAAATCAAAAGATACTGGTTGAACAGATTCAGATCATCGACAATTTAGGGAACGACACGATTAAAGGAATTAATACAAGCATCAACCTTCAGGCTTCAGTTATCCCGGCAAATGCGACAAACCCTGCGGTTGAATGGCTAATTGAGAACATATCGGGCAAAGCAAGTATAGACGGGAATGGCGTACTGGTCACTTCAGCTCCTGGAACGGTCAAAGTTATCGCCAAGGCAACCGATGAGTCTAAAATTAGCGGGCAGAAGGAATATCAGATTATAATTCCGGACGGAACCCCAAAAGGGATAAGTTCAAATCAGGTCAGGATTTATCCAAACCCGGCAAAAGATAAAATCGGCGTTCAATTGGATAACCTTCCACCCGACGGCGCCACAGTCGAGATCAGGAATGCTGCAGGCCAGCTTGTTTTGAAAAAACGAGTATTTGAAACCATGACTGAATTTTCGCTGATAAACTATCCGGGTGGTATTTACTTCGTGACCGTATCAGGCAACAAAAGCTCTTCAACACATAAAATAGTGAACAGCAAGCTCTTCGAATAAAAAAACTTTCAAAAAAAAATGACTGGTTTTCAACAATATTGCCCCGCTAAGTGTTTCAAAAATTGGACAATTTACTTTGATCTGGATTGATTAATCTCAAATTACAAACTGCCAACAATCGAAATAATGCAGAGGCCATGAAAAAAAATCACACAAAAACTTCCGCCCAGAGATACGGCAACTCGAAGAACGGATCAGAAGATGAACCGTATGAAATCGTTTATGCCAATCCCGGGGAAGAAGAAATCCACATCAAATATCAAAAAGATGCGAAAGTCACTGCGCACATGGCACGATGGTTTAACGATTATGAATACAACCAGTTGATTTGGTCGGATGGTGTTTTCGACATTTTGGAACTTGATCCCAGAAAAAACGATGCAAACTATTTTACATTTCTCGAAATTGTTCACCCAAACGACCGGCACATAAAAATTGCCGCGCGCGAAAACCTTAAAAATACCAGTCGGCCCATCGAAATTAACTATCGCTTATTGTTTGAAGGCGGACGGGTCAAATGGATCAATGAAATCTGCAATACCGATTTCGATCAGGACAGGCAGCCGGTTCGGTCGTATGGCACAATTCAGGACATCACCAGGTATAAACTGTCGGAAGAAGATTTTAAACAACGAAAAGAGCGGTTCAGCAACCTGATTGAATCAATGCCTTCAGGAATTGCGATCGTTCAAAACAACAAATTCACGTATATTAATCCCGCCGGAAGAAAATTGCTAACTGAAAATTTGGGCAGCTCTGTCATCGGGAAAAGCATTTCGGGCATCCTTTCTCCTGATCAGGACGAACATTTCAAAACAATCATTTCCAATGTCCTGGCTGGCCAGATTGAGCCATCGTTTGAAACCAAGCTCAAAAAAATGAACGGAAGCGTGTTTGATGCTGAAGTCACCCTGATTTTTACTGCATATCAGGATTCTCCTGCTATTGAACTTATTATAAACGATATAACCGAACGGAAAAAGGCTGAGAATTTACTGAAAGAAAATGAAATCAGGCTAAAAGAAATCGTTGCGACAAAAGACAAGTTTTTCTCGATCATTGCGCACGATTTAAGAAGCCCGTTCAACAGTATCCTTGGGTTCCTCGATCTGCTGCTGAACGAGTATGATAACTATAACGACAACCAACGAAAAGTTTACCTCAAACTCATCGATGAAAATGTAAACAATACCTTAAAGCTGTTGGATAACCTGCTGGAATGGTCGAGAGCACAAACCGGCAAAATATCGTTTCAGCCAAATACTCAAAAAATTTTGCCTTTGGTTTCAAATGTGGTGGAAACCCTGGAACCGGCATTGAGCCTGAAATTCATTAAACTAAAGATCTCGATCCCGAAAAACCTTGAAATATTTGCAGACACAAATATGCTCCGGACAATTTTCAGGAACCTGGTCAGCAATGCCATCAAATATTCGCATCCGGAAGGGGTAATTTCCATTTCAGCCAAATCATCTGAAAATCAGACAATAATGACCATTTCCGATTTGGGAGTTGGGATGACGGAAGAAACACTTCAAAAACTTTTCAGGATCGATGAACATGTGAGCATTCCGGGAACCGCCAACGAAACTGGAAGTGGGTTGGGCTTAATTCTTTGCAAGGATTTTATCGACAGGCATAACGGAACCATTTCAGTTGAAAGCAAATTTGGACAGGGTAGCAATTTTGTAATACAGATTCCACGCAAATTTTCTTAACCTGAACAACATTCCACCCGACCCAATAAACTGATATTCAATAATTTTAAGTCGTATTCCACACAAATGAGCACTAAACCCGTCTCAAAAATTTTACTTGTCGATGACAATACGTTTTATTTGTCGCTCCTGAAAACCGTACTAAAAGAAGTCGAAGCAGAAATATATTTGGCAAGTTCAGGAAAGGAAGCGCTTGGCTTAATCAGTAAAAATGATTTTGCCCTGGCCATCCTGGATATTCAAATGCCAGAAATGGATGGTTTTGAATTGGCCTATCAAATCAGAAATTTACAGGGCCGCGACCTGATACCGATTATTTTCCTCACAGCCTATTTTTCTGACGACATTCAAATGTTTAAAGGATACGACAATGGGGCAATCGACTACCTTTCGAAGCCCGTAAACCGAAGCATTTTCCTCAGCAAGGTGAGGATTTTTCTTGAACTCGACCAGCAAAAAAGAAACCTGATCCTGAGCAAAAATTCGATTCAGGAATCAAAGCTTGAACTTGAAAAGAGCAAGAATGAAATTGAACTACAAAATAAAAACCTCAGGAAAGCGCAACAGGAAACTGAAGAATCCAGAAGAAAATACATCAAATTGTACGACTTTGCCCCTTCAGGATACTTTACCATCAACCGGGAGGGAATGATTTTTGAAATCAACCTCAGAGGTGCAAATCTTTTGGAAAGTGAACATAATCGTTTGATAAACAGCAACTTCAAAGAGTTCATTGCCCCTGAAAATACTGACGATTTCGACAATTTTACGCGACTGGTATTCGATAAAAAACAAAATTCAGGATGCGAACTGAAGTTGAGACAGAAACGCGGGAACTCAATTTATGTATTTCTTGAAGGTGCATTGACCGATGAAAAATCGAAATGCCTGCTCTCGATGGTCGATATTACCGACCGCAAAGAGGCACAAATTGCGTTGACCGCATCCGAAGAACTTTATCATTCGCTCCTGAAAACATCGCCCGACGGAATCATTATCAGCGATTTAAATGGAAAAATTGCCGAAGCCTCGGATATTGCAAAGTCGCTTCTTGGAAATAATAACGATCAAATTGAAGGGAAGCACTTTATTGAATTTGTGCCCAGGGAATCGAAAAAAACTTACCTGCAAATCTTCCGGACGACCCTGAAAGAGGGGATGATACAAAACATGGAAATTAAACTGAACCGGACAGACAAAACAGAATTCACAGGCGAAATAAGTTCAACACAAATAAAAGGGAGCAATGGCAAATTAACTGCATTCATGGTTGTTATCAGGGATATTTCAGAAAGGAAGCTTTTTGAAAAGCAATTGCGGCACTCCGAACGAATGGCCGGTATTGGTGAACTGGCAACCGGAATGGCCCACGAAATTAACCAACCGCTGAACACCATCTCGCTATCATTGGACAACATCATGTTTTCGGTCGAAAACAAGTCGCTCACCGAAACTTACCTGACAACCAAGCTAAACAAGGTTTTCGACAACATTTTGAGGATAAAAAAGATAATTGACCATGTACGGACTTTTTCGCGTGACCAGGATGATTTTATCCAGTCCGATTTCGATGTGAACCTCAGCATCCAAAACAGTATTTCAATGATTTCGGAGCAAATGTCGCACAAGGAAATCAGCCTAACCTTTACGCCGGAAAAAAGTTTGCCCAGCCTGAAAGGGAATGCCTACCGGTTCGAACAAGTCATCCTGAATATGTTGGTAAACGCAAAAGATGCCATCGAAGAAAAGAAAAGAAAAACCTGCAAAAATTACAGGAAAAAAATTGACGTTTCTACGAAAATTATTGACAAACAGGTAATTATAGAAATAAAGGATAACGGGATAGGCATTAAACCCGAAGATGTTGAAAAGGTGCTGCTTCCGTTTTTCACCACCAAAGCTCCGGGTCAGGGAACCGGGCTTGGCCTGTCCATTTCGTATGGAATAATCAAGGAATTGGATGGTGAAATTGATGTTCAAAGCATTCCTCTGGCAGGGACATCAATTTTCATTAAAATCCCGGTAAAAGAAACCAGAAATTAAATCTCAATTACTATGTTTAGTAATCCAATCAGATCAGAAAATTTCCAATTAAACTCCCAGTTGAACGTTTTGGTCATCGACGATGAAAAAAACTTCACGGAAGAAATTGATGAATTCCTCCAGAACCAGGGTTATAATTCATTTATAGCCAACAACGTACACAAAGGCCGGTCGGTTCTGAAGAACCACGACATTGATTTGCTCATTCTGGATGTTCGTTTGAAAGGTGTGAATGGGCTCGATATTCTAAAAGAAGTTAAGCTCACATACCCCAAACTGGAGGTGATTATCGTTTCGGCGCATGGCGACATGGACACCGTGATTACGGCCTTAAGGAACGGGGCCATCGATTACCTGAAAAAGCCATTCCGTCACACCGACATTCAGATTGCCATTCAGAGGACACGGAAATTTCTTGACCTTCAGCGCATTATAAAGACCATGGAGGAAAAAAACTCCTTGATTTCAAAAAGCCTTCAGGAAAAGATTAAACGCGATTTTATTGGCGAAAGCCAGCAAATAAAAGCGATTCTGGAAATGGCTCTCACGGCTTCGAAATACAAGGATACCAGTGTGCTGATCACAGGCGAAAGTGGAACAGGCAAAGAAAATATTGCGCGGATTATTCATTACGAAAGCGCCCGGAACGAGAATATCTTTTGCGCTGTAAACAGCAGTGCCATAACTGATTCACTTCTTGAAAGCGAATTTTTTGGTCATAAAAAAGGGTCGTTTACCGGGGCAATATCCGATAAAAAGGGGTTTTTCGAAGTCAGCGATCAGGGCACACTTTTTCTGGACGAGATTGCCGATATGCCCATCAACCTTCAGGCTAAAATCTTGCGCGCAATCGAGGAAAAAACCATCACCAGGGTTGGGGAAACCGAACCAATTGCCACTGATTTCCGGATTATTGCAGCAACAAACCATGACATCGGCAAACTGATTGAGGAAAAAAAATTCAGGCTTGATTTGCTGCACCGGCTAAATACCATCCACATCCACATTCCGCCTTTGCGCGAAAGGACAGAAGACATTGAGCCGTTGATGCAGCATTTTATTTCAGATTTTGCCCGAAAACTGAACAAACCCATCCCAGTTATCGAAAGGGAAACCTTAAAATTGCTGAAGAACTATTCATTCCCTGGAAATGTCAGGGAACTGAAGAACATGGTCGAACGGGCTTTAATTCTTTGCAAAAGTGAATCGTTATCGGTAAACGATTTCCAAATAAATAACCCGCTCGAACCTGAATCAAAACTTGAAATGACAAATTATAACCTGGAAGAAAACGAACTGAATTTAATCAGGCTGGCGTTAAAAGAAAAAAATTACAACCAAAACAAAACTGCCGAATTACTTGGCATTACACGCGATTCATTAATCAGGAGAATGAAAAAGTACAACATCCAGGTTTTAAAATCGGAAAACTAAGCGCAGTGCAACCAAAAGCGACCGCTCCTGTCCTATTCCGGCTGCTCACTATGAATGAAACGAAAGGTGCTATTCCAGTTATTTTCTGAAATAGCACCTTTTTTTGTATTTCCCGATATGAGAAATCAGACAGCAAGCCTAAATCATATAAACACGGGCAAGTCCCTTGGCTACCAGGACGTCGTTCACACACGAAAATTCGTTGAGGGCCCGGATTCCGGTCAGGCCTGAAAGGATACCCGCATCGATTTTGGCGTAAACAACAGCCAGGTAGCGGCCATATTTTTCTTTTTTGTCTTTCACCGTTTCAACAATGATTTCATCATTTTGGTGCAGAACTGATTTTACAAATTCCGAAGCTTTGTTGCCCAGAACCCATTCCGGCGAACCCATTTTAACGCCATACACTTCAGGGGTATCAACCCCGAACAAACGGATTCGTTCGTTATGCACCCAAATAGAAAGCCCCAAATCAATGTCGATCTCGAAGGTATCGCCATCGATAATTTTTTGAATTACTGCCTGATACTGATACATAAATTAACTTGTTGGTTTACAAACAACAAGTTACAAAAAATGCTGCCATTGAGCAGCATTTTTTTTGAATTATTTTCGTGGTTGAACTCCCTTTTGTTTGGCCATATCTTCCAGCTTTTGCTGAAATTTCGATTTAACGACTGGTTTCTTCTTATTAATCTGTATCTGTGCCCTGATTTTATCTTCATCAATCATCATCCGGAAAATATACATCTGCCCGATTGTAAAAACATTAGCCAGAAAATAGTAGTAGCTCAAACCAGAAGGATAACTGTTCAGGATAAACAGGAACATGACGGGCATAATGTACATCATGGTTTTCATCCCAGGCATGGCATCCGTATTTTGTGTCTGCGAATTCAGATAGGTCGAGATAATCGTTGTTACGGTCATCAACAAACAAAACAAACTAACGTGGCTGCCATAAAAAGGAATGTTGAATGGCAAATTAAAAATTGAATCGTAGGTCGATAAATCGTGAGCCCAAAGGAAACTTTGCTGACGCAACTCGATCGACGTCGGGAAAAAGAAGAACATGGCGATTAAAACGGGGAACTGGAACAACATCGGCAAACAACCGCCCATCGGGTTAACGCCGGCTTTTTTATACAAGGCCATGGTTGCCTGCTGTTTTTCCATAGCTTTATCTTTTCCGAACTTGGCATTTATCTCATCAATTTCAGGTTTTAGCGCCTTCATTTTTGCCTGAGAATGGTACGATTTGAACGTGAACGGGAAGATAAGCAGTTTGATAAAAACCGTGAGCAACAGGATGATAACCCCGAAGTTACTGATGAATTGCCGCAGGAAATTAAACGTTGGGATGATCAGGTATTTATTCACTGGACTAACAATTGCATAGCCCAGATAAATTAGGTCTTCGAGCGATAACCCATATTGTTTAAGGGTACTGTAATGGTTTGGCCCAAAATAGAACTTCATTTTAATACTTTCTGATTCTTTTCCATGATATGGAAGGGAAATATCTGCATTAAAGTTACCAAGAAATTGAGGATCTTCTTTAGTCAGTTCGGACTTGATATCGGCATTTGGGAAAGCATCGTCGGCAATCAATGTCGAGTTAAAAAACAATTGTTTAAAGCTGATCCATTTGGTTTTAGTCCTCAGGCTTTCAGAGCCTGATTTACCTTTAGCTAACTTATCAGGTTTATCATCCTGATATTTGTAGTAAATCGTTGTGTAGTTGTCTTCCCCGAAATTAGAGACCCGTTCCTGACGTGGCACATCGATGTTCCAGTTCAAATCAAGGTAGTCGGTGTTGTTTGCAATAACCTTGTCAAGTCCGTTTGTATTAATATCGAAACCAACCAGGTATGAGTTATAAGTAAGCGTATATTTGTATTCAAGATATTTGCCTTCTCCGGCATAAAGCCTCATTGAAAGTGACTTAGAGTCACCTTTATTCTTCTGGTTGAACGCTTCATTGCCTTCTTTGCCAATTTTAATTTTCGGGCCATTCAGTACCTGGTCGGCAATTGAATCAGATGGTGTAAAGTAAAACGATTCAGTTTGGATACTCTTGTTCTGCGAAAAGAAGTTTAACCCAAATTTGCTCCTGTTCCCTTCGAATAAAATAAGCGGCTTCCCGGTGTATGTTTTAAAATTTTTGAGCTCAACCGAATAGATCCGTCCGCCTTTATTCGAAAAAGTAACCTTCATCAGGTTATTTTCAATCACATAAAATTTTTCTTTCCCGACCGATCCACCGGCAAATGCACCAAATTTATCTTTACGGTCGCTTGCGTCCTGCACGGTTGTATCGCCTGTCCCTTTGACAAGGCCAGAAGCTTTGCCCGCTTCCAATTTTGAAGCGGCTTCAACATCCTTCTGTTTTTGGGCGCTGACCAATTCAAGCGAATCGCGGGTATGTTTTGCGGCCTCAATTTGTTTTTCAGAAGGTTTATTGAAATAACTAAACCCTATGAGGATCGCAAAAATGAGAAAAGCACCAAGAATCGTATTTTTATCCATAAAAAATTATTTATTTCCGAGTGCAGCTTTAACAAAAGCAACAAACAACGGATGTGGTTTTAAAACTGTACTGCTGTATTCGGGGTGAAACTGAACGCCAACAAACCAGGGATGTGATGGTATTTCAATGACTTCTACCAGATTGGTATCGGGGTTTAAACCTGTCGCTTTCATTCCGGCAGTTTCAAATTCGCTAAGGTACAGGTCGTTAAATTCATACCGGTGACGATGCCTTTCCTTGATGTCGGTTTTGTTGTAGGCCCGGTATAAATTTGAGGTTTTGTCAACAATCTGGCACTTATAGGCTCCCAACCGCATGGTCCCTCCCTTTTCGGTAATTCCTTTCTGGTCTTCCATGAGGTCGATTACCGGGCAATCTGTTTTTTCATTCATCTCGGTTGAGTCGGCGGTGGTATGACCTAAAACAGTGCGGGCAAACTCAATCACAGCAATCTGCATTCCAAGGCAAATTCCGAAGAAAGGAATGTTGTTTTCCCTGACGTAGCGGGTTGCAATTATTTTACCCTCGATGCCTCGATGTCCGAACCCGGGGGCAACTATAATTCCCTTCAGGCCTTCGAGTTTCTTTTCAACGTTTTCGGTGGTTACTTTTTCAGAATGAATCCAGCGAAGCTTCACTTTGCACTGATTAACAGCGCCTGCATGAATTAAAGCCTCCACAATGGATTTGTAAGCATCTTGCAATTCAACATATTTACCAACCAGCCCGATTTCAATTTCGGCAGTTGGCTTTTTAAGTTTATTCAGAAAATCGTTCCAATCATCTAATTTCGGTTCATCTTTTAGCGAAAGCCCCATTTTGCGCAAAACAATTTCGTCCAAACGTTCTTCTCGCATTTTATTGGGAACTTCATAAATGGTCGAAACATCAATCGACTGGATGACGGCTTCGCTTTCCACATTGCAGAAAAGGGCAACTTTCTTTCGAAGCGCCATTCCCAGTTCATGTTCGGTACGAAGGACCAGAACATCTGGCTGTACTCCATTTTCGAGCAAAGCTTTAACCGAATGTTGTGTGGGTTTTGTTTTAAGTTCTCCGGAAGCAGCCAGAAAGGGCACCAAAGTCAGGTGGATAACGAGGGCATTGCTGCCAAGTTCCCATTTTAACTGGCGAACAGCTTCGATGTATGGTAAAGATTCGATATCGCCAACTGTACCTCCAATTTCGGTCACTACGATGTCGTATTTACCTTTCGAACCCAGAACTTTTATCCTTCTTTTAATTTCATCGGTGATATGCGGAATGATCTGGACGGTTTTTCCCAGATAATCGCCACGGCGTTCCTTGTTAATTACCGATTGGTAAATCCGTCCGGTAGTCACATTATTGGCCTGAGATGTGGGAACATTCAGGAAACGCTCGTAATGCCCGAGGTCCAGATCTGTTTCCGCACCATCGTCGGTCACAAAACATTCGCCATGTTCGTAAGGGTTCAGTGTCCCGGGATCAACATTAATGTAGGGATCCAGTTTCTGAATCGTCACTGAATAACCTCGTGACTGAAGTAACTTAGCCAACGAAGAGGCTAGAATTCCTTTTCCAAGCGAGGAAGTAACTCCTCCTGTAACAAAGATATACCTGGTTGCTGACAAGACTTTATAATTTAAAGGTTCATAAAGCGTGCAAAGTTAATTAATAAAATGTACGGCTTAAAAATGTACTCAATATTTAATTTAGAGTTTACCCGTAACTATTTTTTCAACAAAAAAAGGTACTCAAAAGCACCTTTAACTGTTATTTGTCAGCGTTCTTTTTGGCTGCCAGCAATGTATTCTGAAGCAGGGAAACCCTTGTCATTGGGCCTACACCACCCGGAACAGGAGTAATGTATGAGCATTTTGGGGCAACTTCGTCAAATTTTACGTCCCCTTTTAAGCGATAGCCTGATTTGGTTTCAGGGGCAGGTACACGGGTTGTACCAACGTCAATTACAACGGCCCCTTCTTTTACCATATTGGCCTTTATAAACTCTGGCGAACCAAGTGCGGCTATCAGAATATCTGCTTCGGAACATACTTTTTCAAGATTTTTGGTCTGGCTGTGGGCTACTGTCACCGTTGCATTGACCGCTTTTTGCGACATCAGGATACTCAACGGACGGCCAACAATATTGCTCCGGCCAACAATCACACAGTTTTTTCCTGAAGTCGGGATTTGATACCGTTTTAACAATTCAATGATACCGAAAGGCGTAGCCGACAGGAAAGCAGGAAGCCCAAGTACCAGGCGTCCAATATTTTCAGGATGAAACCCGTCAACATCTTTGCGTGCATCGATGGCTTCAATCACCTTTTGTTCCGAAATGTGTTTGGGGAGCGGCAATTGCACAATGAAACCATCCAGATCGGTATCGTTGTTCAACGCTTCAACTTTTGCAAGCAGTTCGGCTTCTGTTACATCATCATCAAAACGCACCAGTGTTGACCGGAACCCAACTTCTTCGCAGTCTTTAATTTTGAATGCCACATAAGTTTCGCTACCCCCATCGTGACCAACCAACACGGCTGCCAGATGAGGTGCCCGACGGCCTGTTGCAACAAGTTGTTTTACTTCTTCAGCAATTTCTTTTTTTATTTCGTCTGCTGTCTTTTTCCCGTCGATTAAAATCATAGTCCATTTAATTTGGTTATCGTTTTGGGCCCACATTGCCCATCATCCTGTTCAGGTTTTTTCCTTGTGAAACGATACGCATCATTTTACGCGTTTCGGTAAATTGTTTTATTAACCGGTTGACTTCCTGAATATTAGTTCCGGAGCCATCGGCAATCCGCTTGCGACGGGAACCATTTAATAAAGTCGGGTCTTCACGTTCGGCAGGAGTCATCGAATAAATAATGGCTTCGATGTGCTTAAAGGCATCGTCTTCAATCTGGACATCCTTCAAAGCCTTCCCCATTCCGGGAATCATACTGGCAAGATCTTTCAGGTTCCCCATCTTTTTGATCTGTTGGATTTGTTTCAGGAAGTCGGTAAAACTAAACTGGTTTTTGGCCAGCTTCTGTTGCAATTTTCGTGCTTCTTCTTCATCAAACTGTTCCTGTGCTTTTTCAACCAGCGAAACGATATCGCCCATGCCCAAAATGCGGTCGGCCATACGTTCAGGATAAAAATTATCCAGCGCTTCAAGTTTTTCTCCGGTTCCTACAAATTTGATAGGCTTATCAACCACCGCCCGGATTGAAAGGGCTGCCCCACCACGTGTATCTCCATCCAGTTTTGTCAGGACAACCCCATCAAAATCAAGCCTGTCGTTAAATTCCTTGGCTGTATTTACAGCATCCTGACCGGTCATTGAATCGACCACAAACAAAATTTCGTGGGGCTTCACCGCATCTTTCACGGCGCTGATCTCATTCATCATTTCCTGATCGATTGCCAGACGTCCGGCAGTATCGATAATGACTATATCATTTCCCTGAAGTCTTGCCTGACGGATTGCATCCTGTGCAATCTTAACCGGGTTCCGGTTGCCTTCTTCAGTATAAACCGGCACATTGATTTGCCCCCCAAGAACTTTTAACTGTTCGATAGCTGCCGGACGATATACATCGCAAGCAACCAGAAGCGGGTGACGGCCTTTTTTGCTTTTCAGCATAAGGGCCAATTTTCCTGAAAAAGTTGTTTTTCCCGATCCCTGGAGACCAGCAATCAATATAATTGAAGGATTTCCTTTGAGATTTATGTCAATAAATTTTCCTCCCATCAATTCAGCCAACTCGTCGTGAACGATTTTGACCATTAACTGACTGGGTTTTAGCGAATTTAGCACATCCATCCCCATGGCCTTTTTGCGGACATTCTCGGTGAATGATTTTGCAATTTTAAAGTTGACGTCGGCATCGAGCAAAGCGCGACGAACTTCTTTCAAGGTTTCGGCGACATTAATTTCGGTAATTTTCCCCTGACCTTTCAGGAGTTTAAACGACCGTTCAAGCTTTTCATTCAGATTCTCAAACATATCGAGTCAGAAGATTTTACGTTTTATTAAAACTTCTGCAAAAATATAAAAATAAGCCAAAGAGCTTCCTGAACACAAAATTTAAATATTTATTGAATTTGAGGGTTACCTTTTGATCACTTCCTGGATTAATAGATGTAAGAGGTTATCGTTTCACGCTGAATTTCAAAATGAGAAAGCCATTCACAGATTATTACGGGCTTATTTTTAAATGCCCTACCGGTAAAGAAGCCTGCGGCTGTGGATATAAACAGATGAGAAAGTTACCAATTAAAGAACGATTAGCCTATTACAATGCCTTGACTGAATACGAACAAAATGCTTTAATCGAAAATCACCAGCATTGTCTTTCAGTCAGAGAAAAAAAAGTCCCTTTTTCACGAATCGCAATAATGTAGATTGTATGGGAGCCGCTCGGCTCCCTTTTTTTGGCACTAAAATCACTGAGTGATCCTCTGTTTTCATATGTCCAAAACCATACTGACGACTTTGGGGATCACTTCATATTTTTGTATCAAAAATTACGAATCAGTGATCGGGTTAGCTATAAGTTCCTGATCTTGACGAATATGCCTGTTTTAATGTTCTACAACTGTTTAAAAAAATCGTTTCCCTTGTCGTCAACAATGATGAAGGCCGGAAAGTTTTCAATTTTGATTTTGCGGATGGCTTCCATACCGAGTTCCTCAAAGTCGATGACTTCACTCGATTTGATGCTTTGTTTTGCCAGGATAGCAGCCGGTCCGCCAATTGAACCCAGGTAAAAACCGCCATGTTTTTTACAGGCATCGGTCACCTGTTGAGAGCGGTTTCCTTTGGCCACCATGATCATCGAACCGCCCAGACTCATGAAATAATCGACATACGGATCCATGCGTCCGGCGGTCGTCGGGCCAAAACTTCCGGAGGCCATTCCTTTTGGGGTTTTGGCTGGCCCGGCATAATAAACCGGGTATTTCTTAAAATATTCAGGCATCGGCTGACCGGCATCCAGCATTTCTTTCAGCCGCATGTGGGCCATGTCGCGAGCCACAATCAAGGTTCCCGAAAGGTTCAGCCGTGTTTTAATCGGGTATTTTGACAATATTTTCAGCACATCTTCCATCGGTTGATCCAGATCGATATCAACTGCGGGCTGCATGTTTGGCGCTGCTTCAGGAAGGAAACGGGCCGGGTTGCGTTCGAGTTCTTCCAGAAAAATTCCAGCTTCAGTAATTTTTGCTTTGATATTCCGGTCGGCACTGCAACTCACGCCGATTCCAACCGGGCACGAGGCGGCATGGCGCGGTAACCTGACCACTTTCACATCATGAACAAAATATTTTCCACCGAATTGAGCCCCAAGTCCACATTCCTGCGCAATTTTTTCAATTTTCTTTTCCCATTCCAGATCACGGAAAGCTTGTCCTCCTTCGTTTCCTTCTGTTGGCAGGTGATCAAAATATCCGGCAGATGCTTTTTTTACGGTCGCTAACGTTGCTTCAGCAGAAGTTCCACCGATAACAACAGCCAGATGGTAGGGCGGGCAAGCCGAAGTGCCCAGATCCATAATTTTTTCGCGAATGAATTTGGTCAGGTTTTCTTCGGTCAGCAGCGATTTGGTTTGTTGGTACAGATAGGTTTTATTGCCCGAACCGCCACCTTTGGTAATGAAAAGAAATTCGTATGAACTGCCTTCGGTGGCATAAATATCAATCTGGGCCGGAAGGTTGGTCCCGGTATTTTTTTCGTCGAACATGGTAAATGGAACCACCTGCGAATAGCGCAGGTTGCGGTCCTGGTATGTTTCGTAAATACCTTTTGACAGGAATTCGGCATCAGTCGCGCCAGTAAACACATTCTCACCTTTTTTGCCCAAAACAATGGCAGTTCCGGTATCCTGGCAAGTTGGCAATTCGCCTTCAGCCGACACAACTTGGTTCAGCAGCATGGTATGTGCCACAAAACGATCGTTATCAGTAGCTTCCGGATCTTTCAGGATATAGGCTAGCTTTTCAAGATGGGCCGCACGCAGGTAAAACGAAACATCGGCAAACGCTTCTTTGGCCAACAATTCCAGACCTTCAGGAGCTACTTTCAGGATTTTACGTCCGTCGAACTCAACTGTCGAAACAAAGTCTTTGGTGAGCAACCGATAAGTTGTGGTATCTTTTTTAATCGGAAACGGTTTTTGGTAACTGAACTTGGACATTTTATTGTATTGAAAATGAGTGAATAATATATTATTTTCGGATCAAACCCAGACGTTTGAAGCAGAAACAAAGATAGTTAATCTGGAAGGATAAACAGAAAAATCAGATTGTCAATTTCGGTTACGGCAGGAGTTTTAACGAAAAGTTCAGAAGCCGGACTATTGCTCTGAACCGTTTTTCTGTTTTATTTGGAACGGTTTGTCAACGTTTTAATCAGCCTGATGATGGTTTGTTATGGCTCCAACTTGCCGGAAGATTGATAAATATTATATTTGCCACCTTGGTTGAATAAATGGTCTAATCGAATCTATTTACAAGAATTTCAAAGCGCTTGGCATGAATCCACTGAACCTAAAAAAAATCCTTCACAGCCGGTTTGGGGGGATATTCCTCCTTTATATCGTGTTTGTTTCCATCTCTTTTCTGAGCCGTATGGTTTTGCTGTTTATGTCATTTCGCGAGATAAGCCTTAATCCGCTGAATTTTTTATGGTCGTTTGGCGCTGGATTATTCATGGACACAGTGGCTTACACCTATTTTATGATTCCATTTGTATTGTTTCTGACGTTCATTTCTGACCGGTTTTATAATTCAGCTCTTCACAAAGGGTTTGCGTTTGTGGTGTATTTCATCGCTTTTTACATCTTGATCTTCAATGGCGTATCCGAATATTTTTTCTGGGAAGAATTTGGCGTCCGTTATAATTTCATTGCGGTTGATTACCTGGTTTATACCACCGAAGTTCTGGGAAATATCAAAGAATCCTACCCGTTACCGGCATTGATTGCAGGAATCTTACTTGCTGATGTGGCTTTAATGTATTTCGTCGTCAGTAAGAAATACCTAGCTGTTTCGCTTGCCAGCAAAAGCCGCACGAAAAGTAGGATCCTTTCAGGATTTGGCCTGCTCCTTTTGCCGGTTTTTTCGTTTCTCCTGATTAAAAATACGACTGTAGAAATTACCAAAAACCGCTACAACAATGAGTTGGCCAAAAATGGCATCCACTCGTTGTTTGCTGCCTTCCTGAACAACGAACTCGATTACGATACGTTTTATGCTACCCAAAACAATGTGGATAATTTCAGGCACTTGCATACCTTGCTGAAAAGCGAAAACAGCCGGGCCCTGAACGACAAGCCTTTCGATATTTCGAGGGAAATCACCAGTTCAAGAGAAGAAAAACACTACAATGTGGTTTTTATTACCGTTGAAAGTTTGAGCGGTGAATATTTAAGTTATAAAGGAAGCAAGTTGGGTAAAATAACACCTAACCTTGACGCACTGGCCGACAGTTCTTTGTTTTTCACCAACTTGTATGCTGTTGGGACCCGTACCATTTACGGGCTCGAAGCATCAATGCTAAGCTCGCCGCCTAAACCCGGGCAAAGTGTGGTTAAAAGACCGAACAATGAAAACATGTTTTCAGTCGGGCAAATCTTTAAAGAACGTGGCTACCAGTTGAAATTTATTTATGGTGGATACGGCTATTTCGATAACATGAATTACTTCTATTCGCACAACGGGTTTGAAATTGTTGACCGAAGAGACCTGAAAAACGATGAAATAACTTTTGTAAATGCTTGGGGCGTTTGCGATCAGGACTTGTTTAACCGGACGCTGAAAGAATGTGACCAGACGTTTGCTGACGGGAAACCATTTATGAGCCAGGTGATGACCACTTCAAACCATCGCCCGTTTTCCTATCCGGACGGTTTTATTGATATTCCGTCGCAGACAGGCCGGGCCGGGGCTGTTAAATATTGCGATTTTGCTATTGGTGAATTTATCCGGAAAGCCAGTCAAAAGCCTTGGTTTAAGAATACGTTGTTTGTCATTATGGCCGATCATTGTGCCGGAAGCGCCGGACAATCCGAACTGCCGTTCATGGATTACCAGGTTCCTTTTCTAATTTACAATCCGGGGCTGGTGCATCCGCAACAGATCAGCAAACTTTGCAGCCAGATTGATGCCGCACCTACCTTGCTGGGTGTGATGAACTGGACATATAAAACCAAATTTTTTGGGAAAGACATCCTGAAAATGGCTCCTGACGAGGAACGGGCTTTTATCTCAAATTACCAAAAATTAGGCTACATCCGGAATAATGAACTCACCATTCTGAGCCCACAACAAAAAATAACCAACTACCTGATCAATCCCCAAACTGGGGAAATGAAACCGGCACCAATAGATCCTGAAATGGAGAACGAAACTATTACTTATTATCAATCTGCCAGTTACGTCTATAAACACAAACTTAATAAACTGAATTAACTATGAAATGGTCACGCCAGGTTAACTGTATTGTCAGAAATACATTTTCATTTCCGTTTATATTTTTTTTAGTCCTGAACCTAAATGCCGAATCAAGAAAAGACACGCTTGTAAACAAGGCTTGGCGCGATACCGTAAGAATCCAGAAGGCTCAGATATACAATTTGGACAATGGCGATCAAATGTTGTATTTTCGCCCAAAGCCCTTTCAATTTCTGAAATTTGTTCCATCAGATTTATACAACTTGGGAAAAACAACTTTTTCGAAAAAAAATTTGCCTACCCTGGGAGCTCTGGTGATTGGAACTGCCGCCCTGGTTGCGGTTGACCAGCACATTACCGATGGGGCGCAGCAATTTGGCCGTTACATTCACCTCAGCTCATTGCACGAATTTAAGCCTGTAAAAATAAATATAGGCGGTAAAAAAATTACCTTTCTGGATGTTCCCCAGAACCTGAACATGGCCTTTTACTTTTTAGGCGAAGGCTGGCCAAGCATCATGATTGCCGGTGGATTTTATGGATATGGCCTGATATCAAATGATTACCGTGCCCTACAAACTACCTCGCAATTAACTGAAATGTTTTTCACGCTCGCCGTTACGACTCAGTTTCTAAAGCGAATCTCCGGCCGGCAAAGCCCTTTCAGGGCCATGGATCCGCCCCCGGGGATAGCCGCAGTTCCCGGAGGCACCTGGCATCCGTTTACTTCGCCATCAAAATATCAGCAAAATGTATCGAATTATGATGCTTTTCCGTCAGGGCATTTGGCAACCGCAATGGCAACAATCACTATCCTGGCCGGAAATTATCCCGACAACAAATACATCAAACCGGTTGGTTACACACTGATGGGCTTGCTTGGTTTTTCGATGCTTAACAACGGGGTTCACTGGATGAGCGATTATCCGCTGGCCATTGCCATTGGTTATACCTGCGGAAAGATTGCCCTTGCGCGCGGACGGCTGATCGTTCCTAAGAAGGGCGTTGAAAATGGCAGAACGTCATCCATCATGCCAGCTTATTTAGGCCAGGGAAATATCGGCATGAGTTACCGCGCCATATTTTAACTGGTTCAAATTTGTTCGGTTTCTTTTTCCGGAAAAAGAATTGAAAAAATAATGCTCAATATCAGCGTAACAGCTATAAAATAAAGTGAATACGAAGTTTTGAAATCAATTTGCTCCAGCCAGGTGTGTGCAAGTAATTTTGCGCCGACAAATACCAGCAGCACACTTACCCCGACGTTCAGGAAACGGAATTTATCGACCATGTTGGCCAGCAAAAAGAACAGCGACCGCAACCCGATGATGGCAAAAATATTGGAAAAGAAGACTACAAAAGGATCAAGGGTAACTGAAAAAACGGCGGGGATGGAGTCGAGTGCAAAAATGACATCGGTAAACTCAACCAGCACCAAAACCAGCATCAACGGGGTAAAAAAGACTTTTTTATTGAAGTTAAAAGCAAACCTGTCGCCGTGGTATTCCTTTGAAATATTCAGGTATCTGGATAAAAATTTGACAATGGCATATTCATGTGGGTCTTTCTCATCGCCATCTTTTTTGATCAGGATTTTAATCCCCTGAAAAACCAGAAACGCACCGAAAATATACAATACCCATTCGAAACGCTGAATTAGGGCGGAACCGGCAAAAATGAAGATGAAACGGAGAATAATGGCGCCTAAAACTCCCCAGAACAAAACTGTTTTATAGTTTTTTAAAGGCACGCTAAATGCCTGAAGTACAAGCAGGATTACAAAAACATTGTCGATTGAAAGGGTTTGTTCAATGAAATAACCAGCCAGGTAGCTGGTTGCCATGTGGTTGCGGTATTCTGCAACCATTCCCTGAAAATCGGACGAATGAAATTTCAGGCCAGAACCATATTTTTGAACTATTTCGGCCAACTTGTCAGGAGTCTCGATACCATGGAGTAGCTGGCCATAAAAATACAGGAAGGCATAAAATCCCATGGAAAGCGTGAACCAAACACTGGTCCAGATTAAGGCTTCTTTTGTTGAAACGATGTGTGAGTTGCGGCCAACGACCAACAGATCAATCATCAGCACAAAAACGATGAGGAATAAAAAGCTACCCATCAAAATTACTTCTGTTGACATATCAATCAATTAATTTTAGTTACTCCTCCCGAAACAATAAATTTCATCACCTCCGACGGGCTCAGGTCAATCGTCTCAACCGAGCTTTCGGGAACAAAGTACATTTCTCCGGAAATATTATATGAAAATGGAAAATAAACGGCAACCATCCCATCTAGACCGAATTCTTCCAGGTTTTTCTCGGTGATAAACCCGAGTTTCCACAAGTTGTTTTCTTTATCCATGCAAACCCTGACAGGAACATTAAATTTCTTTTCTTTCCCCACAAAAGCTGTAAACAGGTCGTTGATTGAGGTATAGATTACATTCAATAATGGCAATCGTTTAAGGAGCCTTCGTGTAAAATAGGTGAACGGTTTTACAATAATGGTTTGCCCGATTAATCCAAGTAGTGTAAGCATGATGAATAAAATGATCACCCCGATACCCGGGAAATTGATCTGAAAATGTTCTTTTAAAGGATCGCGGATCAGACGGTCAGCAAATTCGAAGATGTAAAAAACAGAATACAAGGTTACCGCCAAAGGGCTCAGTAACAACAACCCTTGCAGAAAATAGGTAAAGATGCGTTTCATATTTTTTGATCGAAAGATACAACTTTTAAACGTCCAAATTCAGTCGGAAATTCCTTCGTGGATTGTCAAATTTTTAAATTGCCGTAAACAATTTCAGTATTTGAGTTGTATTGCTCAAAAGTGAAAGCGATGAAACCGATTGGCATATTTATTCTGGTAGCTTTGACTGCGATTGTCAATGGTCAGGAAAAAAACAACCTCACAAAGGATACAGTTATGAAATTCAATCAACTAAACGACTTTGAAAAACACGTGATTGAAGACAAAGGAACAGAAAGGCCCTTCACCGGTATCTATTATAAAAACAATGAACCGGGAGTTTATTTATGTAAGAAATGCAATGCTCCGCTCTTCAGGTCTTCCGATAAATTTGATGCTCATTGTGGCTGGCCTAGTTTTGATGATGCCATTAAGGGAGCTGTAAAAGAGACTTTGGATGCCGACGGGCGTCGGACGGAAATAACTTGCGCAAAATGCGGAGCCCATCTGGGGCATGTATTCTTTGGCGAGGGTTTTACCCCGAAAAACACCCGGCATTGTGTCAATTCCATATCGCTGATTTTTGTCCCTGATCACAAGAAATGAATATAAAACCAGTTCGCCATTTAATTTACTCACAATGATCGGGCAACTGACCAGAAAAGCTTTGCCATCCGTCAGAAAAGTATCAAATGTATCCTTCGTTCTGAATTCGCTAGCATTTGGATTCAATATCTGAAATAAATATTTCCTGATTGAAACCTACTTAACGATAAACACCAAAAGTAGTATTATTCTTAGTTGGACTGGGTTTTGCGGTAAAAGACAAGAATGATATTATAAAACATACGGCAAAAAAAATGGCATTGAAATACAGCTATTTATAACACATGAAAAATAAAAATCATTTTAACATTAACAAATTCTTAAAAAGAGTTAAAAAGAGTTATGAAATAACCCTTATATTAGCATCGCTTAAGAAAATTATTCTTAACCTTTTCTCTTTTAACCAATATCTATTTTCCGATCGAACTAAACTAAAGTTGAACAAAGGATTGTCAGGTTCTGATAATCCTTTTTCTTTTATAAGATGTTCATCAAACGATTTAAGGATCAATTCAAATGCACTATCAAAAAGAGGTTAAAAAGGCACCTAGAAAAAAAACAGATGGTTTCAGGCTAGCCTTGAAACCATCTGTTAAAACATTTATTTTTATCCGTATCGCTATTTTGAACGACACAACTTAAAAAATATAAAATCTTATTCACCCTTTTGAATTGAAAAGAAGAAAATCAATTTCCAAATTCCCAACTTAAAATGATGCAAAACGGAATTGGTTAAAGTGTTTCGAAATCGATTTTAGTAAAATCTTTATCGAATGTCACCCCTTCAAGAATTTTTTCTTCAACATCAGCAAATTCTTCAGATTCAGGCTGGATAACAAGCTCGTCCTGCTGATTTTGCTCAATGAAAGTAATTACTTCTTGTAAACCTTCGAAAAATTTTTCAAAATCTTCTTTGTAAAGAAAAATCTTGTGCTTTTCGTAGTGAAAGTTTCCATCCTGTTCAAATCGTTTTTTACTTTCAGTAATTGTCAGGTAAAACTCATCTCTTCTAGTTGATTTTACATCGAAAAAATAGGTTCTTTTCCCTGCCCTGACAGCCTTGGAATAGATTTCTTCCCTGAATTTACTGTCATTGTCCAAACTTTCCTCATTCTTGTCAAAATCTTCCATCATGCTCTTTTTAAGTTTATTCCTTACTTATTTCCCAAAAATAAATAAAAAAATCCAGATGAATTAAAAAATGTTAACAAACACTCCGCAAAAACAAAATTTTAAGTTGAACAAAGGTTCAACTTAGTTTATAATCCCGACGTTTAGTGAACTGACGAATACCCTGATCTTCATCAATAGCTGGCAATATCTGACAATTATCAAAATTTTGTCAAATCAATATTCCGGTAAATCATCTGGAATAGTGAACAGAATTATTTGCCTGTATAGTATTTCATGGCTTCGGGTAAAAAATTCTGTATGGCAGCTATCCGATTTTGTTCAACAGGATGTGTACTTAAGAATTCAGGCACCTTAGCCGTTGAATTTGCCGCCATGCGTTCC
>JBBIHV010000020.1:30785-33773 GCA_037446835.1 Sunxiuqinia sp. | reverse complement strand
CCGCCATTCCAGCCATACGAACCAAAAATACCCAGCAAATGGTTTTTTATACCGGTATGTTCAATTTTGTTAACCAGGTTCTCGACCGATGGGAAAAGTTCGTTGTTGTAAGCCGCGCTGCCAACAATAAAACCTTTAAACTTGAAAATATCGCTGATAATGTATGAAGCATGAGTTTTAGAAGCATCGTAAACCCGGATGTTTTTCACACCGCGGACAGACAGCTGGCGCGCAATTACATCGGCCATTTTTGCGGTATTTCCATACATCGATCCATATACAATTACAGCTCCGGGGTCGGTGGTATAAGTGCTCCATTTTTCATAGCGGTCGAGCATGTATTCGAGGTTGGTCCGCCAAACGGGGCCGTGTGTTGGAGCCAGCATTTTTACATCCAGTGTTTGTATCTTTTTCAGGGCGCGCTGTGTATGCGGACAGTATTTCCCGACGATATTGGTGAAATACCGCATCAGTTCTTCTTCATAAAATGCAAGGTTTAGTTCGTCATCAAAAATTCCACCGTCCAATGTTCCAAACGAACCAAAGGCATCGCCGGTAAACAGTATTTTCCGGGTTGTTTCGAAGGTTACCATTGTTTCAGGCCAATGTACCATTGGGATTGGGGCAAACGATAACTGGTGTGTGCCCAGTGGCAGTTCCGATTCGTCGTAAACTTCCAGGGTTTTGATCCCGGTTTTATAATAATTGGCCACCATATCGAAGGTTTTTTTATTGCCCACCAGGGTGATTTCAGGGTATTTGGCCACGACTGCTTTTAATGCTCCTGAATGGTCGGGTTCCATGTGGTTGATAACCAGATAATCAACAGCACGCCCACCGGTCAGTTCCTCAATCTGCTCCAGAAATTCATCGATGTACGCACGCTCAACGGTGTCAATTAACGCAATCTTTTCATCTACAATTAAATACGAATTATAGGAAACGCCATTCGGGATTGGCCAGAAATTTTCAAAAAGATGAGTTCTCCGGTCGTTAAAACCGAGGTAATATATGTTTTCAGCCAGACTTACATGATGCATAGATAAAAATTTTGGTGACATGTTTAAACGTATGCGAAAATAAGCAAATTCAGGCAAACACGGCTGTACTGTTTTTTCATTCATTCAGGAATTAAGAAAAATATTACAAACATTGCTTCAGGCATTTACGCCGGGTCCAATTTCTTGAAATTTCCTTGGTCAGTTTAATTCTCAAAATTTATTTATTTAATAATCAACTGTTTATCTCAATTTATGTCCAGATGGGAGCTGTTTTTACTTTTGCCTTTTTACATTTTACTTTTACCTTGAATTTAGGTACTTTGAATGAAATGATTATTTTTATACGGAAAAACCAGCCTTTATGGATTTAGTAAAGAAAAGTAAACTTATGTTGTTTCCCCGCTTGAACAAATGGATTGTATTTTTTTTCGTCATCGCCCTGGCTGTTGCCGGATTTCACGGCTATCGGCTTTACCATTATATTTTTGATCCGAATATCCGCAATCCGGGAAGTATCAAAATCCCACCAAATGCCACTTATGAACAGGTTATCGACAGTTTGAAAAAGCACGATATGATTATGAATTACGATGCTTTTAACTGGGTGGCCAAACGAAAGAAATATGCCCAGTCGATTAAGCCTGGTAAATATTTATTGGATAAAGGGTTGACTACCAATCAGATTTTGAATATGTTGAAATCGGGAAATCAGGTGCCCGTTAACGTTACGTTTAATAATGTGCGGTTTATCACCGAGTTGGCCGGCGATATTTCAAAATACATCGAGCCCGATTCCGCGCAGCTGATTGCCAAGTTCAATGATCCGGCTACTTATGAAAAATATGGATTCAACAAAAACACATTTCCCTGCATGTTTATTCCAAATACCTACGAGTTTTATTGGACCACCACATCCGATCAGTTTCTGGAACGTATGTGGATGGAATACAAGAGGTTCTGGAACGACGATCGACGAAATAAAGCGCAGGCGCTCGGTTTAACTCCGGAAGAGGTGATGACTGTGGCTTCGATTGTGCAGGAAGAAACCAATAAGAACGATGAAAAGCCCATTGTGGCAGGACTGTACCTGAACCGGATCAAGCGAGGAATGCTCTTACAGGCCGATCCAACCGTCAAATTTGCCCTGGGTAATTTTCGGATCAAACGAATTCTGAACAGCCACCTGGCTGTCGATTCGCCTTACAATACTTATAAATATCCGGGTTTGCCTCCGGGCCCAATCGATTTTCCTGAAATTTCGAGCATTGAGGCAGTATTAAATGCGGCAAAAACATCGTACATCTACATGTGCGCACGTCAGGATTTTTCGGGATACCACAATTTTGCCAGAACTTTGGCCGCTCATAACATCAATGCCAAAAAGTACAAGGCGGCTCTCGATTCGTTGCAAATTTTTCAATAGAAACCTGTTGCTGTTTGCTGGATCGGTACTTAAAAATTACCGTAAATCGTAAAAAAAAACTACCGGAAGTTCTGAATTAAATCAAGCTACCGGTAGTTTTCTTTTGGGGGGAATGATATCTTAATCAAAAATATCTCTCATTTTATCGAAAAAATTCCGGTCGGCCTGGTCAGGTCCATCCAGAAAACTGGGCGAAGACTGAAGTTTTTCCAGAATTTTTCGTTCTTCCGAATTAATTTTCTTCGGAATCCAAACATGAACGCGTACCAATAAGTCGCCCTTGCCGTAACCGTTTACATCGGGCAAACCTTTCCCGCGCAGGCGAAGCACTTTCTCAGGCTGAGTGCCGGCTTCAATCTTTACTTTCACTTTACTGTCAACCGTTGGAATCTCTTTGGTTGTTCCGAGCGTGATTTCCGGAAACGTTACAAAAAGATTATAGATCAGGTTATTGCCGTCTCTTTGCAGCTCGGCATGTTCTTCTTCCTGTATAACCACGAACAGATCGCCGTTTATTCCACCGCGACGTCCGGCATTACCCCGTCCGGCCACGTTCAGTTGCAT
>JBBIHV010000020.1:18604-30685 GCA_037446835.1 Sunxiuqinia sp. | reverse complement strand
CCGAAAATGTCGCCGAACATCGAGAAGATGTCGTCCATCGACATGTCGTGTCCGCCAAAACCAGCGTTCCCGTTCATTCCCGCATGGCCAAACTGGTCGTATTTCTGACGTTTTTCCGGGCTGCTCAATATCTCGTAAGCCTCGGCAGCTTCCTTGAATTTTTCTTCAGCTTCCTTGTTGCCTGGATTCTTGTCGGGATGAAATTGAATGGCTTTTTGCCGGTAGGCCTTCTTTATTTCTTCGGCTGTGGCCGTTTTGCTGACCCCCAGAATTTCGTAAAAATCGCGTTTTGTCATTTGAATTCAATCTTTCAGGCTTATTCGCCAATAACTACTTTTGAGAAACGTATTACTTTGTCGTTCAGATAGTAACCTTTTTGCACCACGTCAACAATCTTTCCTTTCAGTTCTTCTGAAGGTGCAGGAATCTTGGTGATTGCTTCGTGTAAATCGGTGTCGAAATTTTGCTCTTTGGCTTCAATTTCTTTCACGCCATTTTGCTTCAGGAATTCCTGAAACTTATTGTAGATCAGCTTTACGCCATCTTTCAGATGGCTTTCTTCCTCAACCACATCGATTGTTTGCAGGGCACGGTCGAAGTCGTCAATTACCGGAAGGATGCTCATTAAAACACTTTCGCTGGCCGTTTTCAGCAATTCCATGCGCTCCTTCAGGGTGCGTTTCCGGTAATTGTCGAATTCAGCCTGAAGCCTGATGTGCTTGTCTTTTAATTCAAGGAGTTCTTTTTCAGCTTTTTCCAGATGCTCTTCGGCCTTGGTCTTTTTGTGTGCCTTATCTTTTTTTTCTTTTTTTTGTTCTTCGGAAACCTCCTGCTGCGAGGTCACTTCCTGTGTTTCGGGCTCAAGTTGTTCTTCAACTCTCGATTTAGTATCTGTCATTGGATCTGAATTTTTAAAGTTTGCTTTTGGCCTGCAAATATACTGCCATTGGCCTTACGTTTGACAAATTGGCATTTTAAATCGTTCCAATCTGACACAGTTGAATCGGTTGAACCCGAGATCGAAGAAAATGTTTACCGGCAAATTCGCTGGTTCATAAAAATGCAAAAAGGGCAGCCTGCTGTTCAGACTGCCCTTTTCCCCTGAATCGAATTATTTCAGCAATTCGGTCAGCGCTTGTTCAAGGGCCGGGCCCCGAAGTTTCTTGCCAATGATAATGCCGTCGCCATCGATCAGAAAATTGGCGGGAATGCCACGTACTCCGTAAATTTCGGCGTATTTCGAATTCCATCCCTGCAAGTCGCTGACATGATTTTCCCAAATGAGCTTATCGGTAACAATGGCTTGCTGCCAAGCTGTTTTGTCCTTGTCGAGCGAAACGCTGAAAACGGTGAATCCTTTTCCATTTTTGAATTTTGAATTTTTAAATTTCTCGTAGGCGGCAACAACGTTGGGATTCTCGGCCCGGCAGGGGCCGCACCACGAAGCCCAGAAATCGATCAGAACAACTTTTCCTTCCAGCGACGAAAGTTTTAAATCTTTTCCATCGCCCGATTTCTCAATGATTTCAGGAGCTTTATCCCCAATATTTAAGCCGATGGATGCCGCCGGTTTGTTGTCATCTTTTGTTTTTGCAGTGGCTGAAAAATAGGTCAATGCGAACATGAGGACGAGAAACAGTGATATTTTTATTTTCATAACCGTACTTTTTTTAGTTTGAATTTCTGAAAGAGATACAAAAATAACATTTCAGAAACAGGGTGTGCAAATTCTTCTGAATTTCTTCGGAAACAATCCCTGGGGGTGAAAAGATCAATCCAGTCGGGTGATTTGTGCGCCGATGGCATTCAGCCGCGCATCAATATTTTCGTATCCGCGGTCGATCTGCTCGATGTTCGAGATTTTGCTGGTTCCCTGCGCCGACAAGGCCGCTATGAGCAAAGCAACACCGGCGCGAATATCCGGTGAACTCATGGTGGTCCCGCGAAGGGGATATTTACGGTCGAGGCCAATAACCGTTGCGCGGTGCGGGTCGCAAAGGATAATCTGGGCGCCCATGTCGATCAGTTTATCGACAAAGAACAGGCGGCTTTCAAACATTTTCTGGTGAATGAGTACGCTGCCTTGCGCCTGGGTGGCCACAATCAGGAAAATGCTGAGCAAGTCGGGCGTCAGTCCGGGCCAGGGTGCGTCGGCAATGGTCATGATCGAACCATCGATGAATGTTTCGATTTCGTAGTGGTCGTGCGCCGGAATGTACAAATCGTCGTTTTGTTCCTGAATGGCAATTCCCATTCGTTTGAACTGTTCCGGGATAATTCCGAGGTGCCCGATTCCGGCATTCCGGATGGTAATTTCTGAATTGGTCATGGCAGCCAGACCGATGAAACTTCCAACTTCAATCATGTCGGGAAGGATCTGGTGCGTGCAACCGTTCAGCGAGGCAACACCTTCGATGGTGAGCAGGTTGGAGCCAATCCCTTCGATTTTTGCGCCCATCGAAACCAACATTCGGCAAAGTTGCTGTACATAAGGTTCACAGGCGGCATTGTAAATGGTGGTGGTTCCTTCGGCCATCGAGGCAGCCATCACGATGTTTGCAGTTCCGGTAACCGAGGCTTCGTCGAGCAGCATATAGGTTCCGGTAAGTTTTTGGGCTTCAACGCTGTAAAAATGTTCGTCGGGGTTGTAGTTGAAACTGGCGCCCAGTTTTTGCAGTCCGGTAAAGTGAGTGTCGAGGCGCCGGCGCCCGATTTTATCGCCACCGGGTTGCGGAATGTACCCAATCCCGAAACGTGCCAGAAACGGACCCAAAATCATGATGGAACCACGCAGGCTGGCCGCCTGGCGGGCGAAAACTTCTGTTTTCAGGTAGTCGGTTTTTAGCTGGTCGGCCTGAAACGTATAGTCGCCTTTGCTGTTTCGCTGCGTTTTAACTCCTAATTCAGTCAGAATTTCAATTAATTTGATGACATCGCTGATTTCAGGAATATTGGTAATCCGGACTTGGCTTTCGGTAAGCAAAACTGCGCAAATAACCTGAAGTGCCTCATTTTTTGCGCCTTGCGGATGCAAATCACCATTTAACTGTTTGCCTCCTTCAATTTTAAATGTTGCCATCTCGAAAGAAAATTGGGGTTATCTGGATACGAATTTGAAGCTTGAAATTTATTGACGTTGTTGCTGTTGTTGTTTGCGGTCGTCAGGTTTCTGGAATTTTCGTCGCTGATTGTTATCAGGAATTGGGTTTGGCTTCTTTTTGTTCCGGAATAAAATATCCTTGGTTTCGGTCAGGATGATGTCGTTGCATTTAATTTTTCCTTTCGAAAGCTCTTCAATATCTTCCAAAATTTTGTCGTCGGTAACCGAATCTTTGTTCCACATCACGTAGCTTTTCTTCATGTGATTGGCAATCAGTTTGATCAGCAGGTCGCGCTCCTTTTCGTTTTCGTGAACACCAGCCTTTTCAATCAAAAATTCGATGGTTTTTCCATAGTGACGGTATTTGATACGGTTGGTATCGTAAGGTATTTTTTTAGGAGGCGTGTTGAAAAATTCGGGAGACGGGGGCGTGTACGGGTAGTCGATATCTAATTGAAAATTAGCCATAATGGCCAGATGGTCCCAAAGTTTATGTTTGAAATCATTAATGTCTCTCAGATACGGATACATGGTTCCCATGATGTCGATGATGGTCCTTGCTGCCCGGTTACGTTCGTTGCGATCCTCAATGGTCAGGATGTGATTGACCATATTCTGCAAGTTCCTTCCATACTCAGGTATGGCCAACTTACTGCGGTTAGAATTATAATCCATGTAAATAAATAAAGTTAATCTTAAAAATCAGGCTGTTATCTCAAAAAAAAAGGTAATTGGATGGATAATCAGTTCGAAGACAAATTCCGCGCAAATTAAATCAAAAAAGTTTTACCGGCAAAAGAAAGCACCTAAAACTAAGGTAATTTGGATTTACTGTGCAAAACTAACTAATTATCCGAAGTTTAGCAAATTTTAGCAAAAGTTGTTTTTTCCCGGTGTTTTCAAAAAAGACAGTGGCTTTCATGTCAGGCATCCGGCCCTCCATTTGTAACACTTTTCCACGGCCAAACCGCTGATGCTCAACGATCATACCGGCCTGAATCTCTTCCTGGTTGCTGTATTCGAACGTGTCAGTTTCTTTTTTTGTTTCCCGCAACTTGTTCAGTTTCTGGTACAAATCGGGTTGGCTCGTTGCCGATGGCCTGATTCCGGGAATCGTGGTATTTTGCGTTTTGGGCTTTGGCACGGCAAACGGCAAGTCCTGTTTTGCCTGATAAAACGAAGGGTCTTTCTCTACCGGCAGATTCAAATATTGCGGGTCAATTTCACCGATAAACCGGCTTTGGCTGCAAAATTCAAGTTTGCCCCATTTGTAGCGCTGGCGTGCATAGCTGAGGTACGCGTTTTTTTCGGCCCTGGTAAGCGCGACATAAAAAAGGCGGCGTTCCTCCTCAAAATCTTCAAGCGTTTTTTGACCGGTTTGGTTCGACGGGAACAGGTTTTCTTCGACGCCGACTATAAATACATTCTTGAATTCAAGTCCTTTTGCCGAATGGATGGTCATCAAAGTCACACGGTCGTTGTCTTCTGCCTTTTCAGTATCCTGGTCGGTGAGCAGGGCCACGTTTTCCATGTAATTAGCCAGCTTTCCGGGGGTGCCTTCTTCGCGGGCCGAAATGGAGAATTCCTGAATACCGTTTAATAATTCCTGAATGTTTTCGAACCGGCTCACACCTTCGGGCGACTGATCTTTGTACAGATCTTTCATAATTCCTGAAGTGGTTGCGATTTCGCTGGCCAAACCGAACGCGTCGAGTGTTTCCAGTTTTTCCTGAAGGATTTGAATGAGTTGGGTAAATTCGTTGATTTTCGCCGCAGTCCCTTTGTTGAACTCGCTTAAAAGCAGTGGAATATTGGTCGCGAATTCCCAGATACACAGGTTGTTTTGTGCCGCAAACTGTTCGAGTTTGGTGAGGCTGGTCTGCCCGATTCCGCGTGCCGGATAATTGACAACCCGTTTGAACGCTTCGTTGTCTTTCGGGTTGATGACCATTCGGAAATAGCTCAGCAAGTCCTTGATTTCCTTGCGCTGATAAAACGAAAGTCCGCCATAGATTTTGTATGGAATATTCCGTTTCCGAAGCGATTCCTCGAAAATACGCGACTGGGCGTTGGTACGGTACAAAATGGCATAGTCAGAAAACTGGTAATGCTCGCGCATGCGCGTGTCGGTAATTTCGTTGGCAACCAGGTAGCCTTCTTCGTTATCGGTAATGGCGCTCATTACCTTAATCAGAGCTCCTTTTTCTTTTTCTGAAAATACATTTTTCCGGATTTGCCGTTTATTTTTGGCAATGATGCTGTTGGCGGCGTCCACGATGGTTTGGGTCGAACGGTAATTCTGCTCGAGTTTAAAAACCTTGTGATCCGGATAATCTTTCTGGAAATTCAGGATATTCTCGATGCGTGCTCCGCGGAACGAATAAATGCTCTGGGCATCGTCGCCCACCACACACAGGTTGCCGTGTTTGGCAGCCAGTTTCTTAATGATCATATACTGCGAGTGGTTTGTGTCCTGGTACTCGTCCACCAGAATGTAATCGAAAATGCGCTGGTATTTTCCCAGAATTTCGGGGTGATTTCGGAACAAGGTGTTGGTTTTCAGGAGCAAATCGTCAAAATCCATGGCTCCGGCGAGGAAGCAGCGTTTGGCGTATTCCTTGTAAATCAGGCCGATCAGCGGCATTTTGATGCTTTGGTCGTATTCGGCCGTTTCGGGCAAAGTGGCATAAACTTCCGAAGAAACCAGGTTGTTTTTTGCGGCCGAAATTCGCGACGAAACAACGCCTGGTTTATAGGTCTTGTCATCCAGGTTCAGGTCTTTGATGATGCTTTTAATCAGGCTTTTCGAGTCGGAAGAATCGTATATGGTAAAATTAGAAGGATACCCGAGTGTTTCGGATTCGGTACGTAAAATGCGTGCAAAAATGGAGTGAAAAGTTCCCATCCACAGATGTCGTGCCGTGTTCTGTCCAACCAAAGTGGAGATACGATCTTTCATTTCGCGCGCGGCCTTGTTGGTAAAAGTGAGCGCCAGAACGGAGCCCGGCCTGACTCCATTTTTCAACAAATGAGTAATCCGAAGCGTTAAAACCCTTGTCTTTCCGGAACCTGCACCGGCAATGACCAGCGAAGCCCCGTCGATGTTTTCGACCGCCTGTCGCTGCGCCTCATTCAATCCTTCCAAATAATTCTGCACGTTGTCGCGTTCTAAAATGAGCACAAAAGTAAAACTGTTTTTCCTGTTTTTCAGGCTGGGGACCTAAGTAGTTTTCAACAATATTTCTCTACTGCATTTCTTTTGATGTTGGCTCAAGCTTCCGGATGAACTTCACTTTCATACAAGTCTGAAAAGTCAACAGTGGCTCAACTCGATTTATGTTTAAGTTATTCTGCATCAAGGGTTAAGTCAACTGGTTTTAGCCAGGGTGAAGTAAAGCTGATTTTTATTTTGCCGGCTTTTCCGGTAGTTTGCAGGTAAGCCATCAAACGTCCGTGAAAAACCCGTTGCACCGTGTCGCGGTAGTTGCCCATGTCGGTATTGTTTCCGGCTTCAAGCCCGAGCAGTTTGGCCGGACCGTCGATGGTGCATTTCACCTCATCGTCGGAAAGCATGACCGGGACTCCATTTTCATCGGTTACCTGAACTACAATTTGCGCCAGATCTTTGTCCTTCGAGAGTTTTTGGTCCCCGGCCCTGGCCGTGAGGGCAAACGGACGGGTAGAGGTTTGAATGGCGTATCGACAGGCTTCCTTTTCGTTGTTAAACCCGACCACTTCCAGTTTTCCGGCTTCGAAAGGGATGTCCCAGAAAATGATTCCGGTGTTGTCATCGTAAGATTTTTCTTCGCCCAACGGCTTGCCGTTCAGGAATAACCGCGATTTTTGGCAATTCGTGTAACAAACCACCCGGATATTTTCACCGGCGGTGTAATTCCAGATTGGCCAGGCATCAAACGACAGCAGGGTTTTCCGGTTTTCAGGAACCGGATACGTGCCCAGATAAGTCACCGGTTTGGGATCCCAGAGTGCCTGACGAAAATGGCCTCGCGGTTTCATAAATCCGGCAAAGTCGAGCAATCCGGAATAAAAACCACGCGACGGCCAGGCATTCGATTCGCCCAGGTAATCGATTCCCACCCAAAGGAATTGTGCGAATATGTTTTTCGAATCGCGCACGGCCTTCCACGAATCCATGCTTTGTCCATTTTCGCTTCCGTAGATTATTCGATGAGGATATTTTTTATGATCCATTTCGTATCGGTCTTCGGTATAATTGTACCCAACAACGTCCAATGCACCCGGATATTCCGTTTCGTTCGACATGATGACGCCCGCCAAAGCCGCAGTCACCGGGCGCGAACGATCAATTTTTCGAACATCGGCGGCCAGTCGTTTGGCAATGTCGCCCAGATCGGTTGCAGGCGGATTTTTTGGCAAGTACCCGCCGTAAACTGGCTGATTGATGGTTCCCTTATCCAATACCGGATTCGAATACGGATCGTTCGGGTAATCGATTTCATTGCCGATGCTCCACATCACGATTGACGGGTGGTTTCGGTCGCGAAGAACCATGTCGCTGAGGTCGCGGTCGCTCCATTCATCGAAAAAGTCGAAACTTCCCTCGAACCCGGGAGTCCCGTTATTCCATCCGGTCAGCCATTTCCGTTTCGGAAATTTCCATTCGTCGAAAGCTTCGTCCATGACCAAAATGCCCAATTTGTCGCACAATTCATATAAATCGGGCGATTGTGGGTTGTGGCTAAGCCTGACGGCATTGCAGCCCAGTTCCTTCAGGTTTTCGAGGCGGCGTTCCCAAACCTGCGGCGGAACGGCCGATCCGAGTACCCCGCCGTCGTGATGGATGCAAACGCCTTTCATCTTTGTCCAGTCGCCGTTCAGGGCAAACCCTTTGTCCGCATCAAAAATGAGCGTGCGAATGCCCACCGGAGTTTCGGTTTGGTCAATGACTTTTCCTTCCTGAATGATTTCGGTTTTCAGGCGATAGAGATATGGGTTCTCCAATTTCCACAAAACCGGATTTTTTACTTTCAAATCGCTGTTTGCGGAAGCCGTTTTCGAAGATTTTACCTGAAGTTTTTGAGTTGTTTTGGCAACGACTTTGCCATTAGCCGACAACAGCGACAGATTTACGGAAATTGCAGCATCCGAAGCGGAAGTGTTGTCCACATCGACCTGCACATTCAGCAACGCTTCGTTTTTGATCACGTTTTTGGTTTGGTAAAATACGCCCCACTGATGGATGTGCACCGGGTTGGCCGATACCAGGAACACATTCCGGTAAATTCCCGAACCAGTGTACCAGCGCGAATCGGCCGACCGGCTGTGATCGACCCTGACCGCAATTACGTTGTCGGCCCCGTACTTCACAAACGGCGTGATGTCGTACAGAAACGAAATGTATCCGTTGGGCCTTTTGCCGACCAGGTTGCCGTTTACAAATACTTCGCTGCGGTTGTAAACACCTTCGAAATAGAGGTATTGTTTTTCTCCTTTTTGGTCCTGCGAAATGGTCAGGTGTTTCCTGTACCAGCCGATACCTCCGGGCAAATAACCGGTGCAACTCGACAGGGTCGGGCTCAACTGACCTTCGATGCTCCAGTCGTGCGGCAAATCGAGTTTCCGCCATTTTGAATCGTCAAAGCTGAAGTTTTGGGCTTCAGGCTGATCTTGCAAAAGGAAAAGCCAGTTGTCGTCGATGTTTTGAGGGGTACCAAACGACACCTGCGCATTGGCCTGAAGCTGGGTGAAAAGCAGGACACACACAAATGCCACGAATTTTAGTTTGAAGGTTTTCATAATACAATTTCTTTTGAGGTTATTTTCTTCATCAGTTGATTCTTTCCTGAATGCAAAACAATGACAATAAATGTACAGATCAGGGCAAATCCTGACAAAGTTATTTTTTCTAGTGCGACAGGCAATTTCCAAAACTCAGAAATATGCGTTGACTGGATTTATTTGAATAATTTTTGAATGAGGTTGTTTATGAAGTTTGGTTTAGGATGTGTACCCGATTGTTGAAGAACCACAATTTGTATTTATTTTTGCATGCGGATAACATTTTTTGGCTAAAACCTGAATGTTTCCTCATCATTAAGAAACATATCAAATAATCTAGATATGTTATTTCGTCTAGCTTATAGCTCTATATTTGTACCATTAAATTGAATACCATGAATACAATTGAAATTGCAGGAAGATATTCCGTGCTGGCAAACGATACATGCTGTTTGTCGTGTGGTGGGGCGGTCCAGAAAAGCGACGCTCAGCCCAATGAAATTTGCATTGACCTGGGAAGCGGCCGCGGTACGGATGTTTTACGGTTGGCCGAAGAAGTTGGAGATGGCGGATTCGTTTATGGCATTGATGTGACCGATGAAATGATCAGGAAAGCGACTACGACTGCGGCAAAAATGGGCGTCGAAAATGTAAAGTTCATCCTGGCCGACCTGGAACAAATACCACTTCAGGATGAAATAGCCAACCTCATCATTTCAAACTGCACCCTGAACCATGTCAGCAATAAAACAAAAGTTTGGGCCGAAATTTTTCGTTTACTGAAAAATGGCGGACGCTTTGTTATCAGCGATATTTATTCAAGCGAACCTGTTCCTGAAGAATATGCCAACGACCCGGAAGCTGTTGCCGAATGTTGGGCCGGATCAATCACCAGGGATGAATATATTGCCATCATCAAAAATACCGGTTTTAAGGAATTCAGCATTCTGGAAGAAAGCAAGCCATATCCAAAGGGCAAAATAGAAGTTTCGAGCTTTACCATCACCGCGAGAAAAGACGAATTCAGTTGCTTCTGACCAAATCAAATTTTACAGGGATAAAATATTAGGACCGAATGGCTGACGATGGAAAATTTGTTTTGAACTGAAGTCCATTTTTAGTACATTTATTCTCATAGATAATTATCATCATTAAAAATCAATTTTATGAAAAGTCTGGTTAAAAAAGAAAAAAAAGGACAGATTAAACAGGCACAGTGCTGTGCCAAACAATCACAAATTATTGCCGGATGCCACGATTAAGGCGTGCGGAATAAACGATTGATGATTAACGATTAACGATTGGGGATTAAAGAAGTATTCTGAAGTTTTGAAATCAAAAATCGTTAATCGTTGATCGTTAATTTTAATTCCATTCTTATGCAACTTTCCAAATACAATATCATTTCAAAAGTAAAGGATTCTGACAACTGGTTTGTCGTCAACCCGTTATCAGGTCAGGCTGACATTCTTGACCGTGAAACATTTGAAGAACTTCAGAACGGGGGTGAAAATCAGGAACTGATTGAAAACGGTTATATCGTCGATCCGGTTCAGGAAAAAAAACTTTTCCGCGAAAAATACCTTCAGTTTATCGACGACCGCGAAAAAGATGAGGTTCAAATCTTTTTTGTAACCAATTACAGTTGCAATTTCGATTGTTCATACTGTTATCAGGCTGGATACGAGCCACTTCCCGTTTCGCTGACCAAAGAAGTAACCGATGCTTTTTTTGATTACATCCTGAACGGGTTTTCAGGAAGAAGGAAATACATCACTATTTTTGGTGGCGAACCATTCCTGAATGCCCCGCACCACAAGGAAAATATTGAATACATCATTCAAAAAGCTGCTGAAAACAACCTGGAGGTTGCGGCTGTGACCAACGGATATCGCCTGGTTGACTACATCGACATCCTGAAGGCCGGCAAAATCCGCGAGGTTCAGGTTACCCTCGACGGGACGCGAGAAATGCACAATCAACGGAGATTCCTGAAAAGCGGTGACCCAACTTTCGACCGGATTGTGCAGGGCGTTGACCTTTTGCTCGAAAACCACATTCCGGTAAACCTGCGCATGGTGGTCGATAAGCAAAATATTGGTAACTTGCCCGATCTGGCGCAGTTTGCCATTGATAAAGGCTGGACGGCTTCACCCCTTTTCAAAACTCAGCTCGGGCGCAACTACGAATTGCACGAATGTCAGGCCAATCAGCAAAAATTGTATTCGCGGCTCGAACTATACCAGGATTTGTTCGATCTGCTGAAGAAATTTCCGCACATCAGCGAATTTCATAAGCCGGCATTTTCGGTATCCAAATTTTTGTTTGAACAGGGCGAAATGCCAGCTCCGCTTTTTGATGCCTGTACCGGAACAAAAACCGAATGGGCTTTCGATTTTACCGGAAATGTTTATGCGTGTACCGCCACCGTTGGCAAAAAAGGCGAAAGCCTGGGCACGTTTTATCCGGAAGTCAGGAAAAATTCGGAAGCCGTTGAAAAATGGCTGGAACGCGATGTATTATCCATTCCAAAATGCCAGGGCTGTAACCTGAGCCTGATTTGTGGCGGAGGGTGCGCTTCGATGGCTAAAAATTACAACGGGACGCTCAACAGTCACGATTGCAGGCCGGTAACAGAACTTCTGGAACTGGGCATTGCTCACTATTTTAAAGAATAACAATGGATTGCACTTCATGTAATTACGATAAGCAATGCCGGAAAACGGAAGCTTGCAAGGCAACTTCCTTCGATAAAACCGAAGCAATACGGAAATATGCCGACGAAATCGAAATTGTTCATGCCGCCTCGTCACTGGTCGATTTTGGTCGTGCCGGAACCTTGTCACGGCTTCAGGAAATAATAGCGTTCTCGAAGCAAATGGAATACAAACGGCTCGGGCTGGCCTATTGCTACGGAATGGAAAAACAAGTCGGGCAAATCGCCGGAATAATTCGTAACAACGGATTGAATGTCCGGGCTGTTTCATGCACCGTTGGCGGAATTCCGCAAAACGAAGTGAATCCGGAAAGTTCGTTTTGCACGGTCTCTTGTAACCCCATCGGCCAAGCCATGCAGCTCAACCATGAAAACGTTGATCTGGTGGTTATGATCGGACTTTGCATGGGCCACGATATTCTTTTTCAACGCGAAATTGAAGCCGATTGTACTACCCTGGTTGTGAAAGACCGCGTTTTTAACCACGACCCTTTAAGGGAAATAA
>JBBIHV010000020.1:12198-18504 GCA_037446835.1 Sunxiuqinia sp. | reverse complement strand
GGCAATGTACTGGTCGATTTTTTTTCGACCGAATGTCCGCCTTGCGAAGCACTGGCCCCCAAACTTGAAAGCCTTGAAAAGCTTTTTGGGGAAGAGGTAAAATTCCTGAAGATTTTCCGTCAGGGAAACCGCGATTTGTCTGATAAATTAAATGTGAAAGGTTCTCCCACGCTTTTGTTTTATCAGGACGGTGAAGAAGTTTGTGGCCGCCTTACCGGTGGAATTAAGCGTTCCGAGATTGTTCGCGAATTGAAGCACATCCTCGGAAAAGAAAAAGTAAATGAAATCATCAAAAACCAAAAGCCTTCGGTCGTCCATGCCGACGTGGCCATATTGGGCGCCGGGCCGGGTGGGCTAACCGCCGGATTGTACCTTTGTCAGGCAAAAATGAACACCGTTTTGATTGATATTGCCCTGCCAGGCGGAAATGTTTCGACCACACACATGGTTTCCAATTATCCCGGATTTATTGATCCGCAACCCGGATACATGCTTTCGCACAACATGTCGGAACAAACCAAGCTTTGCGGAACAACTTATAAAGTTGCCGTTGATGTGACCCATGTCGATCTCGAAAAAAAGGAAATCATGATCGACGGGCACGAAACAATAAAAGCCAAGCGCATTATTATCGCCACCGGGACTTCGCCCAACAAAATTGGTATTCCGGGCGAGCAGGAATTTAAAGGCCAGGGTATTTCGTACTGTGCAACCTGCGACGCTAAATACTTTGTCGATAAGGAAGTTGTGGTCATTGGCGGTGGAAATTCGGCCATCGAAGAAGCTGATTTTATCTCTAAATTTGCTTCAAAAATTACCATTGTCCATCAGTTCGATCAGCTCCAGGCCAACAAAACAGCTCAGGAAAAAGCTCTTGCCAACCCGAAAATCACCTTCCTGTTTTCGCACGAACCGCGCGAATTTAAAAGGGCGGGCGATAAAATGGTTGTCGTGGTACAGGATCTTAAAACACAGGAAATGAAAACGTTGACCACTGACGGGATTTTTGTTTTCATTGGCCAAAAACCAAACCTCGAAATGTTTGGAAACCAGTTGGAACTCGATCCGTGGGGCTACATCAAAACCGACGAGGACAAGCGGACCAACATCGATGGTGTGTTTGCCGTGGGCGATGTGACCAGCAAAAAATACCGGCAAATCACCACTGCCATAGCCGACGGGACTATTGCCGCCATTGCCATTACCCGCGAAATCGGTTAATTTGTAAGTTTTTAAAGGTTGGTAATAAATTCAAAATTCCGGCACCCATTTCCCTGAAAGGAGATGGAGACCGGAATTTTTTTGTTCTATGACGAATTGTATGGGGCACATTTTATTTTGCAGGATCTGAAGTCATAATTTGTAAACATTAATTAACTCACCCCAAGCCCGAAGTCTCGGTCTTCCGCCCCTCTCTTCGTGAAGAGAGGGGCAAGGGAAAGCGAAGCGCACCCGGGGTGAGTTGGGAGAGAAAAAAATCATAACAAAATAATACCATGTTTATCTTTTAACATCAATTGATTTACCCACACCAAACGTCATCGAGCCTTTTTTTGCGGTCGTTCTGAAAATTTAATCATAAATTTGAAGGTCATTTTTTATGAAACGAGCATGGACGTTGAACACAACCACGGATGAATTGAAACGAAGTGAAAATCCGCGAATAGCTCACATGCCACTTCTCCCGATAGATCGGCACAAGCTATCAGGCAATAAAAAACAAGATATTTACGTGTGAAATTCCGTTTTTTATCAATAAACCCATAACATGAAAACAGACAATGAAATTTTTCCGGTTGAAGTCTTTGAAGGCAACGACTGGGAAGCCTCGCTGGTAAAAAGTTTGCTGGACAATGCTGAAATTGAATCGTTCGTAAAAGATAAACGAATGGGTGTTCTTGCCCCCTGGAATGTAACGGCAGGAGGAGCAGGCAGTGTAAAAATTTTCGTTTCGAATCTTGACTCCGAAAAGGCCAAAGAAGTGGTTGATCAATATCTGAATGCCGAAAAAAGCACCGATCCGGATGAATAACTTCGACATTTCGGTTCAGCGTTTCGATGAATTTGCCAGCGAATTTGCCCGTCGATTCCTGAATGTTGATTCCTATCGGGATTCGATCGACCGGTTCTGTAGCCTGATTGGTGCCGACAAACCACGGATTCTGGAACTGGGCTGTGGCCCGGGAAATGTGACCCGGGCGCTGAAAAACCGACTTCCGGAAAGTGAAATTACGGCCATTGATCTGGCTCCACGAATGATTGAAATTGCCCGGAATGCCTTGCCGGACGTAGATTTCAGGGTGATGGACGTGCGTGAGATTTCTTCCATCCCTGAAAGATTCGACGCGGTGTTGTGCGCGTTTTGCCTGCCATTTTTATCGAAACCCGATGCCGAAAAATTAATCGCCGATGCAGCTGAAAAACTCAATTCAGGAGGAATTCTTTACCTCAGCACGATGGAAGGCCACGAATCGCAGGCTGGTTTCGAAGCGACGAGCTTTTCGGGAAATGCCGAAATCTATTTCAATTACCATCAACGGCAGGATTTGGAAAAAGCCATGCTGAAAGCTGGTTTTGAAATTGTTCAGGCCAAACTTCAGGATTATATAGAGTCAGACGGAAGTTTATCGACCGATATGATTTTTATTGGCATAAAAAAATAGCAAATTTGCTCCCTCAACAATAAGCATTTCTAACCCAAATTATTTCAGACGATGAGCAAAAAATATATGGTCTTTTTGTTTTGCCTGTTTTCAATAGCGGCCAATGCGCAAAAAAAAGTGTTCCTGTTTTCGTATTTTGTCGATAACGGGCAAGATGGCCTTCACCTGGCATACAGCAACGATGGCCTGAAATGGACGGCACTGAATGATGGAAAGTCGTACGTTGCGCCAATGGTTGGTAAAGACAGGCTGATGCGCGATCCGTTCATTCTTCAGGGAAAAGACGGCATATTCCGCATGGTTTGGACCAGCGGCTGGTGGGACCGCCAGATTGGATATGCCTCGTCGCCCGATCTGATTCATTGGTCGGAACAAAAAGGCATCCCGGTGATGGAAAAAGAACCAACCGCCAGAAATTCGTGGGCCCCGGAAATGGTTTTCGATCCGGAAGCAAAAGATTACATCATCTTCTGGGCAACTACCATTCCCGGCCGTCATTCCGAAGTGGCTTCGTCTGAACGTGAAAAGGGACTGAATCACAGGATTTACTGCACCAAAACAACTGATTTCAACACCTTCAGCCCGACCGAAATGTTCTTTAATCCCGATTTCAGTGTAATTGATGCCACGATTTTGCCAAAAGACGGAAAGTTTTATATGTTTCTGAAAAACGAAAATCCGAACCCGCCGGAGAAAAATATCCGGGTAACGGTTTCCGATCGTGCTTCAGGACCTTATCCGGTAGCGGTTTCAGCGCCAATTACCGGAAAATACTGGGCCGAAGGGCCAACTGCACTTCGGGTCGGAAAGTACGTGTATGTTTATTTCGACAAATATACTTCGCACCAATATGGCGCTGTTCGTTCGATAAACATGAAAGATTGGGAAGATGTTTCCGATCAGGTTTCTTTTCCTGAAGGAGTCAGGCATGGAACCGCTTTTCAGGTAAATCGGGCGGTTATCGATAAATTAATTCATAAATAATCGACGTTTTGGTGCTGCCAGTTTAGTTTGGTCCAGTTTTAATTTCAGGAGTATTTCAAATGAATAGAAAAAAAATATACGTGCTGGCAGCGGTTCTGGCCGTTTCTTTTTATGGGAAGGCGCAGGTAGTTACCATTGATGCTGCAAAGGTCAAACAAGTGATCGATGGTTTTGGGGCCAGTTCGGCCTGGCATGGGCAACTGACTATTCCTGAAGTTGATGCAGCTTTCAGGAATGATAATTCGAACCAGCTTGGATTAAGCATTTTGCGGGTCAGGATTGATCCAAACCCGGTTTACTGGGGCGATGAGAAAGCCAATGCCCAACGGGCCAAAACATTGGGCGTAAAAATCCTGGCCAGCCCCTGGACCCCACCTGCTTCGATGAAAACCAACAACAATGTAGTTGGTGGATACCTTAAAACAGACGCATACGCAAGTTATGCCACCCATTTAAAAAGCTTCTGCAATACACTTGGTACTGTTGATGTTGTTTCACTTCAGAACGAGCCCAATATTTCGGTAAACTACGAGTCGTGTTCATGGACACCAACCCAGTTGCTCGATTTTTGCAAGAACAGTGCCCAGGCTATCGGCAAACCGGTGATGATGCCCGAAGCTTTCAATTTTGATCCCGCATATTCCGATCCCACCCTGAATGATTCGACGGCCAGTTCGCACATCTCATACCTTGGCGGCCATATTTACGGATCGACACCTTTCGTTTACACAAATGCCATCAAAAAGGGCAAAAAGGTCTGGATGACAGAGCATTATTACGATAAGGACGATATAGCCACTTGCCTCACGATGGACAAGGAAATAGTAGATTGTATGGTAGATAACATGAACGCATACATTTGGTGGTGGCTTCGCCTGCCTTCCTGTAACCTGATGAATTCGGGTGGGCCCCTGAAGAAAAAGGGGTACGCCTTTGCTCATTTTTCGAAATTTGTTAGGCCCGGATATTACCGGATTGATGCCACCTATCAGTCTCAATACAACGTTTTTACAGTCGCTTTTAAAGGTAAGGGCCAAACGGTGGTGGTGGTTGTCAATCAAAATTCAGGTTCAAGAACGCAAACCTTTTTGTTTAAAAACGACACGGTACAGGGCATGAAGAAGTTTGTTACCTCGGCCAGTAAAAGTATGAGCGACGAAGGTAAACTGGTTTGCTCCGGAAATTCTTTTACCGACAAGCTTGAAGCACAAAGCGTTACGACATATATTTCAACCGAAATACCAACCGGGATTGAACCCAGGCCATCGGACGAAATCCGAATTTTCCCAAATCCAGCCTCCGATTATCTTCAACTTTCGTCGGTCGGGCAGGTTTCGTCGGTGCAAATTGTAAATCTGTGGGGTCAGCAAATGGTTTCCATTCCTCATCCTGAAAATCCAAGAATTGATATTTCACATCTTCCGGAGGGATTTTATTTTATATCAATTGTCAGGAATGGAAGTGATCAACGGTTTAAATTCCTAAAGGTTAAATAGAAACCGATATTCAGGAACACGAAATTTGCAGACCTGATCGTCTGTTAATTAATCGGTTGAAAAAAATCATCTTTCAGAAATTGGAAGATATTTGGGAAAAGCTTATTTTTATAAGAAAAACCAAATTTATGAAGACTACCCTATTTTCAGTTTTAGTGTTTTTAGTGTTTACTTCGTGTAACTGGTTCGATTTTGGAAAGAAATCGAACGATCCGCATTCGCTTGGTGGCTCCACCAACATTCCGATTAATACCGTTGGAAATACATTTGCCAATACAGCAGTTATCGGAACCACTGCCTATCATGGAAATATAACCGTAACCGATGTGACGAATGGAGTAACCACAGTTCAATTTAAGGCTGCGATCCCGTCAAACATTCCGGCCCTTCAAAGCATCAAGCCAAAGTATAAAGATGCGAACGGCAATCTGGTTTGTGTTGGCAAGTTTAAAATTTCCGACGAAGGAATTTTGGATTACAACAACAAAGATCATCAACCGCTGGTGCTGGTGAAATACGATGCCAATGTGGGAGATAAATATACGCTCGATAAAAGCGACGGAACCCAGATTGTGCGTGAAGTCGTCCGCAAATCGACCACAGATGATTTTTACTGGGGGGGGATGTTGATCAAAACCATTGATGTGGAGCAGAGCTCGAATATTCCCGGTGTCACCAAAATCATATATTATACGAACCACAAATTCGGGTTGGTTGCCGTTAAAGTTGTAATGGAAGATGGCACAACGCCTCAACTGAGTTTGGTCCCATCGCAATATTAATAAATGAACACACATAAATTTCTTATGCCCAGGAGCTTTCGGTTCGTGGGCATCTTTATTTTTATAGGAGGACTCTTGCTCGGTGTGGCCCGTTTCCGTTATGGCTGGAAGCCTGGAATACTTGATCTTAAAATGTTTGCATTTTATTCTTCCTACCTCGAAAACAAGTACCTGGAATTTATCGGAAATAACCTGGCCGAAGAATTTACGGGTTTGTTCCTGATTTCAGGTTTGTTCCTGATGGCTTTTTCGCGCGAAAAAAATGAAAATGAAAGGACAAACGAACTTCGGTTTAAAGCCTTTTTTCTGGCCTATTACCTGAATTTCCTGTTTTTGCTGATTGCCCTGTTTTTTACATTCGGGTTTGCCTTCGTGTATATG
>JBBIHV010000020.1:2241-12098 GCA_037446835.1 Sunxiuqinia sp. | reverse complement strand
CGGGCGATAATCCGGTCGTGCATTTTCCGCAGGAAAAACAGCAGGAAAAGCCCGCCCAATGCAGCCGCCAGCATATCCGACTGCGAATCCCAGATGTCGCCCTGGGTACCCAGAAAAGTATTCGGATTTCCATTGGCAAGGGTGCAGGCCAGGTATTCGATGAGCTCGTACACCGAGGTGGTTGCCATACAAATACAAAATGAAATAAAGGAAATCCATTTATATCCGACAACAATTTTTTTCCGGAGAAATAGTTCGCGGGCGACTAAAACAGGAATAATGCCCTGAACAAAATGACCCAGCTTGTCGAAATTGTTGCGGTCTTGCCCAAAATAATCACGGATCCAGTCGAAAAGCGGCACCCTCGAAAACGTGTAATGAGCCCCGACAAACATCAGGTAACACGAAATCAGGATGACCGAATAGGTAAACATGGTATATCTGAACTTCTTAAATGTGGCCACCAGAATGATTAATCCAACTATCGGGGCGGCCGATTCACCAATCCAATGCCCGTAGTTACGGGGATGAATGCCCGACACAATCAGGCCCAAAAAGAAAAGCACCAGCAGGATGTAATACTTCTTCATGTGCTTCGAAAAAGCGGTTGATTCATATCTTTCACATTCAACATGTAAAGATATTTTTTTTCAATTATTCCCAAAAGGAAATCCTGATTTTCGGTTGGCTGTTTAGTCCGATTGTCGCGTGACGATTGTGACTGATTCGTCGATGTACCAGGCCAGAAATCTGCTTGTTGGCTGAATGTGGGCAGCAGGAAGCAGGGTAGCTGCCTGCCGATTTTCCTCAATTTCTGAAAATCGCGGCGCCTTGCCTTTCCCGGTTACCAGGAAACATACGCTCGCGGCATTGTTCAGGACTTTTCCGGTGAGTGTTACCCTTTTTTGTCCACTTTCAGGATGAAAAGCCACCGCGCAAATTGCCTGCGAATGAAGTAATTCCATTTGGTGAGGAAAGATTGACGCCGTGTGCCCATCGTCGCCCATTCCCAGTAAAATCAGGTCGAAAAGCGGCCAGCTGTTTTTCTGTTTTAATCTTTCCTGAATTTGGCTGGAGTAGGAGAAAGCCTCTGCTTCTGGGGTATTTTCTCCTTTGATGCGATGAATATTTTCTTCAGGAATGGAAATTCGCGAAAAAAGCAGCCTGTTCGCCACACCAAAATTACTTTCCGGATGATTGGGCGGAACCATCCGTTCGTCAACCCACCAGAAATGAACTTTTTCCCAAAGCGTCGATTCAGCATACTTTTCAGCGAGCACAGAAAACAAAAGATCGGGCGTTTTACCTCCGGAAATAGCCAGATGAAAAACCTCTCCAGAGTGATTTTTTACCCAGTTCATCAGTTGTTGGGCAAACTGTTCAGCCAATTCTTCCGGAGTTTTGAAAATATGCAGATTCGGAAGATTATTGTTTTTATCAACAGTCATTCGAGGAAATTTTGATTAGAGTAAAAATTAATGAATTCCGGTTCTTTGAGCCCCCTCTTTCGGAGGGGGTGGGGGAGGCTCTCTTCGTTTTACAGTTCGCAATATTCGCCATCGTGGGCCAGGTTTTTGCACGGATAGCGCCACGTGCCTTCTTCCATCAGGTCGTCAACCACTTCGGGTCCCCAGGTTCCGGCCGGGTATCCGTAAATCGGGATGTCGGGGTTGTTTTGCCAGGCATCCAGAATAGGCTGCACAAATTCCCAGGCCTGTTCCACGGCGTCGCCACGGGCGTAAAGTGTCGCGTCGCCCTGCATGCAATCGAGCAGCAACCGGCCATACGCCGAAGGAAGGTACACGTCGGACAATTCGTCGTAGTGAAAATCCATGTTCACGGTTTGTACCCGGAACCCGGCGCCGGGGACTTTCATCCCGAATTTCAGTAAAATTCCCTCGTCGGGCTGAATGCGGAGCACCAACTGATTGTTCAGCGATGCTGTACTTTCCTGATCTTCAAAAAGGTGGTGCGGCGTATTTTTAAAATGAATAACCACTTCAGTAACCCGTGCCGGTAATTTTTTGCCGGTCCGGATGTAAAATGGAACGCCCGCCCAGCGAAAATTATCGATAAAAAATTTCATGGCCAGATAAGTTTCGGTGCGCGAGTGGGGGTCAACGCCGTGTTCTTCGCGGTAGCCATTCACCGGTTCGTTGTGGATGTGCGACTGCGTGTATTGGCCGCGAATAACCTGGCGGGCCACATCCGTCTCGTGCAGAGGCCGCAGCGATTGAAAAACCTTCAGGATTTCGTTTCGGATGGCATCGGCTTTTACGACGACTGGCGGCTCCATGGCAACCAGGCCAACCAGTTGCATCAGGTGGTTCTGAACCATGTCGCGCATGGCTCCCGAATGATCGTAATAACCGCCGCGGTCTTCCACGCCAAGCGTTTCGGCTGAAGTAATTTCGATGTGGTGAATGAAATTGTGGTTCCAGATTGGCTCAAAAATGCCGTTCGAGAACCGGGTCACCAGCATATTTTGTACGGTTTCTTTTCCGAGATAATGGTCGATGCGGTACAACTGGTTTTCCTGAAAATAATTGAGCAGGTTTTTGTTTAATTCTTTGGCGCTGTTTAGGTCGGTGCCAAAAGGCTTTTCAATAATCAGCCGTTTAAACCCGTTTGAAGCATCGTTTAATCCGGCTTCGGCCAGGCTTTTCGGGATGATTTCGTACAGATTTGGAGGCGTTGAAAGATAATAAATGTAATTTTCCGGAATTGATAATTCGTTTCCGAGCGACTCAAGTCTTTCTTTCAGCTTTGGGTAATCGGCAGAATCTGAAGTTGAAATGGGCTGGTAATAAAGATGTTCCATGAAGGCGTCGATATCTTTCTGACTGTTTGGCTCGATGGGCAAAAACTCCTTCATTTTTTCCTGAAATCCGGAGTCAGAAAGTTCGGTTCTTGAAACGCCGAGGACGGCAAATTTTTCAGGAAGGAGATTCTGAGTATGTAATTCGTACAATGCCGGTATGAGTTTTCGTTTGGCCAGATCGCCCGAAGCGCCGAAAATGACCAGAATATGTGGCTCAGACTGTTTCATTTGTAAATAAATTGTTTTAAATGCTTTTGTTAAAATTAAACAGTTCAAACCTGAATTTGATCACCGGCAGTCTAAAAAGTCGTCGTTCTTTCGTATTTCAGAGGAAGGCCGATTGTTTTTATTTTTCAACGGGTGATTTCAGGTGCGCCGGTTACCCAAACCAGGCAATTGTCGGAAAATATCCGGAAATTTAGCCGGTAGGTGATTTGACATTCTCCGGAAATGTAGCGGGCGAGAAACTGCTCTGTTTGCTCCGGATCGAATGGCAATATCCGAATTTGTTCCCTGAATTCAACTCCTTCTTCCGGAACGAGTTTAAATACAGCTTCTTTGGCGCACCAGTATAAACATTGCAGCCTGGCATCGCCGTTTACTTCTTTGAGTTCTGGTTCTGAAAGGTATTTTTTCTGAATGGCCGTATAATTTCGGGTCACGTTTTCAATGTCAATTCCCACGTCGAGGTGCATGTGCACCAAAACCGCGACAAACTCGCGCGAATGGCTGATGGCGATGAATTTGTACCGGCTGTGTTCCAGAATTGGCTTGCCGCTTTCAGAATATGAAATCCGAAAATTGGGGCCAATCATCTGTTTCAACAGAAGGCGGGTGGTCAGCCATTCTGCTTTTCGCTTCTCGAAGGTAAATTTCCGAAATTCAGAGTCGGCTAATTCTTCCGGAGTAAAATGAGGCAACAACTGTTCGGAAAGTTCTGAAAGTTCCCAGATTCCCAGGATTCCTTCAGGCAGCAGTATGGTTTTGAAGCGTGGCATTTATCGTTTCCATTCGGTGGATTCAATCAGGCGGATTACGTCGGGAGTCAGGTAATCGATGACCGGACGCAGCGAATCGATGTTGGGAACTTCGCGGATGTACAAGGCGCCGCGCAGGAAGTTTCGGGTGCTGTCGGTCAGGTAAAATTGCAGTGGCGACGCGGCATTGCCTTCGATCTGGTAGATGGTTCCATAGACTTTTTTCTGTGGATTTACAAAAATGCGCTCGTTTATCGCATCGGCTTTTATGCTGTGTTTGTACGCCAGCTTGCGCGAATCTTCGGTAAGTTGAGCCAGGTTGTTTTCCACTTTTTTATAGCTGATGTTGACTTCAGCCTTGTGCGCCGGAATTTTCAGGTTGACCCAATATGGCTCGGCCTGCCTGTCGTGGTCGGGAACAACCTTGCTGTAATCCGGAATATCGAACCGGTATGGCAGCCCAGCTGAATCGAGCTGATGGTAAGATTTTGGTAGAAAACTGATGCGAAAGTAGCCTCGTGGTTTGGGCACGTAATCCTCTTTGCATGAGGTAATCAGCAACAGTGCAAGGGCAAAAAAGACAGTCAGATATTTTCGCATGTTGGTTATTGTTGCGGGTTTATTTCAACTTTAATCTGTTTAATCCGTCGGTTGTCAACAGCTTCGATTGAAAAAACGTAATTTTTGCAGGTTATTGTATCGTTTTTTGCCGGAATTTCGCCTTTTAATTCCAGGATGAGCCCGGCCAGTGTATCGGCTTCCCCTTTCACATCATCAAAAACCGGTTCTTCCAGTCTGGTTACCTTGTAAAAGTCGTTCAGCGAGGTTTTGGCGTCGAACAGGTATTTGTTTTCGCTGATTTTGGTATAGAATTTTTCTTCCTCGTCAAATTCGTCGGTTATTTCGCCAACAATTTCTTCCAGCACGTCTTCGAGGGTAACGATTCCTGAGGTTCCGCCATATTCATCAACCACAATGGCCATGTGAACCTTGTTTTTCTGAAACTCTTCGAGCAGATCGTCGATTTTCTTTGTTTCAGGCACATAAAAAGGAGGCCGAATAATGCTTTGCCAGCGGAAAGCCGCCCCTTTCTGGGCATGCGGCAGCAAGTCTTTGATGTAGAGGATTCCTTTAATATTATCGAAAGTTTCGGAGTAAACCGGAATGCGCGAAAATCCGGTTTCGGTAATCAGGTTCAGGATTTTGCTATAACTGAAACTGATGTCGGCTGAAACCACATCGACACGCGACCGCATGATTTCGGCCACGCTTTTATTTCCGAATTTCACGATACCTTCCAGAATGTCTTTGTCTTCCTTCAGTTCGGTTTGTGAAGTTAGTTCGAGGGCCTGCGAAAGTTCATCGACTGAAATATGCTGGTTGTAAGCGTGAATTTTAGTGTCGAGGAAAGAAGTTGAAAAAATCAGGACCGAATTAACCGGTTTCAGTATTTTGATCAGGTAATACAGAGGCTTGGCAATGAACCGGGCAAATTTTAAGGCGTGGTGGGTTGAATAAACTTTGGGGATAATTTCTCCGAAAAGCAGAATAACAAATGAAATAACCAGCACCTGCATGATAAACCCAAGAACGGGTTCCTGCGAAAAATCGACCAGCGAATCGACCGTAAAACTGGATAAAATTACGACGCCGACATTAACAAAATTGTTGGCTACCAATATAGTAGCCAACAATTGTTCGGGATTTTCGAGGTTTTTAATAACGTGCGAATTACTTTTTGCCTGGTTAACAGAAATTTTGTGCTTTTCAGAAGGGCTTAATGAAAAGTAAGCAACTTCGGAGCCGGAAATCAGTGCTGAACAAATCAGCAGAAGACAGATAACTGCTAAGCTGATTGCAACACCGGAGGTGAACGGATGCAACTGGATATTCCAGGAAATTGCTGTCAGGAAAAGCAAAGGCACTGTTTCCAAGTAAATTGGTTTTAATATTTAAAATGGTAAATCGTCTTCTTCAGAAGGACTAAAATCAGGCTCAGCAACCGACTGTGGTTGTTCGTTTTGAACTGGCAAGCCATTTCCTTCAGCCGAACCTTCGCGCCTGCCAAGCATGTGCATCACATCCGCATTGATTTCAGTCGCATAGTGTTTAACGCCGTCTTTTTCATACGAATTGGTCCTGAGACGTCCTTCAATGTAAAGTTGGCTTCCTTTTTTTACGTACTTTTCAACAACCTCAGCCAGGCCTCTCCAGGCTACGACGTTGTGCCATTCGGTATTACTCACTTTTTCGCCGGTTTTTGCGGTGTAATTTTCTGTTGTTGCCAGCGAAAATCTTGCAACTGCAACACCTTTATCGAGGTGTCTGATCTCAGGATCACGTCCGACGTTTCCTACTAAGATAACTTTGTTAACTGACATAGATATAAAATTTAAAAGGTTAGACAGAACTAAATTTACAACAAAATCTGTCACCTTCCTTTATTCATTCACGATAATATTCCAAACTGAACGAAAATCTGTACGAAAATGTCATTTTAATAAATGAATTAGCGGGTTTCCCAATGCTCATCCAGGTAAGTTGCCATTAATTTGGGCACAGCAAAGTTAAAAATATCTTCCTTATTCACTTTTAAAAATTCAACCGGCATAGAGAATTCATCGGGCACGCCAAAATGAATAAACCTGAAATGGATCCGCTGATGGCTCAGCATGTGAACCTTCCAGGTACTAACCAAAAAAAGGGTCAATTGATCAGCTTTCCATTTGTTGATCCAGGGAATCGAGTTAATCTCATCGCCTGGTTCTGTTTTGCCTGAAGTTTCAATCATCGGAAATTCAAAAAGATTCTTCCAGATGTCGTTCTGGTTACGCTTTTTTAACCAGGTGTGTTCACTTGTATTGAAAATCAGATAGTTAAAGTACCGGTCACGCTGTTTTTGCTTATTTTGTTTAACCGGTAATTCGCTGATTTTTTTTTCTGAAAGCGCAAAACATGTTTCATTTAGCGGACATTGTTGGCAATTTGGATTTTTTGGAGTACACTGCAAAGCGCCAAATTCCATGAGCGCCTGGTTGTGCATTCCAGGATCGGTTCCTTTAATTAGTTCTGAGGCAAGTTCATTAAAAATTTTCTTTCCGATACGGGTGTCTGTTGGTTCTGAAATTCCGAAAAACCGTGAAAGTACCCGATAAACATTTCCATCGACAGCAGCATATTCCAGATCAAAAGCCATCGAAGCAATTGCGGCAGCGGTATATTCGCCAATCCCTTTCAGCGCACGGATCGATGGATAGTCGTTTGGAAAAATTCCGGAATAGTTTTCCTGAATATATTTTGCGGTAAAATGAAGGTTTCGCGCCCTGGAATAATAGCCCAATCCCTGCCAGGTTTTCAATACCTGGTCTTCGGATGCGCATGCAAGGTCGGAAATAGTCGGAAACTTGCTGGTAAAACGGATATAATATGCCAAGCCCTGGTCAATCCGGGTTTGTTGAAGGATAATTTCAGAGAGCCAGATAAAATAAGGATTTCGCTTATTCCGCCAGGGCAGATTGCGGTAGTGAAGCGAATACCAGGAGTGTATCTGGGAGTTAAAAAGTCCATTTTTCATCTAACTGCTTTAAAATCTTTTCAAATTGTAAAAATAATCGAAATAATGTGTTCCGAATTTTTAAATAATTTTTATTTTTGCACACCAAATGTTTCAGAAATATAAATTGTTGAAAATTAAATATTTTAAGAGATGACAAAAGCAGATATTGTAAACGAAGTAAGTAAGAACACTGGTATTGAGAAAGTGACAGTACAAAAAGCAGTTGAAGCTTTCATGGAAACAGTGAAAGATTCCTTAACCGAAGGTAGAAATGTATATCTTCGTGGTTTCGGCAGTTTTATTGTGAAGAAGAGAGCTGAGAAAACTGCTCGTAATATTTCAAGAAATACTACAATCATTATTCCTGAGCATTTCATTCCGTCTTTCAAGCCAGCTAAAACTTTTATTTCACAAGTTAAGGATCAAGTAAAATAATTTATTATGCCAAGCGGAAAAAAAAGAAAAAGACATAAGATGGCTACGCACAAGCGTAAAAAGAGACTAAGAAAGAACAGACATAAAAAGAAGAAATAGTCTAGCTTTATATAGCATTAGCGTATAAAGAACTTTATATGATTAAACCTAAAGCGCAAATGTGTGCTTTAGGTTTAATCTGTTTTTAAGTCTGGTAATTAAAATTGTAAAAAACAAGAAACGTAGTGAGTAGCGATTTAATTGTAGATGTCTCTCCTTCTGAAGTCGTAATTGCCCTATTGGAAGATAGGCGATTGGTTGAACTTAACAGGGAAATGACAGGGGCTAAATTTGCTGTTGGAGATATTTATCTTGGACGAGTAAAAAAAATAATGCCCAGTCTGAACGCTGCATTCATTGACGTAGGATACGAAAAAGATGCTTTTCTGCATTACCTCGATATGGGCCCTCAATTTTCGACTCTGAACAAATTCCTGAAAATTGCCACATCGAAAAACAACAAAATCACCTCCATTTCCAAAATTCAATCGGAACCCGATATCGACAAGGAGGGAAAAATCTCAGATATTCTTAAAGTAGGACAAAACATCCTTGTACAGGTAGCCAAAGAACCTATTTCCACCAAAGGACCACGTTTAACTTCAGAACTTTCGATTGCAGGCCGCAACATGGTGTTGATGCCGTTCAGTGAAAAAGTCAGCATTTCGCAAAAAATTGAATCGAACGAAGAAAAAAGCAGGCTAAAGAAGCTTATACAAAGCATCAGGCCAAAAAAATACGGTGTGATTGTTCGCACTGCCGCCGAAGAAAAACGTGTTGCCGAACTCGACCAGGAATTAAAACGGCTGGTAACCAAATTTGAAACAAGCTTTCAGAAACTTAAAAAAGTTAATTCGCCTGCACTTATTGTTGGCGAATTGGGGCGTACATCGGCCTTACTGAGAGATATTTACCATCCTGATTTCAACAGCATCATCGTCAACGATGCCAATGCCTGCGAAGAAATTACCGAATATCTGGGCACTATTGCCCCCGAGAAGAAGAAAATCGTTAAACTCTACAAAGGGAACCAGTCGATTTTTGAGTATTATGGAATTGACAAACAATTAAAAGCATCTTTTGGGAAAACCGTATCCTTCAAGAATGGAGCATACCTGATTATCGAACACACCGAAGCCTTTCATGTTATTGATGTGAACAGCGGGAACCGTTCAAAAGCCGGAATTGACCAGGAGACCAATGCCCTGGAAGTTAATCTGGCCGCAGCCGAAGAAATAGCACGGCAACTGAGGTTGAGAGATATGGGAGGGATTATTGTAGTCGATTTTATCGACATGCACCAATCCGAAAACCGCCATAAAGTTTATGAGCGGATGAGAGACGCAATGGCTGTTGACCGCACCAAGCACAACATCTTGCCATTGAGCAAATTCTGCCTTTTGCAGATTACCCGTCAGCGTGTTCGCCCTGAAGAACATGTTGAAACTGCTGAAGTTTGCCCGGTGTGTAAAGGCACGGGCAAAATTACCCCCAGCATTTTAATCGTTGATGAATTGGAAAGCAAAGTCAATTATATCTTTAAAGAGCTAAATAAGCGAAGTGTAATTATCAAAACTCATCCTTATCTGGCGGCCTTCCTTTCGAAAGGTATTTGGTCTTTAAAGCGGCAATGGGCTTTCAAATTTTTTAAAAGCATTAAAGTACAGGAAATGAATTCCTACTCCTTAACCGAGTTCCATTTCTTTGATGAAAACATGGAAGAAATCGTTTTCTGATCCAAAAAAATTCCCGGTAATTATCAGCCGGGTTTTTTTTTGTTTCTTGCCTGATAAAGATTTCTGATGACAAATTCGAGGATTTCTATGACACTTTTCAGAAATAGATAAATTCCATTGTGTATTTTTGCTATCTGTAAAAAAATAAAACGTTATACATGAAACGGTTCACTCTACTATTTCTCTTTTCCTTCTTCTCTGTCGCCCATTCGTTTTCACAAATTGTTGAACCGGTTAAATGGACATTTGAATCGAAACAAGCAGGGCAGGAGGTGACTCTTACATTTAAGGCT
>JBBIHV010000020.1:0-2141 GCA_037446835.1 Sunxiuqinia sp. | reverse complement strand
GATAACAAAACGGTGGTGAGTACTCCAGTTAAGCCAAAGGTTGAGGTACCGCAAAATCCTGGTTCAGGAAATTTATTGCTTTTCCTGTTCTTTTCGTTCCTGGCGGGATTAGCTGCTATTTTAACTCCATGCGTGTTCCCAATGATCCCGATGACCGTTTCATTCTTTATGAACAGCAGCGAATCGAAATTTAAATCAAGACTTTATGCTGCGTTTTATGGTTTTTCAATCGTTGCAATTTATACCATTATCGGAACGCTGGTGGCTGTTGTTTTTGGACCCGGAGCAGCAAATTGGCTCAGCACACACTGGCTGCCCAACCTGATATTCTTTACCGTATTTATGATTTTTGCCTTTTCATTTTTCGGAATGTTTGAGATTGTTTTGCCAAGCTGGCTGGTCAACAAATCTGATAAACAGGCTGACCGGGGCGGTTTGCTTGGTTCATTTTTTATGGCCCTGACCTTGGTGCTGGTTTCTTTTTCGTGTACAGGTCCTATTGTCGGGGCTATTCTCGTGCAATCGGCGGGAGGACAGGTGCTGAAGCCAATCGTCGGAATGTTTGGTTTTTCAATGGCATTTGCGCTGCCTTTTACGGTGTTTGCCTTATTTCCCGGTTGGCTGAATAATCTGCCAAAGTCTGGAGGCTGGCTCAATTCAGTAAAGGTTATCCTTGGATTTCTGGAACTTGCTTTAGGTTTGAAGTTTTTGAGTATTGCCGATCAGACTTACCACTGGAGGATACTTGACCGTGAAATTTACCTGGCTATCTGGATTGTAATTTTCACTTTGCTGGGCTTTTATTTGCTCGGGAAACTGAAATTCTCACACGACAGCGATGTGAAAACAGTAACGGTTCCGCGCTTGCTGTTGGCCATTCTCACCTTTACTTTTGTGGTTTACATGATTCCTGGAATGTTTGGCGCACCGCTGAAATCCATTTCAGGATATTTGCCCCCACAGGCTACCCAGGATTTTGATTTACACCAGATTATCCGCGACGAAATAAAAATAGCTTCCTCAAATCATTCCGAAAACTTTTCTTCCGACGATCAGGAAATTTGTGACAAGCCGAAATTTGGCGAATTCCTTCAACTACCTCATGGTCTGGAAGGATATTTTGATTATGAGCAGGGAATGGCTTGTGCCCGGAAACAGCACAAACCGGTTTTTATTGATTTTACTGGGCACGGTTGTGTGAATTGCCGTGAAATGGAGGCCAATGTTTGGTCTGACCCACGGGTACTCCAACGGCTGCGTAATGATTTTGTAATTATTGCCTTGTATGTTGACGACAAATCGACTTTGCCAGAAAGTGATTGGGTAACTTCAACCTACGATGGGAATGTGAAAAAAACGCTGGGTAAAAAATATGCTGATTTTGAGATTTCACGATACGGTGTAAATGCGCAACCTTATTATGTGTTGCTCGATGGAAACGAAAAATTACTTGTTCCGCCACGGGCCTACGATTTGAACCCCGATCATTTTGTCGATTTTTTAGATTCAGCTTTAGCTGCATTTAAGCAGCGGAAATGATATAGTTTTCTATATTTGTGCCACAAGAAGAGGTTATTTGAAATCAGATTAAAGAATGATGATTAACGATTTTTGAATAAATGGCAAATCGTAAATCACATGTAATGGAGAGCTGCCGGAGTGGTCGATCGGGGCAGACTCGAAATCTGTTGTACCCTTCGGGGTACCGGGGGTTCGAATCCCTCGCTCTCCGCCAGTAGTTTGGATAGATTGTTAAAGATCAATGTCTTTTTGATGTTGATCTTTTTTATTTATTCAACCGATTGCAACACGGCAACCCATTTAAAGCAAATTCAACACGGTGGCACGGCGAACAGGCTTCCCGAATCAAGTTGTTCGTATTTGCTTTTGTTGATTTGCGATTTCCGCGACCAAAATGGAAAGCATTATTGTTTCAATTCTTCTTCGCCTGATTTTCACCGTATAGTCGTATCGCTGTGTCTTGATTTTTCGCCGGATGTCGGGCATCGGTTTCCGGCCCGGATCGAAAGCCTCAAAGGCGTTTGCCCTTTATTTTAGCTGTGCCCCAGGGAAATCGCTTTTAAGCTCGGAGCAGTATAAGCCGTGATTACCATTGATTTGTTTCAGGTTTTTAATGCTGA
>JBBIHV010000019.1:0-35043 GCA_037446835.1 Sunxiuqinia sp. | reverse complement strand
AGCTGCCTGTTGACAAACAAGTCAGCGGGGAATTGAGTTCTAAAAAGCCGGATGTGTATCTGGAAAATGATTATTTGGCATTTAAAAACATGAATGCCGTGGATAGTGTTATGAATCTTCTGAATGGGATGACCAAGCAAGAAAAGGATGCCTGGGAAGAAAAAATCGGACTAAAAAGCGCCCGTTTTGAATTTAACAAACTCTTTGATGAATACGAAAAACTGACATCAAAAAATGAGTTTTTGAAATTCAAAGCGAAGTATTCCAATCAACTAAAATTTAATGAAATGGACACAGCAGATTACTCGATTGATTATCCTTTTGTATCCACCTTTTTCAGACCTGTTTTGAACAGCAACGGAGTGTTTAAGGTAGGATTAAGTCTTTTTAAGTACACCAGAAATAATCAAATTATCGTTTTAGACGGTGATTTGAATAAACTGGCAAATATTGCCTCATATTCAAGCGATAAGAATGTTCTCATCTCAACGACTTTAAAAAGTGAGATTGGGTGACGCAGGGAGATCGGAGACTTTTAAATGAGTTGCGTGTCTCAAAATGGGTCATTTGGAATCAACCGGTAGTTGGTGGACCAACTTATACGACAAAAGGCTATAATTTTTACCTAAAACAAAGGGGACAAAAGCACACATGGTTGGGTTGGAAAAATTATAGCACGGTATATCTATTTAAAAATCCCTTCTTTAGATGTGGAAGTGGACCAACTGCCAGTCCTTTATATTCTAATGGTGGAACCTCAGCAGAAATTAGTCCAGATTGTAACTGGAATATCTATAATTACGAAACATATCCAACGTATTCTGGAGGGGCTGATTTAAACTACTTGTCAACTCCACTTTTTAGTTTACAGGCAGACGTTTCTTTTCGTGGATTTGATGGGATTTTATATTCTATACTTCATAAAGAACACGCGGTATTTCCATAATCCATAAACTTTTAAGAATAGTCTATAAGAACACTGAGGTAGAAGTCTACCTTAGTGTTCTTACAATGAAAACTTAAAACAATGAATCAGAAAACAAAATTTTTCACCTCATTTGTCCTGTTATTTTCAATTCTTTCTTGTGAGAAAGACTTAAGAACAGATGTGCCCATTACTCCCCAACTTTGTTTCAACTGCATCTTAAACCCCGATTCCTTAATTCGCGGAAGTTTGACGCTAAGCCGGTCAATCAGCGAAGACTCAACATTTACAAAAGTTGATCACGCCATTATCGAACTCAAGAAAGATGGTCGTGTAATTGGAACCATGCAGAATACACAAAGCGGAGTTTATCAATTTGACGCTAAACCAACTTCAGGAAGTTTATATGAAATTAAAATAAATGCGGAAGGCTTTGCTACATTGGCTGCATCAACCATTGTCCCTAAAAAACCGTCCTTCACTTATAAATTGGACAATCCGGAATACCAGGATCACGGTGCTTACTCATCGTATTACATCTACCGGATTACATATACTATTCAGGACGAATCTGGGCCTAACAAATACTGGCTATACAAAACGCGTCTGCAGAATTCAACCTGGAGAACAGTACTTTATTATTATGACGTTAACTCCACCTTGATCGACAATTTCAATAAAGTCACCGATGCGGTAGATAAATTGGGATATCATTACGCTTATTTCTTAAGAATTAATGATACAGGCCTTGATGGCAAAACCTTAACGTTCTCTGACAAAATGATAAACAAGGAAAACATCTATCTCATGGATGTTGATGTGAACTACGACAAATACCTGAAATCGACCATCAAGCAAGACCTGAACAACTCAGAAAGTTTGCTTTTTAACGAACCGGTTCAGATTTATTCCAATGTCGAAAACGGCCTGGGAATTTTCGGATCTGCAGCCATAACCAGTTTCAAACGATGAGAAAACAGTTCACTATTTTCTTCCTGTTGCTGCCGGTGCTGGTGTTCTCCCAAAGAAAAGTGACCGTTAGCGGAACAGTTTCCGACCTTAGTTCCGGAGAAAGACTGATTGGTGCCACGATTTATTCACCTGATTTAAAAGCTGGCGTTGCGGCAAATGGTTACGGTTTTTATAGTTTGACGCTACCGCAAGGCACATGTGCAATCCAGGTTAGCTATGTCGGATACGAAACCGTAAACGTAAAACTCAGTTTGAATCGTGATACCGTAATTAATTTTTCACTTAGAACTTCGTTGAAACTGGACGAGGTGACCGTTAAAGGTTCAATTACACGAAATGCTCACCCCTATTTATCGAACCTGAACATGATGAAACTCGACATGTCAAAAATGGCTGATGTCCCCGTTATCCTGGGTGAACGCGACCTGTTGAAGTCGATCCAGTACCTGCCCGGAATAAAAGGCGGCGCGGAGAACACTGCCGGATTTAATGTGCGGGGTGGAAGCAGCGATCAAAACCTTATTCTGCTTGATGGCGTTCCGGTTTACAACGTTTATCATTTAATGGGATTTTTCTCTGTATTCAACGGCGAAGCCATCCAAAATGCAGAACTGTACAAAGGCGGGATTCCCGCCCGATACGGAGGGCATTTATCATCGGTGCTGGACGTGACGATGAAAGAAGGAAATCTGAAAAAACCGGAAGGTACGTTTTCAATCAGTCCGGTTGCCGGAAGCATTACACTGGAAGGGCCTATAAAAAAAGATACGGCTTCCTACATCGTTTCCCTTCGGCGCACGTTTATCGACTTTCCACTAATGCTGGTGCAAAAAATGCAGAGTCAACCTTATGTGGGCGGCTATTTTTTCTATGATTTGAACGCCAAAGCCAACTGGATTCTAAATTCCCGAAACCGCCTGTTTCTGAGCGCCTACAGCGGACTGGACCGGGATTTTTACAACGGGAAAGACGCCGGAGTGAAACAAAGCTATCATTATCAATGGGGAAACGCTACTGCTGTGCTGCGCTGGAATTCCACGTTATCAGACAAACTTTTCCTGAACACCTCCCTTTATTACAGCAGTTTTAACAACACACAACGAACCAAAGCCGAAGACAGTGAATCGGTCAATTTATTCGAAACTTCGTCGAAGCTGAACGAATGGAGCATCAAACCAGATTTCGATTATTATATCACGCCCGGGAATGTGGCTCGTTTTGGAGGAAAGCTATCACTAATGTCGTTTAGTCCCGACATATTGCAAATTAGGAACGACGAAACGAAAACAAATCTGAACCATAAAACATGGAACCAGGCTTTCGTGATTGAAGCTTATCTGGAAGACGAAATGAAGTTTGATTTTCTGAATGCCAATATCGGGCTACGAACAGCCAGCTATGGCGTTGAAGGGAAGACATATATTTCGGTCGAGCCCCGCGTTGCTTTGAATTTTGCGATTAGACCCGATCTATCAGTCAGCGCCAGCTATATGAGGAACAGTCAGAACCTGCATCTGCTCACCAACTCGTCGCTGGGGCTTCCAACCGATTTGTGGGTTGCCTCGACAAGAAAAATTGCACCGCAAAAAGCAGATCAATATTCACTCGGAATTGAAAAGCATATTGGCTCCACTTATACGCTGGGTATAGAAGGGTATTATAAAACCATGAAAGATGTAACCCGCTTTAACGAGGGAGCTGCCTTTTTAAACGGGACAGATCGGAACTGGGAAAATAACGTTTCGGTTGGCCAGGGTGAAGCTTACGGCAGCGAATTCATGTTCAGGAAAGAAAATGCACGGATAAGCTGGATGTTTCCTATACTTTAGCATGGTCGAACCAACGTTTCGACGATATTAACCGCGGGCGATGGTTCCCTTTTAAATACGACCGCCGCCACGACATCTCAGCTTTGATCGATTATAAGCTGAACAGCAAACGACCCGGCGAACGAAAAATAAGCCTGGCTTTCGTATTTCAATCCGGAAACCATGTCACCATTAACGACACCGAAACAGAAGGTGTTCCCCTTCCCGGATTCGAAAAATACGCGTGGCCACCAATGATTGATAAATTCAAAGTAAGACAAACGTATGAAAACCCGAATAATTTTAAAATGCCGGCCTTCCACCACCTCGACCTGAATTATTCAATAAAAAAATACGGGAAAAGCGGCAAAGGACACGAGTGGTCGTTTTCGGGATACAACATATACAATCATCTAAACCCGTGGATGACCTACAAAAAAGATGGGAAGGTGAAACAGCTTAGCCTTTTCCCTTTCATCCCGTCGGTTTCCTATCGCTACAAATGGTGATCATAATAATTAATCAAAAAACAGAAACACATGAAAACAATTACAACAATTCTATTGCTTCTTACTTTTATTGGACTAAAAGCTCAGGAAAAATTTTCCGCCGGAATCACAGTGGAAGGACTCAGTTCCAATCCCCAAAACCTGAATTATGATTTTTCGAACATTGACAGTGGGCTCGGAACAGGCATTGGAATATTTTTCTCGACGCAGATTTGGAAATCGCTTTCAGCAAATTCCGGAATAAGTTACCGGTTCCTCCGAAACGATTATTCGCATGAAAGAACAACAACTCAGGATCCTTATGGTACAGTTGGTACCGGCGTTTTCGATCAGTACAAGTACAAACAAAGCTTTCTTGTCGTTCCGATAAATCTTCGTTATAATCTCTTAAACAATTGGTTATTTATTGAGCCGGGTGCAGAATTAAGTTGGGTATTGAATCGTGGAAACAGGAGACCAAATAATGACATGATGTGGAAGATCGGACTCGGCAGTAAAATAGGCGAGCTGAATTATTCGCTGAATTATCTTTGGGGAAGCAAAGAGCAGAATGACGTATTTTTACAAGGAACAAGAGTTGACGGATTGAGATTTAAAAGCCGTATGATTCAATTTAAAGTTTCGTATCCGTTGTGGAATTCGAAAGCAAAGAAATAAAGAACTCTGGAGTTTATAGTGAGCTGGTGACTCCAAGTCACCCGCTCACTAACCTTATACTGCACGCCACACAACAACGATCGCCAACAATTTTTTCAAAACCATAATCTATGCCCTTTCAAAATTACCTGTTTAACAAAAATTAATACAATTTTCAGAACTCTCTTTCTTATATTTGATCAATTATTAATAATAACATATTTATTTTTATCCACTCCAAAAAGACTTCAACAGGATGGTTTGGCATCTGGTTGAAGTTTTTTTGCATAAACTTATTAAGCCATGAAAAAACTATTTATTATTCTCATCTTATTGAATTGTATTTCAACGTTCAGTTATTCTCAATCCAAAACCGAATTTGGAATTACGGCAGAAGGCGCTTGGTTTATTCCGCACCAAAACTATGGTCGCGACTGGGCAACCAAGGCCGGATTTGGAACTGGGATTGGCGTTTACGCATCCCGAAACATTTTCTGGCGTTTTTCTGCTGACATTGGCATAACCTATCGTTACAAACAAATGCAGCAACATTATGTGGTTTATAATTATTCCGAAACAGTTAGTCCTGGTAATCCTTATGGAACGAACAGCGTTGAAGGTTGGGACAAACTTCCGATGCATTACATCGTTGTTCCTCTTCATTTACAGTTACTTTTGAGTAAAAGCTTTTTTATAAGAGGCGGCATTGAATCGACCTGGCTGATGAATTACGAAGCGGTGAATGAAAAGCCTGAATTTAACTGGACGATTGGATTCGGAAACCAAAAGCACAAATTGAAATGGTTGGTCAATTACATAAAAGGATTTAAAGATCAGGGATTTGGCGACAAAACCCTGGAACCGGATGGTCATCTTTTCGGATCGATCAATCGTAACAACATGCTCCAACTTAGCCTCTTATACCCCATCTGGCAAATAAAATAACATGCGGTTTATTCTTCTCCTTACCTTTCTGTTTCCGCTTTTGCTGGCAGCACAGCCCAAACATACCATTTCAGGCTATGTAACCGATACCCAAACTGGTGAGCGACTGTATTCGGCAACGGTTTACAATCAACAAATCGGTACGGGAACCCTTACCAATCGCTTTGGCTTTTTCAGTATTTCCCTTCCGGAGGGGAATGTTGAATTAAAAGCTTCATTCGTTGGCTACAAAGCTCAAACAAGAACAATCAGGCTATACGCCCATACCACGCTAAACTTTGCTCTGAAATCGGACAATAAACTCGACGAGGTTGTTGTCAGGGGAAGCGACACCAGGCAGGTATTCGACAACAGCGATTTGGGCCACGTCAAACTGTCGGCCAGAACATTGGCAAAATTGCCTTCGCTGATGGGCGAAAAAGACGTGCTAAAAGGTCTGATGATCCTTCCGGGAGTTCAGCAAGGGAGTGAAGGCAGCGCCGGAATTTTCGTTCGCGGCGGAAGCCCTGACCAAAACCTGATTTTACTCGACGATGTCCCCTTGTTCAACGTTTCGCATTTGTTTGGTTTTGTTTCGGTTTTTACGCCTGAAGCCATTCAAAGCATCGATTTTTACAAGGGAGGCTTTCCGGCGCGTTACGGTGGACGGCTTTCATCGGTAGTCGATTTGCGCATGAAAGATGGCAACAAATTCAAACATGAAACCAGTATCAATTTGGGACTCATCTCAAGTCAATTTACCACCGAAGGCCCCGTCAAAAAAGGCGAATCGTCCTATTTCTTTTCAATCCGGAGAACTTTGCTCGATCTTGTTTTTAAAGGTGTTGCCAAGGTTGCCCAACGAAATATGGACGAACAAGCCATTCCATCGTACGGGTTTTACGACATGAACGGGAAAATAAATTTAAAGCTAAACGATAAAAATCACCTTTACTGGAGCTTTTATTCAGGCAGAGACAATTTGACTTTTGAATACCGCGATCATGTAAAAACTACCCAAAGGGAAGAAACTCAAAAAACTTCAGGAGCCTTGCACTGGGGAAATGTGATGACGGCGCTGAAACTAAACTCTCAGCTGAATTCCAAACTGTTTGTAAATACAACGTTGAGCGGGAGCATCTTCAATTACGGCGATTTATTTACAGCAAATACCGAAACCGTTGTTGGCAGCGATATTTCAAAAAGTGTCTTCAGTCTCGAATATCAATCGCATATCCAAACGGTTGGCCTGAAAACCGATCTTGATGTTTACGGCAAATCCAACCTTCCATTTCAGGTCGGACTGTTTGCCAATGCCAACAATTATTTGCCCGGCAAACAACAGGTCGCCAGAAACGAAGGAACCGATAAATATTCGAGCGGAGAAATATCGAGCCTGGATTACGGAATTTATATAGATAAAAAAATCGCTCTTGGCCAGAAGTTAAGTTTTACGACGGGTTTGCGTAACGCATTTTACACCATTCACAACCAAAAAACATATTTCGCCGTTGAACCTCGTTTCAGTTTAACATTCAGGCCAAACGAAAACACGAGCTACCAGGCTTCCTACGCGGTATTGACCCAACCCATTCATCTTTTGTCGAATGGCAACGTAGGTTTACCTACTGATATTTGGGTTCCTTCGACCAAACTGATACGGCCCGAGACTTCGGATATCGTCTCCATCGGTATAAAAAAAACAATTCGTCCCGGGTTTAAACTCTCTACCGAAGCTTATTATAAGCAGCTCGACCATGTCATCTCTTTCACCGAAGGCGATGGGATTCTGGATGTTGACCAAAATTGGGAGCAAAAGATTACAACTGGGAAAGGACGTGCCTGGGGACTGGAAACTGAAGTTCGATACAGTAATTCGAGGCTGGAAAGCTGGATGGGATATACTCTCGCCTGGAACGAACGAAAATTTGACGACATCAACAAAGGCCGTTGGTTTCCCTATCAGTACGACCGGCGACACAAGCTCGATCTGGGAATCATCATGAAATTAAGCAACGACTGGTCGGCTTCGGCAACGTGGACTTATCAATCGGGGGCTCCGGCTACCTATTCCGGGCTCGACTATTCCGGGTTCCCTAATAACCTGAACAATGAAACTACTGATCTTTTTACAGGCAATCCCATTAACACCGATCGAATCCAGTATTATCCCAGGATTAATGGGGTGCGTTTGCCTGCGTACCACCGGTTGGACATCGGGTTTACCAAAGAATGGGAAGCATACGGAAAGAAGAAAGAGCTGTCGCTAAGTGTTTACAATGTGTATTCAAGGCAAAACCCGTTCATGGTCTATGCCAAAATCCGACCCGACGGCACTACCGGGCTGAAACAATTCTCGTTGTTCCCCATCATTCCGTCAATCAGTTACCGTATCAGTTTTTAGCTATCCGTTAATCAAATCCAAAAGCGATAAACCCATGCAAACCTATATAAGTGAACATAAAGCCAGAAGCAAGCGCGATTGCTATTTTAAGCCTCACCCTTCGGGGGAGGTTTGGAGGTGGCTTTTTAATCCCTCAGCCATGAAACAAAATTATATTCTTATACTTTTTTCCCTGATGGTTTCCTGTACCAAAGATTTAGAGCTGTCTTATGAAAAACCGGATCAGACACTGGTTGTAAACTGCCTCTTTTCAGAAGATGAGGTCTGGAAAGTTACCTTAACGCGAGTCAAACCGTATGGCGACCAATCAGACACTTATGTTGATGATGCCCGTGTTTCCATTGTTCCTGATAATAAAGACACAATTCATCTGGAATATTCCAAAGATGGTGTTTATGGTTCGAATGAGAAACCAATAAGCAGAATTCAATATCAACTGGTTATCCGCGATTCCAAAGGAAAAACAATCACTGCCCAAAGCTCAATCCCTGCAAGACCAGTCATTTCCGATATAAAGCCCTCAACACAGAAAACCACTTATTTCTCGAACGCCAACCTGAGTGACTACATGGTTATGGCCACAGATTTCAAGATTAAAGGGAACGACCAGCCCAATTTCGTTCGTTTCAGGTTATCTACTTTCAATACTAAATGGGGATATTTAAGATATATGGTGACTAAAGAAACCATATTAGCCCTGCGTGAGAAGAAATTTTCCGAAGATTATTTAAGTGAACTGGGAAAATTGATCGGTGTGAGTATGAGCTACTATCAACATAGTCGGAGAATCTATGAGATCGGTAAGAGATATGAACTTCCTTTCAATGGTGACGAAATAGCTATTTCGAATTTAAAAGAAATAAAAGTAACCACCCGATATGACGACTCCTTTCAATCGGGCTACCTGTTTTCGAACAGCCTTGGGTTTAACAATGTTTCAAAAGACATCTGGAATGTCGTGGGCGAATATCAAGGATTGAAAGACGTAAGCCTGTTTGTTACTTACATTCCGGTGCTGAACAAAGGAAGTCAACCCGACTTTAAAGAAGAATACTGGCTTGAGGTAACGGGAATGAGTGAAGATTATTACAAGTACCAGAAAACATACATTAAACAAGTGGAAACCAAAGACAATCCGTTCGCTTCGGTTATTGAAGTTTATTCAAACATAACCAATGGAGTCGGCATTTTCGCTGGGTATAACCGCCAAATGATTCATTTGCGGGATTATTAAAATGTTCTACTTTTTGATAAATTCAATAGCACGTTCTTCCCCCGAAACCAAAATATTACAAATATAAGTTCCGCTTTTCAGTTCTGAGATTTCAACAGTAATTGGCGAATCATGGACTAGCCCAACCTGCTGAGATTTCGCAAGGTCTCCGAGAACAGAGTATATTCGGATGACTCCCGCTTTTTCTGAAGAAAGATTCTCAACAAACAAATAGTCTCCTGCCGGGTTGGGAAAAACTTTAATATTTCCGGATGCTAAGTATCTGGCGGAATTAAGAACCTTCGCCGTATCAACGGTTGACGAAATGACTTTAAGCAACGATTTGTCGCCCGTCGCATCACCCGACAGTTCCCAGATCATCACTCCTGAAGCTTCAGAAAGGGCCAGCTTTGTTTTTCGCCAGATGGTGTTCATCCCGTTGTAATAGATGGTGTCGCTCACCTTATCGGTACTCCACGCATCGGGATAGGATGCCAAAATCTGCTTGTACGAAAAACTACCCGACTTTTTATAAAATCCATACCCATAAAACGGAACGCCCAGGCAAATTTTTTCTTTACCAACGCCCCTGCTTTTATAATCGTTAATCATTTTTTGTGCATACCAGTAAGGCGAATGCTGGCCCGGATGGCTTATGTCCCAGCTTCCGGTCAGGTCGTACGCCATCAGGTTGATGAAATCGAAATACTGAAAAGCCGGGTTCGGAATATTTTCGCTGCCCCACCCGACAGCCGCCGAAAACAGTAAACTTCTGGATTTTAACGAATCGGAAAGTTGTTTCACAAATGCCGCATAATTGGTATTAATGGCGGGTCCTTCCTCATCCAGATCAAGTCCGTCAAGTTTGTAGGTTTTCAGATAAACCAGAATCTTTGAAATAAAAACTGCCCTTTTATCAGCCGTCGAAATCAGGTTTTGATAATTTGTCTTTAACGGGTCGTTTGCCGAAGAAGCGCCGCCCACCGAGATGAGTACTTTTACTTTATTCTGATGCGCCTTCGTCACCAGTGTGGTCAGTCCGTCGTTACTTTCGGTAAAATTCCCCGATGCGTCCGGATTCTGAAACGCAAAGTTCAAATGAGTAACCCTTGAATAATTGAAGTTGTTCGCAAAAGCAACCACATCAATCCAGTTGGGAACGTATCCCACAATTCGAAACGGGAAGGGTTGAGCTTTAAGGCCTTGCCAAAAACACATCAGGCTAAAAAGAACAAACAAAGCTGCAGACTTCTTCCGGAAGTTTTTCAGCGAACAGGATTTCATCGGGTCAGGTATTTATAACAAATTGAACGAAACTGAATGGTTCAAAATTAAAACAAAAAAGCCTCCTGAAACGAGGAGACCTTTACAATACGTTTTTTGAATACTCAGCGGGTGACTCAAAGTCACCCGCTGAGTACTTTAAGTCACCCGCTGAGTAACACGTTCTAGTCCAGTTTCAGCACGGCCAAAAACGCATTTTGCGGAACCTCCACATTGCCGACCTGTTTCATGCGTTTCTTTCCCTTCTTCTGCTTTTCGAGCAGCTTGCGTTTTCGTGTGATGTCGCCGCCGTAACATTTGGCAGTCACGTCTTTTCGCACGGCTTTGACCGTTTCGCGGGCGATGATTTTTGCGCCGATGGCTGCCTGAATGGCAATGTCGAACTGCTGCCGCGGAATCAGTTCTTTCAGCTTCTCGCACATCCGGCGCCCAAAATTATACGCATTGTCGAAGTGAATCAAAGTCGAAAGCGCATCCACCATTTCGCCGTTCAGCAAAATATCAAGCCGAACAAGTTTGGCCGGGCGAAAGTCGAGCATGTGGTAATCGAACGACGCGTATCCTTTCGAGATACTTTTCAGTTTATCGTAAAAGTCGAATACAATTTCGCCCAGCGGAAGGTCGAACACCATTTCCACGCGGTCGGTTGTCAGGTAATCCTGTTTCAGGAGTATTCCGCGTTTATCGAGACACAAAGTCATGATCGGCCCGATATAATCGGAAGCTGTGATAATGTTGGCGCGGATAAAAGGTTCGTCGATATCGTCAATGGTCGTGGTGGCCGGAAGTCCGGATGGATTATACACGTTTATGGTTTCGCCCTTGGTGGTGTGCACATGATACAACACGTTGGGAACGGTGGTAATCACGTTCATGTCGTATTCGCGGTCGAGCCGTTCCTGAACGATTTCCATGTGCAGCAAACCCAGGAAGCCGCAGCGGAAGCCAAATCCGAGCGCTGCCGACGATTCGGGCTCGTAGGTGAGTGACGCATCGTTCAACTGCAGTTTATCCATAGCCGAACGGAGGTCTTCATAATCGTCTGAGTCGATGGGGTAAACACCGGCAAAAACCATTGGTTTCACTTCCTCGAACCCGGCTATTGCCTTGTCACATTGAGCTTTGGTATGTGTTATGGTGTCGCCGACTTTTACTTCGCGGGCTGTTTTAATATTACAAATTACATAGCCCACATCGCCGGTTTTTAGTTCCTGCCGTTCGAACATGCCCAGCTTGAGTACGCCAATTTCATCGGCGATATATTCTTTGGAGGCATTCACAAATTTGACCTGATCGCCCTTTCTGATCGAACCGTTAACCACTTTAAAATAGGCAATCACTCCACGAAACTGATTAAAAACCGAGTCGAAGATCAGGGCCTGAAGCGGCGCATCGGCTTTTCCCTGTGGTTCGGGGATCACGTTCACGATGCGCTCCAGAATTTCATCGATTCCCATGCCTGTTTTTCCGCTGGCACGGATAATATCGGTGCGTTTGCACCCAATCAGCCCCATAATCTGGTCTTCAACAATTTCGGGCATGGCATTATCCAGGTCCATTTTATTCAGGATTGGAATAATTTCCAGATCGTGTTCGATAGCCAGATATAAGTTCGAGATGGTTTGTGCCTGAATTCCCTGAGTGGAGTCGATGATGAGCAAAGCGCCTTCGCAGGCTGCAATCGAGCGTGAAACTTCGTACGAAAAATCAACGTGTCCGGGAGTATCAATCAGATTCAGTGTATATTCCTGTTCCTGAAAGGTGTACAACATCTGGATGGCGTGGCTCTTAATCGTTATTCCACGTTCCTGTTCGAGGTCCATGCTGTCGAGGATCTGGGCGCGCATGTCACGGCCCTCAACGGTTTTGGTATATTCCAACAACCTGTCGGCCAGTGTACTTTTCCCATGATCGATGTGCGCAATGATGCAAAAATTACGTATGTTCTTCATTCCTGAATTTTCTAAAAACCTTATTAATCAACTGCTCCGGTCTGATTTGGCGCAAAGATATTTAAATTTCGGGAATGACAATCGGCGGAGAGTTGTCAAACCCGGCGGGTTTCGAAACCCTGTCGGGCTGAAAACCTGTAAAAAATTGACCTCGTTTACCAAATCCAAGCGAATATATCTACCTTTACGGCTTTCAAAAAAAAGCGATTGAATGAAGCGGTTCGTATATTTTTTCAGTTTCCTGATCCTGACGTCGGCCTGCAAAGAAGTTTATGAAGCACCCCCACAGGCATTCATCCAGGTCTCGCTCCTGAATTCATCCACCGAATTGGCGATTTCGCCAACAGTCACGGTCAGGGGGATTGGGCTCGACAGTATTTGGATAAAACCAACCAGCGAAAGTTCCTTTTTGCTGCCCCTTTCAACAAAAGATACAACCAGGTTCCAAATGAAATTCGATTCGGTAACCGACACACTGACCATCGTGCACGGAACCACACAAAAGTACGCTTCGATGGAAACCGGATTTTATTACGAATACAAATTACGGGCTCTTCAATATACGCACCACCGTATTAATTTACTTCAAATTAGCGATAGCCTGGTAACAATTAACTGGCATGAGAATATTAAGTTTTACCTTCGCCCTTTGTCTGCTGGCGGCAATTAGCTTCGGGCAGAAGGAACCCGAGAAAAAGAAAAAGCCCAAACGGTCTGATAATTACATCAGGATGAGCGGCATCAGGCTGGGTGTGGATGTGACCCGTCCGTTTCAGAACCTGTGGACCAAAGGCGACCGCTATGGTTCAGAATTTTCGGTTGACATGGAACTCTGGCCGAATTTATTCCCGGTTTTCGAATCGGGCTACGAGTACATGAAAGTAAATACCTACTACATTGATTATGCCGCCAAAGGAAGTTATTCGCGCATCGGGATTGACTACAACTTCCTTCAGGCTGAAAATAAAAACGACAAAAACATTCTGTTTGGTGGGTTGCGCTACGGATTTAGCCTGGCCAACCAACAGGTCAACCGTTACCTGATCAACTCTTACTGGGGGCCGGTTAGCGGGAGTTTTGGAAACCAGCGGTATTTTTCACATTGGGCCGAATTCCTGATCGGCATCAAAGGCGAGGTCCTGCACAACTTCTACATGGGCTGGACCGTACGCGGAAAAGTGAAGCTCAGCAACAAAAACATTGGCCTTCCCGATGTTTATTTTATTCCGGGCTACGGTAAGGCGGCCAAAAGTTTTAACCTCGATTTCACCTATTCTCTTTATTACAACCTGCCCTGGGATTTCCGAAAATCAATCGGGAAAAACAGGCACGAACCTGAGAAGGAAAAACCCCGGCCAGAAAAGGAACCGATTAAGAAAGCGCCAGCGAAAGGGGCGCCAGTTAAAGCGAAGGCCGGCAAACCCAGGAACTGATTTTTCTGATTCAGCAGAATACTTCCTGAAAACAAAAAGGACCGGCAACGCCAGTCCAATCTGTTTATTTTGAATCTTCCAAAAAAGTTTACTTGGTTTCTTTAGCCGAAGAATCGGTTTTTGCAGCTTTCGAGCAACAAGCTTTTCCATCTTTCTTGCAGCAACCTTTTTTGTCTTTTGAGGTGCACTCAGTCTTTGCCTTTTTGTCTTTAGTTCCTGTTGAAGCATTGACCGTTGAGGCAGCAAGACCCATCGTAAATGCCAGGGCCAATACCATCGCTAATTTTTTCATGTTTTCAAAATTTTAGTAGTTAATATGAAATCCAATGCCAAACTAGAAATATTTTCGGAGTTTGCAAAATCTGTTAACAATTATTTAGAATAATTATAAATAAGACACCCGGAAATCATTTCGATCCCAACTGATTTACAGCTTCAGGACTTATTAAGTTATTCAATTCCAGCTCATTTATAAATCCTGAAGCCAAAACGACTTCCCTCAGGGATTTTTCTTCAACTTTTGCTTTTTTTGCCAGTTCACTGGCTTTTTCGTAGCCAATTACCGGAATCAGCGCGGTAATCAAGGCGGTTGAATTCTGTACATTTTTCCGGCATTGCGCTTCGTTGGCTTTCATTCCTGAAATGCAATGGGTTCGGAGCATGTTGCAGGCATTGGTCAGCAAATCAATGCTTTCGAGCAACGAATGGGCGATGAGTGGCATAAACTGGTTCAATTCCAGGTTTCCTGCCGATGCTGCCTGCGCGATAACCAGGTCGTGCCCCATGGCCAGGATTGCTGCCTGTGCCGCAGCTTCAGGGATAACCGGGTTAACTTTGCCCGGCATAATCGAAGACCCGGCCTGTTTTTCAGGAAGAATAATTTCTGCCAGCCCGGCATCGGGGCCACTGGCCATCATCCGCAAATCGTTGCTGATTTTCAGGAGCGAGACTGCGCATGCTTTCAACATTCCCGAAACTTCAGCAAAAACATCGGCGTTTTGGGTATTGTCGATCAGGTTTTCGGCACGGGCCAGCCCAATCCCGGTAATTTCGCGCAATTGGTCAACCACCCTGAAAATAAACTGGCGGGGGGCGCCCAGTCCGGTCCCGATGGCTGTTCCGCCCAGGTTGACCACCCGCAACCGCTCTTCGCATTTCGAAAGCCGCCACCGGTCGCGGTTGAAAGCCTCTGCATCAGCGCCCATTTCGCGCCCCAGGGTGGTTAAAACGGCATCCTGAAGTTGTGTCCGCCCAATTTTAACGACTGAAGCAAATTCCTTTTCCTTGTCCTGAAAGGCTTCCTGAAGCTTCAGTACCGATTTTTCAAGTTGGCGGATCATGCGGATGGCAGCAATTTTAAGCGCTGTTGGATAGGTGTCGTTGGTCGATTGGTGCAGGTTCACATCGTCGAGAGGGGAAATAAATGAATAGTTGCCAAGTCCTTTCCCCGAAATTTCGAGCGCCCGGTTGGCAATTACTTCGTTCACGTTCATGTTGGTTGAGGTTCCGGCGCCGCCTTGCAAACTGTCAACCACCACAAACCGTGACAAAAGCCCTTCCGACATTTCCGTGCAGGCCCGATCGAGGGCATCAGACTTCTGATTTTCAGGAAAAAAACCGAGTTGTTTGTTTGTCAGGAAACAGGCCAGTTTAACAGCCCCGTAAGCTTTTGCCAGCTCAGGATGGACCGGCTTTCCGGATATTTTGAAATTTTCCAGCGCACGAACGGTATGGATTCCCCACATTGAATCGGCAAAAATTTCTTTGTTTCCCAAAAGATCAGATTCGATTCGGAATTTTGACATGAAATTGAGTTTGGTTTTATGAGGTTATTTTAATTCTATGTTTTTATTGTGGCGCAAACAACTTGATTCAATTTCTGGATGCGGCTTGTCCTTTGGGGCCTTTCATCACAGGCTTTCGTCGTCACGCCTTCCTGTTCGGCTGAGCTCATGCCAAAGCCAGAAGTCATTGATATTTAATGCTTTCATGGTAAAAACGATCATTCAACACTTTTCTGAAAACTGAACACTGAGACTGAACACTTTTCCCTTTCCTGAAATCAGGTTACTGCAACCGATCACTAAAAATTTTCAGCAGTACATATCGTGCTGGCCTTTTTTCACCTTTTCGAGCAACAAAATTGCACGGTCGCGGGCAACACCGTGCATCGAACTGATTACGTCGTCGATCAGGTTTTCACCAATCAGGCGGGTTTCGTACGAAGCATAATCCATCAGGTACTCCATGAAAGTTGAAACGGCATTCGGGTTGCAATGGTTCTTGATGTCGCCCGGCTTGGCGCGGTCCATAAAATCCTGCCCGGTTCGTCCGAGCCGGTAGCAGCCGGTGCAAAACGATGGGATATAGCCCATTTCGGCCACATCGCGGATAACTTCATCGAGCGGACGGTGGTCGCCCAGCGAGAACTGGCTGCCGTCGGCTTCGTGCAGCGCATCGCTGTAACCACCCGGATTGGTGCGGCTCCCGGCCGAAATCTGCGAAACGCCGAGCGCAAAAGTTTCGCGCCGCAATTGGGCTGTTTCGCGGGTTGACATGATAATTCCCGTGTAGGGAACCGCAAGCCTCAGAATGGCTATTATTTTCCGGAATTCGAGGTTGGGGATGGCAAACGGCGGGTGGGAAGCAATTTCGGACCCAACTGCGGGTTCGAGCCGTGGGACACTGATGGTGTGGGGCCCGACGCCAAACACGGTTTCGAGCTCGCCAATGTGCTGCATCAGGGCCAGCAATTCGAACCGGTAATCGTGCAGCCCGAAGAGCACGCCAATGCCGACATCTTCAATACCGGCTTCCATGGCCCGGTGAAGCGCGGTGACCCGATAATCGTAATCCCGCTTTTTGCCTCCCAGATGAACATTTTTATATGTTTCGCGGTGGTATGTTTCCTGAAAAAGTTGGAAGGTCCCGATTTTGGCCTCCTTCAGCAACTTGAATTCAGGAATTTCGAGCGGCGCAATATTCACATTGACCCGTCTGATTTCGCCATTTCCAATTTTGGCTTCGTAAATCGATGCGACCGAATCAAGAATATACTGAAACCCCTGGTTGGGGTACGATTCCCCGGCTACCATTAAAATCCGCTTGTGTCCCTGCTGAACCAGGATTTCAGTTTCACGCCTGATCTCGTCCTGGTTGAGTGCCCGGCGCACAATCGCTTTGTTTTTCGCACGGAAGGCGCAATAGGTGCACTCGTTGGCGCACATGTTCGAAATGTAAAGCGGGGCAAATATGACCAGCCGTTTCCCGTAAATGAATTCCTTCACATGATTGGCCGTTTCAAAAAGTTCAAAAAGTTGCATCGGATCTTCGATGCTGGTCAAAACGGCGACATCGTCCAGGCTGAGGCCTTTCATTTCTTTGGCTTTATTCAGTATTTCGCTGACTTTTTTTGAATCTGGTTTTTTGTTTTCTTCCAGTATCCGGGCAATTTCCGACTCGTTTATAAATGTTGACATGTTGTGTTTTTGAGGAATTAAAATATCGGCTAAAGGTACAATTCGTCAGCAAAAACGGATGATAAAAATTCCAAATTTTCGATTATACTTGCATCCTGAAGCACATTTTTAATCATCTGGTTTATGCAGGAAATCCTGGTCCGACAATTTTCAATCGTTAGTGTGTCAATCCTGAATTTGGCCATCACCGGCTGGTATAGCTGGCTCACTTATCGGCAAAAAATTAAACCGGCGCTGGCCATGTGGATTTTTTTCACCATTGCGGTCGGAATCAGCATGATTACCTACATCGAATCGGGTCAGTTCAGCTTCTGGGATAACATTTTAAATACAACCGACCTGGCGCTGACAGCCACCGTCACGCTGGCCATTATCCTGTTTGGCGACCACTCCACCCGATTCAGCCGGTTCGATACAGGCTGCCTGATCGCGGTTTTGCTCATCCTGCTATTTTGGTTCATCACCAAAAATCATTTTGTGACCCATGCCCTCACGCAGGGGATCCTGGTTATTGCCTATTTCCCGGTGGTGAGCCGTTTATGGAAAACCCGCGAAAACAGCGAATCATTTCTGATCTGGACAGGCATGTTGCTGGCTCCGATGCTTGCCCTTTTGTCGAGCAAGGGGTTGCTGGCCACCATTTATTCGGTACGGGCGATTGTTTGCATCGTACTTTTGCTCCTGTTGATGCTCCGGGTCGAGTACCGCCACCAAAAACAATCCTGAAAATTCTGTGCAACGATAAGTATTACCAGACATTTCCGTCAGTTTTCCCGAAATTGGATCTTCCGAAAATTCATTTCGTTCAGGTTTGTGTGGTGCCAAAATAAATCTAATTTTGTGTATTGCTACCTTAAAAGCCCCCGAATATGACAACTGAAAAATCCGTTGGTGAAAAAATCAGGCAGATTCGTGAAATGAAAAATGTCGGTCTGGATGAGCTGGCCGAACGCAGTGGGATTGAACGCTCAATGGTTCAGAAAATTGAGCAGGAAAAAAACGTCCCATCGCTTGCCCCGCTGATTAAAATTGCCCGTGCTTTGGGTGTGCGCCTGGGTACTTTTCTCGACGACAGCGATTCTTTCGGGCCGGTTGTCGTCCGTTCAGGAGAATACCATCAAGGCGTCAGGTTTACATCACAGGCGAGTGAATCGCGCGAGCACCTGAACTTTTTTTCACTGGCATACGACAAGGCCGGAAGAAACATGGAACCATTCATTGTTGACATTGAGCCCGGCCTTCAATCCGATTACATGCTTTCGTCGCACGAAGGCGAAGAATTTATTTTTGTTCTCGAAGGCGAAGTGGAGATCAATTACGGAAAAGAAGTCTTTAACCTGACCAAAGGTGACAGCATTTACCTGGATTCCATCGTGATGCACAATGTCCATGCAGGCAGTCAGCAACCTGCAAAAATACTTGCTGTCGTTTACGCACCTTTTTAATTTTCAACCCATTCCGAAAACCTGAATCATGCAGCTACTTGATTTTACGCTCGGCGAATTATTGGAAAAGTACGCCATTGAAGCCCCCGACAGGGAATTTATGGTTTATGCCGACCGCAATTTGCGTTTCACCTACTCGGAATTTAACGAACGGGTTGACCAACTTGCCAAAGGCTTGCTTTACATTGGCATCAGGCCCGGCGACAAGGTGGGCATCTGGGCCAACAATGTTCCCGACTGGCTGACTTTTATGTTTGCCACAGCCAAAATTGGCGCTGTGCTGGTTACCATAAACACAAATTACAAAACATCAGAACTCGAATACCTCATTCAGAATGCCGATTTAAATACACTTTGCCTGATCGACGGGTTCCGCGACAGCGATTATGTGGGCATGGTCTTTGACCTGGTGCCTGAACTGAAAAGCAGTCAGCGCGGCAACCTGAAAAGCGAAAAATTTCCGAAACTCAAAAATATCATCTTCATCGGGCCGCAGAAACACCGGGGCATGTACAACACTTCGGAACTCATCCTGCTCGGAAGCCACATCGACGACATCGAACTCGAACAAATCAAAGAAAACATCAGTTGCCACGATGTGGTCAACATGCAATACACTTCAGGCACAACCGGGTTTCCGAAAGGGGTCATGCTTTCGCACCACAATATCCTGAACAATGGGTTTGCCGCAGGCGAATGTATGCGTTTTACCCACAACGAACGGTTGCTGGTTTGCGTGCCGCTGTTCCATTGTTTCGGGTGCGTGCTCGCCCTTTGCTCGGTCATCACGCATGGAGCTACAATGGTGATGGTCGAAAATTTCGATCCGCTGATGGTACTTGCTTCCGTAGAAAAAGAAAAATGTACCGCCCTGCACGGTGTGCCAACCATGTTCATTGCCGAACTCAACCATCCGATGTTCAACATGTTCGATTTGAGTTCGCTGCGGACGGGGATCATGGCCGGTTCGCTTTGCCCCATCGAAACCATGAACCAGGTGATGCAAAAAATGCACATGAAAGACATCATCATCGTTTACGGCCTGACCGAAACTTCGCCGGGAATGACAGCCACCCGCGCCCACAATTCTCCGGAAGTGCGTGCCACAACGGTAGGTTTTGAGTTTCCCAATGTAGAAGTGAAAGTTTTTAATCCGGAAACCGGGCAGGAATGTGCGCCCGAAGAACAGGGCGAAATTTGCTGCCGCGGCTACAACCTGATGAAAGGCTATTACAACAACCCTGAAGCCACCGCCAAAGTAATTGATGCCGATGGATGGCTGCATTCAGGCGACCTGGCCGTTAAAACGGCTGAAGGTTTTTACCGGATTACCGGGCGGATAAAAGACATGATCATCCGCGGAGGCGAAAATATTTACCCGCGTGAAATCGAGAATTACATTTACAACATGCCTGAAGTCGAGGCGGTTGAAGTGGTTGGTGTACCCAGCAAAAAATACGGCGAGCAGGTTGGTGCGTTCGTCAAGCTAAAAGCCGGGAAACAACTGACCGAAGAAGAAATCCAGGAATTCTGCCGGGGAAAAATTGCCCACTTTAAAATTCCGCAGTTTATCTTTTTTGTCGACGGATTTCCGATGACTGCCAGCGGCAAAATTCAGAAATACAAACTTCGTGACTTGAGCCTCGAATTGCTCGCCGGGAATGGGATTGAGGTGGTTTAAAAATCAAATTCTCCTGAAAAACTTTCCTCGGCGGGACCGGTCATAAAAACGGTACCGTCTTCAGCCCATTCAATTTCGAGTTGCCCGTATTTCAGTTCAACGAAAACGTGGCGACCGGTCAGTTCGTTTATTGCTGAAGCAACTGCCGACGCGCAACTGCCTGTTCCGCAGGCCAGTGTTGCCCCGGCACCCCGCTCCCAGGTCCGAAGCTTGATCCGTTCGTTGTTCACCACTTCCACAAAGTTGACATTTGTGCCTTTCGGAAAAAGCGGATGTTTTTCAATCATCGGGCCAAATTTCTCCAACTCAAACGAGTTGACATCATCAACAAAAACAATGGAATGAGGTACGCCCATCAGCAAACTGGTCAGGAAAAATTGTTGCCCGAGTACCTGAACCGGCACCTGAACAGCTTCCTTCTCGGTTCCCATCATGGGTATAAACTGCCGCGCTGTATTGGGTTTTCCCATGTTTACACGCACCGAATCAACCTTTCCGTTCCTGATAATTACTTCCGGAACAATGATGCCTGCAAAAGTTTCAATCCTTGATTTTTCTGATTTGACCAGTCCCCTTTCGTAAGCATAACGGGCAAAGCAGCGGATGGCATTGCCGCACATGTTGGCCTCGCTGCCGTCGGCATTCACGATGCGCATCCGCAAATCGGCCACTTCCGAAGGCAAAACGGCCACAATCCCGTCGGCGCCAATGCCCAGTTGACGGTGGCACCAGCGGATGGCCAATGACGAATAATCCATTTCCTGATTGTCAGGGTTTTCGATAAAAATGAAATCGTTGCCCAGACCGTGCATTTTAGTAAATCTCATAAAAAAGTGTTCAGTGTTCAGTCTCAGTCTCAGTGTTTTTTCTGTAAACTGCGATTTTTTTAACTTCAAATTTTCAGATTTTTCAGGTTATCAGGAATTTGCGGGCTTCCTCCAGATCTTCCGGAGTGTCGATGCCGATATTTTCGTACGAAGTTTCTGCCGTTTTAATGCGGTAGCCGTTTTCGAGCCAGCGCAGTTGTTCGAGCGATTCGGCTTTTTCCAGAATGCCAACCGGCAACCGGGTCAGTTCGAGCAAAATGTCGAACCGGTAGGCGTACAGGCCAATGTGGCTGTAAAATTTATTCCGGAGCAGCCATTCTTCAGGCGGGGCATCGCGCACAAACGGGATGGGCGAACGGCTGAAATACAGGGCTTCCTGATTTTTGTTGATCACCACTTTGGGACGGTTGATGTTGGTAATTTCAGCCGAATTGGCAATGGGCTTGATTAAGGTGGCAATTTCTGTTTCCGGGGAAATGAAGCAGGATTTCAGGCTTTCAACCTGTTCGGGCCTGATAAATGGTTCGTCGCCCTGAATGTTGACGACCACATCAAATTTCAGTTCCTCCGCAATTCTTTGGGCAGCCTCGGCGCAACGGTCGGTCCCGCTTTGGTGATTGGGCGAAGTATAAACTGCTTTTCCGCCAAAAGCATTGACGGCCTGGAAGATACGCTCGTCGTCGGTTGCAACATAAACCGAACCGAGCGATTTTTTTGCATTTTCGTAAACCCACTGGACGATCGGTTTGCCGCCAAGCATCGCAAGCGGTTTTCCGGGGAAACGGGTTGACTGGTAACGGGCCGGGATAATTCCGATAAAATTCATTGCTGATATTCGTTGCTGATTTCAGGCATAAAAGCTAAATGATGTTAAAACAGATGTAGCCAAAGGCGTTGAAATCAAAGTTAATTTAATTTTAGACGGCACTTAATTGTTAAAATAGTAATTTTGCAAAGCTAAACATATTGTCCTAAAAATGGATGTTCAGGAAATAAAACAACGATTTGGAATTATTGGCAACTCGCCCGGTTTACGGCGTGTGATAGAAATTGCGGTACAGGTTGCCCCAACCGACCTTTCGGTATTGATTACCGGTGAAAGCGGGACAGGGAAGGAGTCATTTCCGCAGATTATCCACCAGTTTTCGACGCGCAAACATGGCAAATACATTGCCGTAAACTGTGGTGCAATTCCTGAAGGGACCATCGATTCCGAGCTTTTCGGGCACGAAAAAGGATCGTTCACCGGTGCACTGGCCGACCGAAAAGGTTATTTTGAAGAAGCCGATGGCGGGACCATCTTCCTGGACGAAATTGGCGAACTGCCGCTCTCGACACAGGTCCGTTTGCTCCGCGTGCTCGAAGCCGGCGAATTTATGAAAGTGGGCTCGTCGAAAGTGCTGAAAACCAATGTGCGAGTGGTTGCGGCTACCAACGTAAACATTTCGGAAGCCATTGAAAAAGGAAAATTCAGGGAAGATCTTTTTTACCGCCTGAACACGGTACCCATCCGCGTGTTGCCCCTGCGCGACCGGCTCGAAGATATTCATTTGCTATTCCGCAAGTTTGCGTCCGACTTTGCCGAAAAATACCGGATGCCTACCATCAGGCTCGACAACGATGCGGTTTCAGTCCTGCTTGGTTACGATTGGCCCGGAAACGTCCGCCAGTTGAAAAACATTACCGAACAGATTTCGATCATCGAAAAAGACCGGATTATTGACTCAAAAACGCTGCAAAATTACATTCCGCTCCATGCAGAAAGCAAGCTCCCGGCCCTGTACCATTCCATCGACGAGAAAACTTTTTCTTCGGAACGTGAGATCCTCTACCAGATTTTGTTCGACATGAAAAAAGACATGAACGACCTGAAAAAGCTGGTTCACGATATTCTTCAGAACGAAGCTTCCGTTGCCGGTGCCCGTCCCGAAAACGACCAGCTCATCCGGAAACTTTATCAGAACGAAAGCGGAAGTTATGTGCCCGACCAACCCGCGCCAACCCGCGTAAACATTAAACCGGCTGTTCACGAAAACATTCTGGACACCGAAGAATTTGTTGAAGAATCGCTTTCGCTCGAAGACAAGGAAATTGAAATGATCCGAAAAGCGCTCGAAAAACACAAGGGCAAACGGAAATATGCGGCCCGCGAACTGGGCATTTCCGAACGCACATTGTACCGAAAAATCAAAGAATACGACATCGAATAATTTATGAAGTCAAGAAGCCGAATACTCATCCTGTTCTATGCGCTGATGATGGCCGTTATTTTTACGGCCTGCAAAGTCAGCTATTCATTTACCGGGGCCTCCATTGAGCCGACCGTAAAAACTTTTTCGGTTTACTATTTCCCTAACCGGGCCAGGCTCGTAAACCCGAACCTGAGCCAGGAATTTACCCAGGGCGTAAAGGGATTGGAAAATAAACTGATCAAACAAACCTCCCTGAATGAGATCAAGGATAATGGAGATCTGGAATTTTCGGGCCAGATTACCGATTACGACGTGAAACCGATCAATATTTCGCAAGGCGATTTGGCCGCCCAAAACAGGTTGACCATTACCGTGAAGGTTAAATTTACCAACAACAAAAATCACGAAAAAGACTGGGAAAAAACCTTCACCGCTTACGGCGATTTCGACAGCACCAATGCACTCAGCTCGGTTGAAGACCAGCTTGTGCCCGAAATCGTGGATAAGCTGACTGACGATATTTTTAACGCATCCGTCGCAAACTGGTAACCATGACAGCCAATCAGATCCTTCAGTTTATTCAGGCTCCCGAAAAATTAGACCGGGAAACGCTTCCACTCCTGAAAGAGTTGACCGATCGTTATCCGGCATTTGAAACGGCCTGGATACTTTACCTGAAAAACCTGAAAAACCTGAACAGCCCCGACTTTGAACAGGAATTGATTAACGGCGCCATCAGGGTACTCGACCGCCGGAAACTGTACCTTTTCCTGAACGAACAGGACAAGAGGGCCGGGGCAGAAACAATGGATGAGGATGCAGAAGAAAATGATTTTGGCAAGCTTTTTTATCCCACTGAATACCGGCTCGAACCGGAAGAAAAACCGCTGGAAGATATGGGCGAAGTTGCCCGTTCGATCCAACAGCAAGCCGATAAAAAATTCAGGCTGATCGACAAATTTCTGGAAGCTCAACCAAAAATGCCCCCTGTCGAGGCCGCAGGTTCGTCAAACGAACCGGAACAACCTGCCGCCGAGGCCGACGAACTGATTACCGAAACGCTGGCAACCATTTATGCACAACAGGGTTATTACAAAAAAGCGGTCCAGATATTTGAGAAATTAAGTTTGAAATATCCGGAAAAAAGTACTTACTTTGCCGCTCAGATTGAGAAAATCAAAAATTTAATGAACAATTAATACAAATAAAATGTACACACTGATCACCGTTTTATTATTCATCGTTTGTATCTTGCTAATTTTGATTGTGTTGGTTCAAAACTCAAAAGGTGGTGGCCTGGCAAGTAATTTTCAATCATCCAATCAGATTATGGGCGTCCGCAAAACCAACGATTTTCTTGAAAAAGCAACCTGGGGGTTGGCCGGTGCTTTATTAATTCTTTCAATTTTTGGTACTGCATTCATCCCACGTGAAAACAAAGGTGGGGCCAAATCGGCCATTGAAGATCAGATTAATAATGCTGTTGATCCCAATCAGGTTCCAAGTTTCCCGGCTCCTGCCACTACAAAACAGGCAGCTCCTTCAAGCGCAACTTCAACTCCTGTAACTACGCCAGCCCCTGCTCCTAAAAAGTAAAATACTTCAGGTTAAAATCTGAACATGCCATAACAGAAGTCTTCGATGTGTATTCATTGAAGACTTTTTTATTTTCAGGAACTAATCTAAAACTAACTTGCTACATGAACCGAACTTTTTCAGGATTTACAATCGTTTTGTTCTGCTCCCTGTCTGTTTTTTCTGCCTGTCAGAAATCAGTTTCCCCTCCGGCGCCGCTTCTGCCGGTGCCAACCGATCGCCAACTGGCCTGGCACGAAATGGAACAATATGCTTTCGTCCATTTTACGACCAACACTTTTACCGATAAAGAATGGGGCTTTGGCGACGAAAGCGAATCGGTTTTTAACCCAACAGCGCTTGACGCGACACAATGGACCAAAACCTTCAAAGCTGCCGGATTGAAAGGCCTGGTGCTGACCTGCAAACACCACGACGGCTTTTGCCTGTGGCCCAGCAAATACACCGAACACTCGGTGAAAAACAGTCCATACAAAAACGGGAAAGGCGATGTGGTTGACCAAGTGGAAAAAGCCTGCCGGGCCGATGGCCTGAAATTCGGAATTTACCTGTCGCCCTGGGACCGGAACCGTGCCGATTATGGTTCACCTTCATACATTGAATATTACCGCAACCAATTGAAAGAACTTTTTGCAGCCCATTCGCCGGTTTTCGAAATGTGGTTCGACGGGGCTAACGGTGGCGACGGTTTTTATGGTGGCGCCCGTGAAAAACGGAAAATCGACGGTAAAACCTATTACGACTGGCCAACCACGCTCAAAATGGTGCGTGAAATGGACCCCAATGTAATTTTTTTCAGCGATGCCGGTCCCGACATTCGCTGGTGCGGAAACGAAAGTGGTGAGGCCGGGCAAACAAACTGGAACACAATTTCGGCTGATACTTTGTATGCAGGCAAAAGTGGCATTCAGGAATTACTAAACACCGGAAGCGAAAACGGCACCAGTTGGATTCCTGAAGAAGTGGATGTTTCCATTCGCCCGGGGTGGTTTTATCATGCAAAAGAAGACTCAATGGTGAAGACTCCGGAAAAGTTGTTCGATATTTACCTGAATTCGGTTGGCCGGGGCGCCAATTTAATCCTGAATATTCCGCCTGACAGAAGAGGTTTGATCAATAAAATTGATTCAACTTCGCTGATGGGCTGGAAAAAACTGATCGATGAACGGTTTAAAACCAACCTGGCTTTGAACAGGCCGGTAAAAGCTTCGTCCGTTCGAGGCAATTCGCCCGATTACAGCGGCGGAATGGTTACCGACGGAAACAAGGAAACCTATTGGGCCACCAACGATCGGGAACACAGCGGCAGCCTTGAAATTGACCTGGGCGAACCAAAATTGCTCAGTTTTGTTGTACTTCAGGAATACATCAAACTTGGTCAGCGGGTCAAAAATTTTAAGGTCGAAATTGGAAATGGCAGCAACTGGCAGGAAGTGGCAAAAGGAACAACCATTGGCCACAAACGCATCCTCCGGCTCACACCCCTGAAAGCACAAAAAGTGCGGCTCGTAATCGGCGATTCCAAAGCTTGCCCGGTTATTTCGAACGTTGAAATTTACTAATAGAAGCCCCCTTTCCGTTCCCCCCAGCGGGGGAAACCTTGGTTATCGTGTTAACGTATTTTTAGGCCACGTGTGGCTAAATATGAATTACCACCAATGTAGTGAAGCGGAACTGAGGGATGTTGAGTACTCACGCCCTCAGCCCCAGATGGGGCTGAACAACGGCAAAAGGCGTTTATCTCATTTCAGACGGAATGCCAGCCATACGGTTGACCGGGAGGCAGACTTTAAGGATTTGGAAAAGCTACTGACAGACTGGCACGGACAATGACATTTCAATCCAACTCACAAAAAGCACTTGCCTTCAGTGCCTTACAGGAAATCTGTCCGGTTGGCGGGCATAACAGGTGAAAAAATGTCAAGATCGTGTCCTGTTTTTCGCCTTCATCCGCTTTGGCATAGTATCTGCAAAAGGAGGACACGCGAAAAACGTATGTCTAACCAATAAATAATTCAAAAAAATGGCAGATTTAAAAGGAAAAATCCTGGCTGGCAAAATTCTGGTACAGCCAAAGGAAGCAGAAAAGAAAACAGCTAGTGGAATCATTATTCCGGATTCAGCTAAAGAAAAACCACAGGTTGGGAAAGTGGTACTGGTCGGCTCGGCCAAAAAAGATGAACCCATGGAAATTCAGATTGGCGACATGGTGTTCTACGGAAAATATTCAGGAACAGAATTAAACATCGACGGAAACGATTATCTATTGATGTCGCAGACTGATGTTTTGTTTATTGCTGAATAATTGATTACTAACATTTTAAAAAGAAATAGAAATGGCAAAAGAAATTAAATTTGAGATTGAAGCCCGTGACCTCCTGAAAAAAGGAGTTGACAAACTGGCCGACGCCGTAAAAGTTACTCTGGGGCCAAAAGGCCGCAACGTGGTTATTGAAAAGAAATTCGGCGCGCCACAAATCACCAAAGATGGTGTGACTGTTGCAAAAGAAATTGAATTTTCGAACCCCTACGAAAACATTGGCGCACAGATGGTGAAAGAAGTGGCCAGCAAAACCGGCGACGATGCTGGTGACGGAACAACTACCGCCACCGTTCTTGCCCAATCGTTGATTTCAGTAGGGTTGAAAAACGTTGCTGCCGGTGCAAACCCAATGGATTTGAAACGTGGAATCGACAAAGCAGTCATTAAAGTGGTCGAAAGCATCAAAAATCAGGCTCAGAAGATAGGCGACGATTTCAAGAAAATTGAACAGGTTGCCCGGATTGCTGCCAACAACGATAACGAAATCGGCGCACTGATTGCCGAAGCCATGAAAAAGGTGAACAAAGAAGGCGTAATTACAGTTGAAGCTGCCAAAGGAACTGAAACTTATGTTGAAGTTGTGGAAGGAATGCAGTTCGACCGCGGTTACCTGTCGTCGTACTTTGTGACCAATGTTGAAAAGATGGAAACAGACCTGGACCATCCGTTCATCCTGATCCACGACAAGAAAATCAGCACGATGAAAGATATGCTGCCAATTCTTGAACAATCGGCACAAACTGGCCGCCCGTTAATGATTATTGCTGAAGATGTTGACGGCGAAGCGCTGGCAACCTTGGTTGTAAACCGTTTGCGTGGTTCGCTGAAAGTATGCGCAGTGAAAGCTCCCGGCTTTGGCGACCGCAGAAAAGAAATGCTCGAAGACCTTGCCGTTTTGACCGGTGGTGTTGTAATTACCGAAGAAAAAGGAATGAAACTGGAAGACGCCACGCTGGATATGCTTGGCCAGTCCGAAAAAATTACCGTTGACAAAGAAAAAACAACCGTTGTTGCCGGCGCCGGTTCAGAAGATGCCATCAAAATGCGCGTAAACCAGATCAAAAAACAGATCGAAACCACGACTTCAGACTACGACAAAGAAAAACTTCAGGAACGTTTGGCAAAATTAGCCGGTGGCGTTGCTGTTCTGTATATTGGCGCTGCATCGGAAGTTGAAATGAAAGAGAAAAAAGACCGCGTTGACGATGCACTTAGCGCAACCCGTGCTGCCGTTGAAGAAGGGATCGTTCCCGGTGGCGGCGTTGCCTACATCCGCAGTATTGCTGCACTCGAAGGTTTGACCGGCGAAAACGAAGACGAAACCACAGGTATCGAAATCGTGAAACGTGCCATTCAGGAACCATTGCGACAGATTGTTTTCAACTCTGGAAAAGAAGGCGCAGTTGTGGTACAGAAAGTGAGCGAAGGCAAAAACGATTTTGGGTACAATGCCCGCACCGATGTTTACGAAAACCTTTACGAAGCTGGCGTAATCGACCCGGCCAAAGTAACCCGCATCGCGCTTGAAAATGCAGCATCGATTGCAGGAATGTTCCTGACTACCGAATGCGTGTTGGTTGAAGAAAAAGAAGACAAACCAGCTATGCCACCAATGGGCGGCGGAATGGGTGGCGGAATGGGCGGAATGATGTAACCTGCCGGCCAGCCTTCAACAAATATAAATTTTAAAGCCCGCTTTTGGTTCGCCTGAAGCGGGCTTTTCGTTTTTTTTGAATGTCAAAAATGATATTTTCAGATAACGAATATCAGACTCTGACCCTTCGGTTTGTAACCGTCAAAACTGATTTTCCTGATTCATTTGTCTGTTGTTGTGTCGTTTTACTATTACTACCAAGATAGGAAGCTACCGTCAAGGGCGATTTCCTGTCAATCCCGATGGCAATCGGGACCGGGCGGAAAGATGCCCACCGAAAACCACTGCTGCCGAACTTGCCGGATGCTGTATAGCCAGTGCTTATTCTAATTTAAAGTTTACTAATTCATAGTTTGCGTTTCGACCTCCTCCATCAGTTTGTTTCAAGATGCCTTTTTCTACCAAATCTTTTATGTCCCGTAAGGCAGTGTCGGTAGAGGTTTTTGCAATTTTAGCCCATTTTGAGGTTTGTAATTTTCCTTCAAAATTGTCAAAGAGTTTGTTAAGTATTAAGCGTTGCCGTTCGTTTATGGGCGTGTGTTCGTGTAATTTCCAAAACTCAGCTTTACGCAATATTTTCTGTGTGGTGCTTTCGGTGGAGAGTATCGCATTTTTGAGACAGTGTAAAAACCAGTCGAGCCATTCTGTAATATCACCTGAACTATGTTGCACTTTTTGCAATACTTCGTAATAGATTTTGCGTTCAGCTAATATTTGGCTAGACATACTGTAAAAACGTTCTCCACTGCTTTCGGCACGGGCAAGCAACATGTTGGTTATTGCTCTTCCAATTCTGCCGTTTCCGTCATCAAATGGGTGAATGATGATAAACCAAAAGTGTGCTATGGCGGCTTTCAAAACAGGGTCAAGGCCGTTTTCGTTGTTGAACCAATCCAAAAACTTGTCCATTTCCGTTTTTACCAAGTCGGGTTTTACGGCTTCGTAATGCACTTTTTCTTTTCCCATTGCACCCGAAACAACTTGCATTTCACCAGATCGGTATCGTCCCACTTCGATTAAGTAAGGTCCGCTGTACCCAGTGGGGAAAAGTGCTGCGTGCCAACCAAACAAACGTTTTTCGGTTAAGGGTAAAGTGTATCGTTGGGTAGCATCCAGCATCATTTCTACAACGCCTTCAATGTGGCGGCTGCTCGATACAAGTCCTGCGGTGTTTATGCCCAAACGCCTTGCAATTGACGAACGTACCTGGTCATAATTGAGTAATTCGCCTTCAATTTCTGATGATTTTACTACATCTAAGGTTAAGGCGGTTAGCGTGGCTTCTTCTTTAGCAGAAAATCCCAAAGCGTTCATTTGCCCTATTATTTTACCTTGCATCAGCCGCACCTCACCAAATAAGGCATTGATGGCTTTGTCCTGCCACGAAAAATCTGTCCAGTTTTCATACTCGTAAATGTATTTTGCCATTGTCTGATCGAATTGTGCGGTAAATATATGAATTAATTACCGCAAATATGCGGCGATAATTCTATTTTTTCACCGCAATGGAAAAGGTTGTTTGAGCTCGTAATTTTTGTACGGTTGCCCTATTATTGGCTAATATCTTAGGAAGCACCCGCAGGCCGCATTGCGGGAGATTTCCTGTCAATCCCGATGGCAATCGGGACCGGGCGGAAAGATGCCCACCGAAAACCACTGCTGCCGAACTTGCCGGATGCTGTATAGCCAGTGCTTATTCTAATTTAAAGTTTACTAATTCATAGTTTGCGTTTCGACCTCCTCCATCAGTTTGTTTCAAGATGCCTTTTTCTACCAAATCTTTTATGTCCCGTAAGGCAGTGTCGGTAGAGGTTTTTGCAATTTTAGCCCATTTTGAGGTTTGTAATTTTCCTTCAAAATTGTCAAAGAGTTTGTTAAGTATTAAGCGTTGCCGTTCGTTTATGGGCGTGTGTTCGTGTAATTTCCAAAACTCAGCTTTACGCAATATTTTCTGTGTGGTGCTTTCGGTGGAGAGTATCGCATTTTTGAGACAGTGTAAAAACCAGTCGAGCCATTCTGTAATATCACCTGAACTATGTTGCACTTTTTGCAATACTTCGTAATAGATTTTGCGTTCAGCTAATATTTGGCTAGACATACTGTAAAAACGTTCTCCACTGCTTTCGGCACGGGCAAGCAACATGTTGGTTATTGCTCTTCCAATTCTGCCGTTTCCGTCATCAAATGGGTGAATGATGATAAACCAAAAGTGTGCTATGGCGGCTTTCAAAACAGGGTCAAGGCCGTTTTCGTTGTTGAACCAATCCAAAAACTTGTCCATTTCCGTTTTTACCAAGTCGGGTTTTACGGCTTCGTAATGCACTTTTTCTTTTCCCATTGCACCCGAAACAACTTGCATTTCACCAGATCGGTATCGTCCCACTTCGATTAAGTAAGGTCCGCTGTACCCAGTGGGGAAAAGTGCTGCGTGCCAACCAAACAAACGTTTTTCGGTTAAGGGTAAAGTGTATCGTTGGGTAGCATCCAGCATCATTTCTACAACGCCTTCAATGTGGCGGCTGCTCGATACAAGTCCTGCGGTGTTTATGCCCAAACGCCTTGCAATTGACGAACGTACCTGGTCATAATTGAGTAATTCGCCTTCAATTTCTGATGATTTTACTACATCTAAGGTTAAGGCGGTTAGCGTGGCTTCTTCTTTAGCAGAAAATCCCAAAGCGTTCATTTGCCCTATTATTTTACCTTGCATCAGCCGCACCTCACCAAATAAGGCATTGATGGCTTTGTCCTGCCACGAAAAATCTGTCCAGTTTTCATACTCGTAAATGTATTTTGCCATTGTCTGATCGAATTGTGCGGTAAATATATGAATTAATTACCGCAAATATGCGGCGATAATTCTATTTTTTCACCGCAATGGAAAAGGTTGTTTGAGCTCGTAATTTTTGTACGGTTGCCCTATTATTGGCTAATATCTTAGGAAGCACCCGCAGGCCGCATTGCGGGAGATTTCCTGTCAATCCCGATGGCAATCGGGACCTGGCGGAAAGATGCCCACCGAAAACCACTGCTGCCGAACTTGCCGGATGCTGATACTATGTGTAGTTTTTTATTCGTCTATTCGGTTTTCAATGTCCATTTTCTGGTGTAAAACTCTTACTATTTCAACAATATTTTTACTGGATTTCTTATAGAAGATAATGTGTGACTTCACACTTGATGCTCTATATCCTTTTTTAATATAGTCAACAGATTTTCCACTTTCAAAGTTCTCAGATATAAATTCGATTTCGTCAAAAATTAGATTGTAGTATCTATCAGCTTGCTCAAGCGACCAGTTTTCAAATGTGTACAACCATATCTTTTCGATATCTTGATTTGCTTTCTCGCTAATGAAGTATCTCATTTCTTCATGTGTTTAGCATGAAGATTTTTAAGATTTTCGGTTCGGTCAAAGTCTTTTATAAATCCACTCTTCTCTCCAATTTCAAGCTCATTAATTAGAGCTTTATACCTATTCTCCTCATTTTCCAAAAGACGAAGAGCTGTTCTAATAACCTCACTGACAGACGAAAATTTTCCAGAAGAGATTTTCTCATTAACAAAGTTCTCGAAATATTCTCCAAGTAGTATTGATGTATTTTTTGCCATTGTATCAGTTTTTTTCAAAAATACCAATTCTTGGTATCAATTCAAAAACTCGGAACTGCTTTTTGATAAAAATACACACATCGAGTCACGCGAGGGAATTTCACCCTCACGTTCTCACGGAACCGTGCTTGAAACTCTCGCTTCACACAGCTCTTCTTGTTCAATCACTAAAGTATTGCTACTTTATGGATTTACCAATTGCCAATGAGGAAAAAGAAAAGGTGTTTCCTTGTACTTTTTCTTTAGCCATCTCAAAGATGCCCTTTTGTAAAGTCCTTTCTCCCATTTTACCCATTTAAGTAGGGCCTGCTGATACTGACTACGTTTAAAATTTTCAGCAGTAAAAACCTAAATCTTTCGGAGGTAATGTTTCGAATCGCCCCATTCGTTGTATCCAATTTCGCAGCCTGCAAGTTCGATTCGGGCCTCCAGGCAGTTCCGGCACAATTCTGCATCCTCGTCCAAACAAGGTTTATCTTCATACAACTGGTATTCTTTCCGGTAATCGCAGGGTGTCAGGTTGGGCATCAGGATGTTGGCGCCCACGGCCAGTGCTTTTTCGCGGCCGGCCGGGTCGATGGCCTGAAGTGCAGTTGCCGCGGCAATGTTGATGTCGGGCATCAGCAAGCGCAAAGTTGCCACCATTTTTAGGGCCAGGTCGAAACGCTCTGGCTTGGTTTTCAAAAGATTCCTGAATTCATACAGCGGCGTATCTTCGTGTTCGATGTACGGGCCCATGCCCACCATGTCAACATCCATTTGTTTCAGGAACAAAAGGTCGTTGGCCAAATCATCAGGAGTTTGAAACGGAAGCCCGATCATCACCCCGGTTCCAACCTGAAAGCCGGCAGTTTTTAAATCTGCCAATGCCTGAAGCCGGCGCCCAAAACTGTGCAAATCGTTCTCCGGATGAATTTTCCGGTACAATTCAGGATTGGAACTTTCGATGCGCAGCAAATACCGGTGCGCGCCGCTTTCGCGCCATTGCTGATAGGTTTCGAGCGCCTGCTCGCCACATGAAAGCGTGATGCCCAGTTCTCCGCTCGACATTTCCTTGATTTTCCGGAGCAGCGAATCAACCCGGTTAACAAATGCCGGCGACGTGTTTTCGCCCGACTGCAAAACGACGGAACCAAACCGGTTTTCCCAGGCAAAGCGGCACGATTCCAGAATTTCGTCATCGGTTAAATCGTACCGAATGACTTTTTCATTGCTTTTCCGGATTCCGCAGTAGAGACAGTCTTTTGAACAGATATTCGAGAATTCGACCAAGCCACGGAAATACACTTTATTACCAACAGCCTCTTGCTTAACCGATTGCGCCCGTTGAAAAAGCTGCTGCCGTTCCGCGTCTTCGGCAAGCAGCAAGGTCACCAGATCGTCACGCGAAAAATCGTTTTGAAGTAATATCTTAAAAAAGGGTTTCATGAATCTCGTTTGCTGGTATGGAATGGTTAATTCGCTATATTTCTGAATAGTATTATTTACTGGCTTGTCGCCTTCATTTAAACTTATCCCGAAGGGATTTTAGGTTTATAGAAAGCCTTGCATTAAAAAACATCGATGCCAAAGGTATCGAACTATTCAATCCATTCAAACAAATACTTGTCGTCATATTCAATTTCAAATTTCATCAAAAGATCAAGATACTCTTCTTTGAAACTCTTCTTTTTGTGGTGTTCCTTCTGGCTCATAACATATTTAATCACCTGATCCAATTGGGAGTGACTATATGAAAATGCACCATAACCTTCCTGCCAGTGAAATCGGCTTTTTGTCAGTTTATTTTCATTAATCCACTCGTTCGATGATTTCTTTACTTCACGAACAAGGTCTGAGAGGCAGCATGATGGTTTCATTCCAATCAAAAAATGGATGTGGTTGTTTGCACCATTTATCGCCAGCATTTTCTGCCCCTTGTTTTGTATCGTTCCTGTAATATATTGATACAATCGTTCTTCCCAGCTTGAGGAGATTAAACTATCGCGATTCTTAACAGCAAAAACAACGTGAATGTAAATTTGCGAAAATGTTCCGGGCATTGTTATAATTTTTGTACGACACCTTCGGAGTCGTATGGGTTATTACAGCATGTTTTCTATAAACCTTCGATGCCTTTGGCATCAAGTGCTAAAATATAGTTGCGGCTAATAAAATTAAACTTTCCTGATCGA
>JBBIHV010000018.1:33936-35430 GCA_037446835.1 Sunxiuqinia sp. | reverse complement strand
ACCTGAAGCCACGAACAACTATCGGCCCAAATGGCATTTTGTTTGGCTCCGTTCAGGATCGCACGGCCATTTCCGTACGAGGAAATGACGATTGGTTTTCTCCTTGTTCCTGAAATGCCTTTCAGTTTCAGGTTTCCGGCGAAAGTTTGGTTTCCGGCGAAAAGAACTGAATTTCCTGCTTTTAGCCGAAGAGTATTTACTTTGTCAATGGATTTAAACGGTTTTCTGAACCTTCCGGAATTGGAATCATTACCAGTTTGCGAATTGACATAGAACGTTCTGGCAGAAACTGAATTGCTTGCGAGAATGAGCATTGTTGCAAGTATAAGCAGAATCGGTAACGATGATTTCATGTGCAATGAATTTTTATTTCATTCATATATTTTCTTGTTTTTTAATTGCCACATGGAACTCGCCAATAATCATTCTCCTGTGTGAGAAATAATTCTCATGGCTCATTTCATCATTTTTTGCTCCTTCAAAAACTCCGTCATTCGCTTCAGTGTGGGCAAAAAATTGGGGTTGCTCACCGGCCAGTCGCACGAATGATCGGCATCTTTTACCGGAATCAGTTCGCAAACATTTCCTGAATCTTTCATCAGACGCGTAAATTTTTCGGCGTAGATAAACGGAGTGGTATTGTCTTTCGTCCCATTCGATAAAATGGTTGGCGGCCAGCCTTTTTTGACGTGCAGAATGGGCGAAAATTCAGGATGGGCATCGAAGAATTCCTTGCCAAAACCTTCTCCCAGCACCGGATTGTGCAGTACCAGCGCATCGGGTTTTGAGCTGATTTTCAGGTCTTCGCCCGGCGTGTCGCCACCATCCAGAAACGTGCAGGCGGCCAAATGCCCGCCAGCCGAACCTCCGGCAGCGATGATCTTGTTTGGATTGATTCCCAGTTCTTTGGCGTGGGCACGAACATACCGGATGGCCGATTTGGCATCTTCGATACATTCGAGCGGTGTGGTTCCGTGGCGCGATTTCACCCGGTAATCGGCTTCAATGCCAATAATCCCGTGGTCGCGGAACCAGGCCGGATTGGGAATCTGTCCGTAAACATCGCCGCCAACCCAACCGCCCCCGGTGAAATACACAATAGCAGGCAGTGCCTTTTTCGTTTTTCCCAGCGGACGAAGCAGGTAGAGGTACATGTCTTCCTGAGGTGTCTTTTTATAAAGGATTTTTTCGGCCAGCGCAGCCAGGTTTCTTCCGGAGAGTTTGTAGCTCTCCTTTACATTTTCCAGCGAAGTCACTGAATCGGATTTTTCAGGAGAAAAGAAATTGCTGGCGGAAAGCGTTCCGGAAAACAAAATCAGAAAACAGGCGAATAAAAGTCTGGCCATTTTTTAGGTTTTATTGCATAGAAAGATTTGCACTCATGCGCCGAAAATATTTAAATACTTCGATCAAAATGTTCCCGTCGGCGCGAATTCATTTTTGATCGTTTAAACCCCTGCTTAAAAGCCTGGACTACAAACATTTCATCCCGAT
>JBBIHV010000018.1:0-33836 GCA_037446835.1 Sunxiuqinia sp. | reverse complement strand
TTGTAGGTTTCGGCCAAAGCCCAGTTGGCCAGTCGTTTCCCCACATTGAGTTTGTCTTTCGGATGGATATCTTTGACGTTGTCAACCAGATCGGAAATAACAACCATTCCGGTATTTGGAACCGTTTTGGCGGCCATGTCCTGCTGTTCGCGAAGGTATTGAGAAGGTTCCTTTTCGCCGTAATTGTAAGGAGCAATCTGCACAAAGTAGAAGGGGAAATCCTTTTTAAAGTCGGTACGCCAGTTTTCGATCAGCGTTTTCATCAGTTCCGAATAGATTTGGTAATTGCCACAGTTCGATTCGCCCTGGTACCAGATGGCGCCTGCAATTCCGTAGGGAACAACGGGATAAATCATTGAATTGTACAACGCGCCCGGAGTTCCTGGCCACCAGTCGAAATGCTGGTTGTATTTGTTTTTATTCAGTTCCGGATTAGTTTCGATCCGGCTTTTTTCGATCCAGACTTCAGCAGGAGTTCCGCCCCAGGCCGAAACGATGATTCCAACCGGAACATTCAGCTTCTGCTGCAATTCGCGGGCGAAAAAGTATCCGGTGGCGCTGGTGGTGCGCATCGTTTCAGGAGTACACATGGTCCAGGTGGCGTGGCAATCCTGCTGTGGATATTCGGCGCCAATTTTCTGTACGTTGAAAATCCGGATATTCGGATGGTTGGCTTTGGCGGCTTCTTCCTCACCGTTGAAAATTTTCCAGCCCACATTCATTTCCATGTTCGATTGGCCGCTGCAAATCCACACTTCGCCCAGCATCACGTTGCTCAGCTGCACTTTGCCATTGCCCAGTATTTGGATGGAATAGGGTCCTCCGGCGCCAATTGTTTTAAGGGTGGTTTTCCATTCCGACAGGTTGTCGGCTTTTACTTTGATGGTGTCTTTGGTGTCCCAACTGGCCACGATTTTAACTGTTTCGCCCGGATCTGACCAGCCCCAGATGGCTACCTGCGAATTTTGCTGCAGCACCATGTTGTCGGAAAATACCGATGGAAGAACAATCTTTCCGAACATCGTGGTACTGAACACGGAAAGAATCAACAAGGTTAAAAAGAGGTGTTTCATTGTTTTTTATTTTAGTTTGTGGTTTATGTCAATCATGTCCGTTCGCTGAAGCGCAACGGCAAAGAATAATGCTTCGTGCGATCCTTTTTCAAATTAATATTGCCCTGTTATGGTATTGAATTGTTCCGTCCGAAACATTGTTTCTGCTTTTTTCAGCTTCCTTTCGCAGACGGAAAAATATCCTCAATGCTGATTTCTACAAATATTTTGCACCTCTGGTGCTTTTTATTTTCTCAGGATAATGCCCTGTGCTGATATATGGCGCCATTTCAGGGCTTTCCTGTTCCCTTTTTTCCAGTGACTCTTTCCTTTTTCCTGGTAACGAATGACCTTTTCCTTCTTTCTATAAACTCCAGGCATCTTTCCAATACAGTTTTGGCGCATCATTTTCGAAGGTAATTGGCAGCCAGATGTATCGCCCGTCAATCGGGTTGTCTGGTGTCCAGCGGTCGCCCATGAAAATGTAACTGTCTTTTTTGCCCTGAACTTGTAAAACAAAAGTGCTTTGCGAATGAAAGGTCGTTTCCGAATCTTTGCCCTGTGCCGGATTCCCAAGCTCGGTCCATTTTCCGAAAATCTCGTCGGCAACGGCTGATCGGGCTGCGTTGGGCGCCCAGCCGGTGCAGTCGGAGGCGATAATGTAATATTTGCCCTGGCGTTTAAACAAGGTGGCGCCTTCCATATATCGTCCTACAAAAACGCGGAAATATTCACCGGAGTATGATAAATAATCGTCGGTCAGTTTTGAAATTTGTAGGGTGCTGTTTTCTTCGGAAGAATAGATATGGTAGGCCGTTCCGTCGTCATCGACAAACAGGTTCATATCGCGTGCCATTTGCCCGCCTTTGAAATCGCGGCCCAGCAGATTGACAGAATCGACAGGGGCAGGCAGGCAGCCTTTTCCGCCACAATACGAATCTTTTACGTCAGGAGAAACCGGCTTTTTGTGACACGGCTGAACATTCACCGGCCAGTAACCGGCATTCGGACGGAAGCTTTTCAGGAAAGTAAAAGGTCCGGCTGGATTGTTGCTCACGGCAACGCCACTTCGGGAAGCCAGATAACCCTGGCCTTTCAGTTCGAGGTGAAACCACATCACAAATTTCCTGGTCTTAGTATTGAAAATTACCTTTGGGCGCTCAAGGATGCAGCCTTTGGCAATGTCGCTGGCAGGGTCGGTTTCGTTTACTTTCAGGGCAATCCCTTCGTCTTTCCAGTTGTACAGGTCGCGCGACGAATAGCAGTGAACGCCCACCTGTGCTGAATTGCCAATTTTTCCGGCGATTTTGTGTTCGCCGTACCAGTAGTAAATTCCTTCGTGAAAGAGTATCCCGCCACCGTGGGCATTGATGTGCTGGCCGTTGTTATCTTTCCAAATTTCGCCGGGGGTAAATGATTTGAGCGGTTGCGCCTTCAGGATAAAGGCACAGAAAAAGGCAAGAAGAAGAAACTGAAATTTGCGGATCATGCCGGGTAGGTTTAGCTTTTATTGAATTGGGGGGTAAAGTTAAAAGCTTCGGCGGAAAAGGCAAGAAAAAAGTGCCGATTGGCACGATTAAAATACTTCGCCCAGATTGAAAAAGAACCCGCGCGATCCGCCAATCCCAAAACCATAATCAATTGCAATATTCGTATTGGAATATTTGTTTACTTTAATCCGAAGGCCGAATCCACCGCCGGGGATCACAGCATGTACGTTAGTTGATATGCTTCGTAAAATCGATTCCACATTGCCAAACACGACACCTCCCAGAAGCCCGTTCCGGGTTATCCCAAAACGATACTCCGATTCGAGATAGACCAAATTTCTTCCGGTAAACCTTCCCGGCACATAACCACGGCCTGTATTAGAATAATCGTCCCAGCCAATGCTTGGCAAATCGAGGTAGGGCGGGCTTCCCATTAAAGTAAAATTGTTGTAAGTCCACAGCGCCAGCACATTGTGCGACGATGCAGGAAGTTTGATGTAATGCCTGGCCTCAACGATTAACGATTGCCAGTTTTCGTCGCTTCCCAGCAGTTTCAGGTTCGACCGGTATTGCAGGTTCCCAAAGGTGCCTTGCTCGGGGTTTACCGGATTTATCCTGTCGTCAAACAATAGATTGAAAGTAACTCCTGAAGAAGCCGAATGTGTGCCCTTTTGAAGTTTTTTAAACTCATTTAATGCTTTGCCCGGTATTGAATTGTTTTCAATGTTCCAATGATAATCGAGGTTATAGCCGATTCCGGCAAAAAAATTTGGTTTAATTTCGCGCAATGCGATCTGGTAAATGCGCAAATACGAATAATCAATAGCCAGAACGTCGGCCAGAGTGGTTCCTGTTCCCAGGCCATAAGTTTGCGTGGGGAAATTATAATATCGGGTATCGCCCACGAGATGGAGCTTGCTCTTGTCGAAAAAGATATTGCTGTTGGCAATTACCCAATATTGGTGGTATTGCGAATAATATGCGTTTAAAAGAACATCTGAAAACCTGCTTTTAATGCTGTCGGTATAAAATGAGGTGTTCGACACCAACGCGCCAGTTAGCCCCGACTGCAGCGAATACCCTACCACCGGCATAATTGAAAAATAGGTTCCGTTCCCTTTCTGTTTGGCGCTATCGGCCCGCAGGTTGATTTTAAAATTTCCCTGCAAAACATCAACAATATCCTTTTGCTGAATTTTTAAACTGTCGTTTTTAACAACTTTTGCCGATTGTGCCAAAGCGGGATTTCCTGACAGAAAAAACAGCAAACTAAAACCGGCCGCAATTCGAAACAGATTTTTATACATGAACTTAATTCTATGCCAAGACATCAGATAAACAAGATCGTACCGAGGCCCGGCCTTTAAAAATTTGCGTAAAAGTAATTTTTTTTTGAAAAGTATTTTCAATCCGGTTTTTAGAAGAAACAGAATCGCTAATGATGTCGTGTTTTCATACCACCTGCGAATGGAAATAATCACCGGTTAAGGCACTTCCGTGGCTCAAAACCGGAATTCAATCCTGATGGATGCCGGGTTGGTTTTGAATTTTCCGGCGAAGGGCCTTTTCAGGAAAATTTCAAACGCCACAAAAGATAAATCAATTTTTAGCGTTAATATTGTGAACTGTTAACGAACCAGAAGCATGAACAAAACTTATTTCCTTGGTGTCGCCCTCTTTTTGGCTCTCTGTTTTATAATTCCGAAAGCTGGGCTTGCACAAATTACTTCAGGGGCAAACGCCATCATTCCAACCCAATATTCAAGCGGAAATCAGGATAATATCCATGTTTTTTGCGGCCAAAAGGATGTGCCGAATGGCTCCTTAACTGCCAGTTTTCCGGGCGGGGATTCGGGAACCATTGAATGGACAAAATACAATGCTTCGACCGGAACCTTCGATTTCTTTTCAAGCGATTTATCCGGAAGCACAAACTCAACGATTTCGAACCTGGCCGATGGTTGCTATCGCGCAAAATTGACCGGCACTTCCGGCGTTGAAATTTATACGGCCTGGGTTTTTAACGACTATATTACGGCAACGGCTGAAATCCCGGTGTCGGATTGTACTTCATTTACCCTGAAGGGAACTTTTGACAGCCCGAATTTTACGTACACCGATCTTCAAACCGGTCAGCCAATTGATCTGAATAAAGACATTCAGGTTAAATGGACGAATGGCGATGTTGTTGTCAGCCAGATTATTGAGGCCATTGTTTCCAACCCTCCAACCAAAGACACGCCCTATTCGCTGGAAGTGAGCGACCGGTTTAGTTGTGTTGGCAAAGCTTCGGTTACCTATATTTCAATTGTGACCAAAGCCGTATTTTCGGTAAGTCCCAATACCGGGGAAGCCCCGCTGGCGGTTACCTTTAGCAACCAATCGGAAAATGGCGATGCCGGTAAATTTCAATGGTTTATTTTCAGGGATCTCGATCAAATTAAAAAGGAAGCCAGCAAGAACCCCGGGAAAGTGATTGACAGCATCATGGTGGTGCTTTACAACGACGACCCGATTTATACGTTTCAAAACTCCGGAAAGTACATGGTGAAGCTGGTTTCGACCAAACTGAGCGAACAGCATACCTGCTACGATACCACTTACCTGACCGATTATATTGTTGCCGACACCTCGTTTATTGATGCGCCCAACGTGTTTACGCCCAACGGCGATGGGGTTAACGATGCGTTTATCGTTAAATTCTGGTCGATGAAGTCGATTAAGATTTCCATTTTTAACCGGTGGGGAAAATTACTCCATGTTTGGGAAAGTGGCAATGTTGAAAATTATGGGAATACCATTAAATCAGTACCTCAGTCGGTTTGGGACGGAAAAGTTGGTGGCAAAATGGCAACTCCCGGCGTTTATTTCTATGTGGTCGATGGCATTGGCCGCGACGATAAGCGACGAAAGGCGAGCGGTTTTTTTCATTTGTTTAGGGGAAAATAGCACCAAAAATTTTGTCGCTAATCGTAAAAATTTCAGAATAAATAATTGAAAAACCCGGGTGGCATTCCCGGGTTTTCGTTTTAAATAGATAGATAAGATAGATAGAATTGGTATTATTCGTCTTTTTCTTCGGCGGCGTAAGCGGCCAGAAGTTCGTCCTGAACTTCCTGTGGCACTTTTTCGTAGGCTGCAAATTTCGTGTTGAAAACGCCGCGGCCTCCGGTCAATGAGCTCAGCGAAGTGGAATATTTATTCATTTCTTTTAATGGAACACGGGCGGTAATTTTTTCATAACCACGTTCGCTTCCCATTCCCATGATTAATGCACGCCGGCCCTGCAGGTCGCTCATTACATCGCCCATCCGGTCGCCCTGTACCCAAACTTCCAGATCGTAAATGGGCTCAAGGATTTTGGGCCCGGCATTTTTGAAGGCCGTGCTGAATGCATTCCGACCAGCCAAACGGAACGAAATTTCGTTGGAATCAACCGGGTGCATTTTCCCGTCGTAAATGTAAACGCGGATGTCGCGGGCGTATGAACCGGTGAGCGGGCCTTCTTCCATTTTTTCCATGATCCCTTTCAGGATAGCTGGAAGGAAGCGTGCGTCGATTGAACCTCCAACGATACAGTTGTGGAAAACCAGTTTTCCGCCCCAGGGAAGTGGAGTTTCCTGGGTATCGCGAACCGAAATTTTCATTTCCTTGCCACCGTAAACAAACATGTTTTTGGGTTGGCTTCCTTCTTCGAACGGCTCAATAATCATGTGGACTTCACCAAACTGACCCGATCCGCCTGATTGTTTCTTGTGGCGATAATCGGCCTGGGCAAACTTGGTAATGGTTTCGCGGTATGGTATTTTGGGGTTTTTAAATTCGATGTCAATTTTATGAACGTGGTCGAAATACCATTTTAATGTGTTTAAATGGTATTCTCCCTGACCTTCAACGATCAGTTGTTTCAATTCTTTTGAATACTGCACCAGATATGTTGGATCTTCATCTTTCATTTTGTGCAGGATTTCACCTACTTTTTCGTCGTCGTTTTCTGAAGCAGCTTTTATGGCTACCCTGAATTTCGGATCAGGGAACACAATTGGAGCGAATTTTAAATCAAGTTCTTTGTCGCAAAGTGTTTGGTTGAATTTGGTGTCTTTCAGTTTAACGGTACAGCCAATGTCGCCGGCCACCAGTTCAGGAACACTGATCCTGGATTTTCCGGCAGTAACAAAAAGCTGTGAAATCCGTTCCTTCCCGTTGTTGAATGTGTTGTATAAATCTTTCCCTTCGGTCAGTTTTCCCGACATTACTTTGAAGTAGGTTACCTCACCAACGTGGGGTTCGAGGGCGGTTTTAAAAACGAACAACGAGGTTGGACTTGTTTCGCTCATGACAACTGTTTTCCCCTGAACGATTGCGCGCATGGGTACTTCGCTCGGGGCCGGGGCAATGTTACAGATAAACTCAAGCAAGCGGCCAACGCCCATGTTTTTCTTGGCCGAGGTACAGAAAACCGGAAACAGATCGCGTTTTACCATTCCAATTTTCATCCCTTTCCGCATATCGTCTTCCGACAGTGAACCTTGTTCGAAATACAATTCCATTAACGATTCTTCGTTTTCTGCGGCCATTTCAATCAACTCGTTGTGCAGTGCGTCCGCGCGTTCTTTTTCTGAAGCGGGTATTTCCAGAATTTCAGGTTTACCTCCATCTGGAGCGTACTTATACATCTTCATTTTCAGTACGTCGATGATCGAATTAAAGCCGATACCTGTTTCAACCGGATATTGAACCACCGTTACTTTATTCCCGAATTTACTTTTTAAGTTGTCAACGTCCTGGTCGTAATTCGCATTTTCATTATCCAGATGGTTTAATACAAAAATCAGTTTGTTGTTGGCCGTTTCGGCATGGCGAAAGGCTGATTCTGTTCCTGCCCCAATTCCGGTGGAAGCATCAATAACCATCAGTGCTAGGGGTGCAACCTGGAGGGAGGAAACTACTCCTCCACAAAAATCGTCCATCCCAGGCGTATCCAGAATGTTGATTTTTTTGCCATTGACTTCGGTGTACAAGAGCGATGAAATGACGGAGTTCCCGTATTCCTGCTCAATCAGATGGTAGTCGGATACGGTATTTTTACTTCCAACGTCACCTCTGCGGTTTATTACTCCACCCTCGAAAAGCATAGCTTCAGCAAGGGTGGTTTTCCCACTGCCAGCATTACCAATTAGTGTAATGTTGCGAATCTCATCTGTTTTATAGACTTTCATGTGTAAATATTTAGTTTTTTTTATTGCCACATGGAATTCGCCCCAAGGGGCTCATTTCATATTTAGATAGTTATTGGTTTTTTAATCGTTCATTTTCAGCTTTCTGGCACGGTTGTTAACAGTGACGACCAAAATTAGTAATAATTACTTAACAACCAAGATGCTTCCGTATTACTTGAATTTGCTATGAAATGAGGCCGGAAAGCATTTTGTTAAAGGCAAAGAAAATCAACGATTTGGCTTTTAAAGGATAATTAACGTTTCGGTTTAAGTTTCAGAAAACCAGAACACTAAATTGTTTACATGTTCTTGAATACTTTTTTTGGTTTATTAAAAAATTGTAAACAGCACGAATCCTGAAGAACTTAATCATTGGCAGTGTGTATCTTCTATAAATCAGAAAAATACCTCGTTTTTGACTTTCCTGAATATTATGAATTGTAGGTCTAAAAATAAGGAATAAAAAAATGGTTGAGAAAATAAACCTTCAGGGAACGAATAACTGCGCATGAATAACCTGCCAATCCCGATTCAGCCAAAAGTAAACCGCAAAACGAAAGGCCATCAGGAACTACCATTGAACAAAATTTATTCATGGAAAATAGCATATTCATTTAAATCTGCTATTTTTGGGCATCAATCAACCGGTATGGCTAAATTTCCCTTTTTTAAACAGTACGATGCCATGGATTGCGGGCCTTCCTGCATCCGCATGATTGCTGCATTCTACGGGAAAACCTATTCGTTACAGAAACTTCGTCAGTTGGCCCACATTACCCGCGAAGGTGTTTCGTTGCTCGGAATGAGCGATGCGGCAGAAGCCATCGGCTTCCGGACAATCGGAGCCCGCGTCACGTTCGAACAACTGAACGAAGCTCCAAAACCCTGCGTTGTTCATTGGGATCAGGACCATTTTGTGGTAGTTTATAACATCAGGAAAGGAAAAGTTTATGTTTCCGATCCGGCTTTCGGCCTGGTTGAATATTCCGAAACTGAATTTAAAAAACATTGGCTGGCAACGGTTCGTCAGGGCGAGCAAAAAGGTATTTGCCTGTTGTTTGAGCCGACACCCCGCTTTTTTGAACTCGAAGGCGAGGAAAAAGACCGTGGCAATTTCCGCTTTTTGCTGAAATACCTGAAGCCACACCGGAAGCTGGTCATTCAACTAATACTGGGTTTTTTGATCGGAAGCCTGATCCAATTGATCTTTCCGTTTTTGACCCAAAGTATTGTTGATGTTGGTATTGATACGCAGGACATCAGTTTTATTTACCTGATTTTGGCCGCCGAGATGATGCTTTTCCTGAGCCGGATGACGGTCGATTTTATCCGTTCCTGGATTTTGCTGCACATCAGCACACGCATTAATATAAGTATCATCTCCGATTTTCTGATCAAGCTGATGAAACTGCCCATCGGTTTCTTCGATACCAAAATGATTGGCGACCTGCTTCAGCGAATCGGCGACCACAAACGGATTGAACGGTTTTTGACTTCCCAGTCGCTCAACGTTATTTTCTCGGTTTTTAATATTGTCATTTTCAGTATTGTGCTGGTCATCTACAATCTTGGGATCTTTCTGGTGTTTCTGCTGGGTTCGGTTTTATACATTGCCTGGGTTTTTCTGTTCCTGCGGAAAAGACGCGAACTCGATTTCAAACGTTTTGCCCAACTTTCTGATAATCAAAGCAAGCTGATCCAGTTGATCAATGGGATGCAAGAAATAAAACTGAACAATTACGAACGCCAGAAACGCTGGGAATGGGAGCGGATTCAGGCCCGGTTGTTCAAGGTGAACATCAGCAGCCTTTCGCTTCAGCAATACCAGCAGGCCGGTTCGGTATTTATTAACGAAACCAAGAATATTGTCATCACTGTTTTGGCCGCCACCTCGGTAGTTCACGGCAGCATGACACTGGGTATGATGCTGGCCGTACAATATATAATAGGTCAGATGAACAGCCCGCTCGACCAGATGATCGAATTTATGCAGGTTTCGCAGGACGCAAAAATCAGTCTTGAACGTCTGGCTGAAATACACAACAATAAAGACGAAGAGCAGGACCAGGAAGGAAAATTATCGGATTTGCCTGCACGGCCTGATTTGAATATTGCCGATCTGGTGTTTCAGTACGAAGGGCCAAATTCGCCCAAAGTACTGAATAACATCAATCTGGTTATCCCGAAGGGGAAAGTGACCGCTATTGTCGGGACCAGTGGAAGCGGAAAAACCACGCTGGTAAAACTTTTGCTCGGATTTTACCCGCCGGTTTCGGGAACCATCAAAGTTGGAGATTCCGATTTGGCTGCTTACCAGCAACATTGGTGGCGCAACCGGTGTGGCGCGGTGATGCAGGATGGTTTCATTTTTTCTGACACCATTGCCAACAACATTGCCCTGGCCGACGACGATACCGACAAGGAGCGGCTGGCTTATGCCGTCAGAATGGCCAACATTCAGGAATTTATTGAAGCCCTGCCCCTGAATTACAACACCAAAATTGGTCCCGAAGGCGTTGGCCTCAGTCAGGGGCAAAAACAGCGGATACTGATTGCCCGTGCCATTTATAAAAATCCGGAGTACCTGTTTTTCGACGAAGCGACCAATGCGCTCGATGCCAACAACGAAAAAGTAATCCTCGAAAACCTGGATGAATTTTTCGCCGGAAAAACGGTTGTGGTCGTTGCCCACCGGTTAAGTACGGTGAAAAATGCGCACCAGATCATAGTTCTTGAAAAAGGGATGCTGGTTGAGCGTGGAAATCACGAAGAATTAACCCGAAAACAAGGTGCATATTTTAATTTGGTGAAAAACCAGTTGGAGTTGGGAAACTGAATACAAGGCAAAAGTAAAATGGCAAAAGTGAAAAAGTCAGGGCTGAATCATTTGGCGATCGACTTTTTAATGCATGCAGGATTTCTTTACTTTTGACTAACAGAATAAAGTCAACCGTCATTAGAAAACACTAAGCGACACCTTTCCAAATGACAAATGACAATTTTCCATATTTTGACAGATTCAGTTTCTGGTTCAGGATTGAACTAAAATGCTTTTGACTTTTGACTTGATAAAATGGAGAAGAAACGGATTGAAATAGAACTTCGAAGCGATGAATATCAGGAAATTATTCAGCAATCGCCACGCTGGATCGTGCGTTCCGGTATTTTCCTGATATTTGGGATCATTGCATTGCTTTTTGGGGGAAGTTACTTTTTTCGGTATCCCGATGTTATCAATGCCAGCATTGTTGTCCTTTCCGAAAATCCACCGGCATACCTGGCCGCGCGAACCACGGCGCGGATCGATTCGCTTTTGGTTACCGATCAGCAAATGGTTTCAGATGGCCAGATTATTGCCATTTTGGAAAGTACCGCCAAATTTGGCGACGCTTTGAAATTGAAAAATTTGCTTGTCAGGTTGGATTCTTTTATGATGTCGTTTGATACCCTGAGCGCCGTACAGCCCGAAGTTGACCTTCGCCTGGGCGATATTCAGTCGGATTATTCAAGCTTCGTGCGTTTATATACAGAGTATTTCACCTTCCTCAGGCTCAAGCTGTATCCAAAAAAAATCAAGGCGCTTCAGCGCCAGGTAGCCATGAACAAAATATACTACAACAGGCTCTGGTCGCAGAAACAGGATATGAATGCCGATTTTAGGCTGACCAATTCGCAATTCAAACGCGATTCGCTGCTTCAGCAAAAAGGCGTTCTTTCAGACCTTGAACTGGAAAAATCGAAAACACTGCAAATTCAGAAGAAATACAACCTGAACGGAGCGCTCACCAAACTGGCCGAAACGCAAAGTTCGACCATCAAACTTGAACAGGAAGTTGTTGATGCCGAAATGGAATTTGCCGACCAGAAGAAAAAAGCACAAAATTCTTTGATTGAAGCGATGAATGTACTGAAAAGCCGTTTGGCATTTTGGGAACAGTCCTATATAATTCAAAGCCCAATCAGCGGAAGAGTGGGCTTTACCAACTTCTGGAGTAAGAATCAGCAGGTTAAAAAAGACGAAATTGTGTTTTCAGTCATTCCTGAAAAACAATCGCAGATCATTGGCCGGATCAGTTTGCCCGTTCAGGGCGCCGGAAAAGTTGCGGTTGGGCAGAAAGTCAACATCCGGTTCGAAAACTTCCCATACATGGAATATGGCTTTATCCGTGGAACCGTAAAAAGTATTTCGCTGGTCCCGAACAACGAAAATTACGTGGTTGAGGTAGAAATGCCCCAGAACATGAAAACCAACTACGGCATTCCTCTAAAATTCAGTCAGGAAATGAAAGGGTCAGCCGAAATTATTACTGAAGACTTGCGGCTCATCCAGCGATTCTTCAATCCGGTAAAATCGCTACTGAAACACCGGGTTTCAACTACCGACTGAGACTTGCTCTCCTGAAGCTTATCGCCTACATTTAAGAATAATCGAAAAATAATCAAATATTTTATTGGGTTTATTGTGTTTTCTGCTGGCAATTAGTACTTTTGCGAGCCGATTTTAAGGGAAAACCCTTGAAACCGGGCTGTAAAGTATTGGAATTGTGGAAAATTGCGATACCTTTGCAGACCAATTTTTTGCGTAAGTAATTTTTAAATTAAGAGTAGCTATATGCCAACGATTCAGCAGTTAGTTAGAAAAGGACGACAGAGCAATGCGGAGAAGAGCAAATCTCCGGCATTGGATTCCTGCCCACAGAGAAGAGGAGTATGTGTTCGTGTTTATACCACAACTCCAAAGAAACCAAACTCGGCTATGCGTAAAGTAGCCAGGGTCCGGTTAACAAATGGCAAGGAAGTGAACGCTTACATTCCGGGAGAAGGTCACAATCTTCAGGAACACTCTATTGTTTTGGTACGCGGCGGCAGGGTTAAAGACCTTCCGGGAGTTCGTTACCATTTAATCCGTGGCGCTCTGGATACAGCCGGTGTTGAAGGCCGTACTCAAAGACGGTCGAAATACGGTACCAAGAGGCCAAAAGTGAAAAAGTAATTTTTCGCCCATTCTTTTAATTTGACGTTCTAGCTTTGTGGTTTGAGTTGAGTAAAGAGGCCCGATGGCCGATTGAAGACAGCAAAAAAAACGACAGCTAATTTAAATTAACACAAAAGCATTACATAATGAGAAAATCGAAACCAAAGAAGAGGATCATTCTGCCCGATCCAAAGTTCAACGACATGTTGGTTACCCGTTTCGTCAACGACTTAATGTATGACGGAAAAAAATCCATAGCCTACCAAATTTTCTACGACGCCATGGACATCGTTGGCAACAAAATGAAAGACTCTGAAGTCAGTCCATTGGATGTATTCAAAAAAGCACTCGAGAAAATTACACCACAGGTAGAAGTAAAGAGCAGACGCGTTGGTGGGGCAACATTCCAGGTTCCAATGGAAATCCGCCCCGAAAGAAAAACTTCCATTTCAGTAAAAAACTTAATTCTATACGCCCGCAAACGTTCAGGCCGTTCGATGGCTGAAAAACTGGCAGGCGAAATTGTTGCTGCATACAACGAAGAAGGTGGAGCTTTCAAAAAGAAAGAAGACACCCATCGTATGGCTGAAGCAAACCGTGCATTTGCACATTTCCGTTTTTAGTTTTTAGAGAAGAATAGATAGTTCGTTTAGTTTAGATAGATATTGGTTAATAATGGCAAAAGACTTAAGATATACCAGAAACATCGGCATCATGGCGCACATTGATGCCGGCAAAACGACCACCTCGGAGCGCATCCTGTATTATACAGGTATAACGCACCGAATTGGTGAAGTTCACGATGGCGCGGCCACCATGGACTGGATGGAACAGGAGCAGGAGCGGGGAATTACAATCACTTCGGCTGCTACAACAACCTTCTGGACATACAAAAATACAGAACATAAAATTAACATCATTGATACTCCCGGACACGTTGATTTTACCGTTGAAGTAGAACGTTCGTTGAGGGTTTTGGATGGTGCTGTCGCTCTTTTTTGTGCAGTTGGCGGCGTTGAAGCTCAGTCGGAAACGGTTTGGCGTCAGGCTGAAAAATATGGCGTTCCACGTATCGGTTTCGTAAATAAAATGGACCGTTCAGGAGCTGATTTTTATAATGTAGTTTCAGAAGTAAGAGAAAAACTAGGCGCAAACCCGGTTCCCATCACGATCCCAATCGGGGCTGAAGAAACGTTTGAAGGTGTGGTCGATCTGATTGAAATGAAAGCCATTCGCTGGAGAGATGACGCCACTTTGGGCACAACTTATTACATGGAAGAAATTCCGGCAGATATGCAGGAAATTTCTGATGAATACCGTGCAAAACTGGTTGAAGCAGTTGCCGAACATGACGACGAGTTGCTCGAACGTTTCTTCGAAGATCCGGATTCGATTACTGCCGACCAAATGCTGGATGTAATCCGTAAAGCTACAATCAGTGGTTCAATCGTTCCGATGATGTGTGGTTCGGCATTTAAAAATAAGGGTGTTCAGCGCCTGCTCGATGCAGTTTGTTCATTTCTTCCAAGCCCGCTTGATAAAGGTGACATTGTTGCTACTGAGTATAACGACACGGATGAAGTAATTCGTCATGCTGACGTAAACGAACCCTTGGCTGCACTCGCATTTAAAATTGCAACCGACCCTTATGTTGGCCGTTTGTGCTTTATCCGGGTGTATTCAGGAAAAATTACTGCCGGTGATTCGGTATTTAATTCCAGAACTGGTAAAAAGGAACGTATTTCGCGCATTTATCAGATGCACTCGAACAAGCAAAATCCAATCGATGTAATTGAAGCCGGTGATATTTGTGCCGCTGTTGGATTTAAAGATATCCGTACAGGCGACACTTTATCAGATTTAGATAATCCAGTCGTTTTGGAAAGCATGGACTTTCCGGAACCAGTTATCGGTATCGCCATTGAGCCTAAAACACAGAAAGATTTGGATAAACTGAACATGGGTTTATATAAACTTGCTGAAGAAGATCCTACATTTAAAGTAAATACCGATCCTGATTCAGGACAGACTGTTATTCGTGGTATGGGTGAGCTTCACCTTGAAATCATTGTTGACCGTCTGCGCCGCGAATTCAAGGTTGAATGTAACCAGGGCGCTCCCCAGGTTGCCTATAAAGAATGTATTACCAAAGCGGTTGAAATTCGTGAAGTCTTCAAGAAACAATCCGGAGGTCGTGGTAAATTCGCTGATATCATTGTTCGTGTTGAACCTGCCGACGAAGGCAAAACCGGACTTCAGTTTGTCGATGCCGTTAAAGGCGGAAATATCCCGCGCGAATACATCCCATCGGTACAAAAAGGTTTCGAATCAGCATTATTAAACGGGCCATTGGCCGGATTTAATGTTGATAGCCTAAAAGTCACCTTGCTCGATGGTAGTTTCCACGCCGTTGACTCCGATTCGCTTTCATTTGAAATCTGCGCCCGCCAGGCATTTAAAACTGCCGCCGGAAAAGCAGGCCCCCGTTTGCTCGAACCAATCATGAAATGCGAGATTGTTACTCCTGAAGAATACATGGGTGACATCATCGGTGACTTGAACCGTCGTCGCGGTCAGGTTGAAGGAATGGAAGAAAAATCAGGAGCCCGTGTTATCAGGGCCCAGGTTCCGCTTTCTGAATTATTCGGATATGTGACCGTACTTCGTACATTGTCTTCAGGACGTGCAACCTCATCCATGGAATTCTCAAAATATGTTGAATTGCCAAAGATGCTTGCAGTGAAAGTTTTGGAAGATCTGAAAGGAAGAACAGACTTATTATAATTATAAACTGTATTATTATTTCTCATCATGAGTCAAAAGATCAGAATTAAGCTGAAATCGTATGATCACAACTTGGTGGACAAGTCGGCTGAAAAGATCGTAAAAACAGTAAAAACTACCGGTGCAGTGGTAAGCGGACCAATTCCGCTCCCTACTCACAAACGTATTTTCACTGTATTACGCTCAACCTTTGTGAATAAAAAATCAAGGGAACAATTCGAGCTGTCGTCCTACAAACGCTTGATCGACATTTACAGTTCAACGGCAAAAACCATCGACGCCTTAATGAAGCTTGAATTACCAAGTGGCGTTGAAGTAGAAATTAAAGTTTGATAACCTGTAAAAAACAAAAAAATGGCAGGATTAATCGGTAAAAAAATCGGAATGACTTCCGTATTCAGTGTTGAGGGGAAAAACATCCCATGCACTGTGATTGAAGCCGGTCCTTGTGTGGTAACACAGGTGAAATCGGTAGCAACTGACGGATATGATTCCATTCAGCTGGGCTTTGACGATAAAAAGGAAAAGCACACCAACAAAGCTGAAATGGGTCATGTAAAGAAAGCTGCAACAGAACCTAAGAAGAAAATTGTAGAGTTCAAAGAACTTGACGGGTCGTTTAAACTGGGCGACACGCTTACCGTTGATTCAATCGATGAAGAAGGTTGGGTTGACATTCAGGGTGTAACCAAAGGTAAAGGATTCCAGGGCGTTGTGAAACGTCACGGTTTTGGTGGTGTGGGCGATAGCACACACGGTCAGCACAACCGCCTCCGTGCTCCGGGTTCGGTGGGTGCGTCTTCTTATCCATCCCGCGTATTCCGTGGAATGCGTATGGCTGGTCGCGATGGCAATGACAATGTAACCATTCAGAACCTTAAGGTTTTGAAAGTAATTCCAGAGTCAAATTTATTGATAGTTAAAGGATCAATTCCTGGTGCTAAAGGTTCATACGTAATTATTTATCAGTAATGGAAATAAAAGTTTTAAATAAAGCAGGACAGGAGACCGGAAGAACTGTTACGTTAGATGAACAAATTTTCGGTATTGAGCCAAACGATCATGCCATTTATCTGGATGTGAAACAAATCCTGGCCAATAAAAGACAAGGAACCCACAGTGCAAAAGAACGTGGTGAAGTTTCAGGAAGTACCCGGAAACTGAAAAAACAAAAAGGAACCGGAACCGCAAGGGCAGGTAGCGTAAAATCGCCTGTTTTCCGAGGTGGAGGTCGGGTTTTTGGCCCACGTCCGCGGAACTACGACTTTAAACTGAACAAAAAAGTTAAAGCTCTGGCCCGCAAATCGGCATTAAGCTATAAAGCTTTGGAGGAAGCAATTCTGGTGGTTGAAGATTTCAGTTTTGAAACCCCGAAAACCCGCGAAATGGTGCAAATCAGTAATAATCTGAAAATTAATGATAAAAAGTCACTTTTCGTTTTACCGGAAGAAAATAAAAATATATATTTGTCCTCCAGAAATTTGCAGACCGTATCGGTCGTAACTGCTTCAGAATTAAATACTTATCAGATACTTAATGTAAAGAAAGTTGTCGTTCTGGAGAGTTCAGTAAGTAAGATTGAAGAACTGTTTAAGATTTAATAAGGCTTGAAAATGGAAATTTTAATTAAACCAATCGTCACCGAGAAAATGACCGGACAGGCCGAAGGTCTTAACCGTTACGGTTTTGTTGTCAATCGGAATGCGAATAAAATACAGATTAAAAAGGCCGTTGAAAGTTTATACAATGTTTCAGTGGAGTCTGTAAATACTTTGATACACGGCGGTAAAAGAAAGTCTCGCTTTACCAAAGCCGGGGTAATCTCCGGAACTACCGGGATGACCAAAAAAGCTTTTGTAACAATTTCAAAAGGAGAGACGATTGATTTTTACAGTAATATTTAATTAAAAATGGCAGTAAGAAAATTAAATCCAGTTACACCGGGTCAAAGACACAAAATTGCTGGGTCTTTTGATACCATTACTGCATCAACACCTGAAAAATCATTGTTGAAGCCCATGACGAGCTCTGGCGGTCGTAACAGCCAGGGACGCATGACAATGAGGTATATAGGTGGTGGCCACAAACGCAAATACCGTTTTATCGATTTCAAGAGAGATAAAGACGGTATTGTTGCTGTTGTAGAATCTATTCAGTACGATCCAAACCGTACCGCCCGAATTGCACTACTGGTTTTCCCGGATGGTGAAAAGAGGTACATGCTGGCACCCAACGGATTAAAAGTTGGCCAGAAAGTAGAAAGCGGAAGCGGGATCGCCCCTGAAATAGGTAATACATTACCACTCGCCGAGATACCCCTTGGAACATTAATCCACAACATTGAACTTCATCCCAGTCAGGGAGGTGTGATGGCTCGTAGTGCCGGAACGTACGCCCAGTTAACTTCCAGAGAAGGAAAGTATGCTATCGTGAAATTGCCTTCGGGCGAATCCAGAATGGTGCTCGTAACTTGTCGTGCAACAGTAGGAATTGTTGGAAATACCGAACACAACTTGGAAAGATCGGGGAAAGCCGGTCGCTCAAGATGGTTAGGTAGAAGACCTCGCGTAAGAGGTGTTGCTATGAACCCTGTCGATCACCCCATGGGTGGTGGAGAAGGTCGTTCTTCGGGTGGACATCCGCGTTCACGGAAAGGCTTGTTAGCTAAAGGCTTCAAAACACGTTCGCTGAAGAAAGCTTCCAACAGGTATATTGTAGAAAAACGCAAGAAATAATTAAAAGGAGAACAATATGAGTCGTTCATTAAAGAAAGGGCCTTTTATCGATTTCAAGCTCGAACGTAAAGTTTTAGCTATGGTTGAGACGAATAAAAAGTCGGTTATCAAGACTTGGGCCAGAGCATCAGTAATTTCTCCTGACTTTGTAGGGCAAACCATTGCAGTTCACAACGGGAATAAATTCATCCCGGTGTATGTAACCGAAAACATGGTTGGTCATAAATTTGGTGAATTTGCACCTACAAGAACATTCAGGGGACATGCCAAAGGAAAGAAATAAGGCATGAGATTCTCATTAACTATTAAAAGAATTCACGATGGGTGCTAGAAAAAGAAATAGTGCAAACGAACTAAAGGAAGCTAAGAAACAGCAGTATTTCGCTGTTTTGAAGAATTGTCCTACTTCGCCGCGAAAAATGAGGCTGGTTGCCGATATGGTACGCGGAATGGAAGTGAACAGAGCCCTTGATGTACTGAAGTTTTCATCAAAAGAATCTTCACGCAGGCTTGAAAAATTAGTCATGTCGGCCATTGCAAACTGGCAGGCAAAAAACGAAGGGAAACGCCTGGAAGAAAGCAATTTATTTGTGAAAACCATTTCTGTCGATTCAGGAAGAATATTAAAAAGACTGCAACCTGCGCCACAGGGACGTGCACACCGGATCAAAAAGAGATCGAACCACGTCACAGTTAGTCTTGGCAGTTTAACACAAGTTAACGAAACAGAATAAATAATAATACATGGGACAAAAAGTTAATCCAATCGCTAATCGTTTAGGAATCATCAAAGGATGGGATTCCAATTGGTTCGGTGGAAACAACTATGGCGACAAGCTCGTGGAAGATTTCAAAATCAGGGAATACCTGAATGCCCGATTGGCAAAAGCCAGTATTTCCAAGATTATCATTGAACGCACGCTGAAGCTTATTACCATCACTGTTCACACCTCAAGGCCCGGTATTATTATAGGCAAAGGTGGTCAGGAAGTTGATAAACTGAAAGAAGAACTGAAAAAGATCACCAACAAGGAAGTTCAGATCAACATTTTCGAAATCAAACGTCCGGAATTGGATGCCATGATCGTAGCTACCAACATTGCACGCCAGATTGAAGGCAAGATTGCCTACCGTCGTGCTACCAAAATGGCTATCGCTTCAACCATGAGAATGGGGGCGCAAGGCATTAAAGTTCAGGTTTCAGGCCGCTTAAACGGCGCTGAAATGGCACGTTCGGAAATGTACAAAGATGGTCGTACACCTTTGCACACTTTAAGAGCTGATATAGATTATGCTTTGGCAGAAGCCCTGACTAAAACCGGTTTACTCGGTGTGAAAGTCTGGATCTGCAAAGGCGAGATTTATGGAAAGCGTGACCTTTCACCAAATGTAGGCCAGAAACCTGGACGTCCTGCGCCTGGTGTGCCAAAAGGGAACGGATTTAAGAAAAGAAGAAAATAATTTTGTAAACCCTTTACAATTAGAGAAGGATGTTACAACCGAAAAGGACAAAATTCAGAAGAGTACAAAAGGGACGAATGAAAGGACTGGCCCAGAGAGGAAACCAGTTGGCATTTGGAACTTTCGGTATAAAAGCGTTGCAGGAAGCATGGTTAACCGGGCGCCAGATTGAGGCAGCCAGGGTTGCGGTAACCCGTCACATGCAACGTCAGGGTCAAATTTGGATCCGCGTGTTCCCCGACAAACCAATTACTAAAAAACCTGCAGAGGTACGTATGGGTAAAGGTAAAGGTGCCCCGGAAGCATTCGTTGCTCCGATAACACCAGGTAGGATATTGATTGAAGCAGAAGGAGTTCCTTTTGAGGTTGCAAAGGAAGCACTTCGTCTGGCCGCTCAGAAACTACCGGTTACTACTAAGTTCATTGTCAGACGTGACTATGTTGAATCCGAAATCGCAGAATAATGAAGACACCAGAAATTAAAGAATTATCAACTGCCGAAATTCTGGAAAGGATCCAGACTGAACAGGATTCCCTGACACGGATGAAGATGAACCACGCAATTACACCTTTAGACAACCCACAAGTTATTGTGAACGTCAGAAGAAACATTGCAAGATTTAAAACCATTCTACGTCAAAGGGAAATTAACGCAAAACAGAGTTAGTAATGGAATCAAGAAATCTAAGAAAGGAGCGTATTGGAGTTGTTGTAAGCAACAAAATGGAATGCACCATCGTTGTGGCCGAACACCGCAAGGAGAAACATCCCATCTACGGCAAATTCGTCAACAAAACCTCCAAGTTTTACGCCCACGATGAAAAGAACAGCTGCAACATCGGCGATATTGTGCGGATCATGGAAACACGGCCAATCAGTAAACAGAAATGTTGGAGATTAGTGGAAATCATAGAAAGAGCTAAGTAATCATGATACAACAGGAATCAAGATGTACCGTTGCCGATAATAGTGGGGCCAAAGAAGTGCTGTGTATCCGCGTATTAGGCGGAACCCGTAAGCGCTATGCCACGCTGGGCGATACCATTGTAGTTACAGTAAAAAGTGCTATAGCTGGAAGTGACATGAAAAAAGGTGCCGTGTCGAAAGCCATTGTTGTTCGCACTACCAAAGAAGTTCGCCGTCAGGATGGATCTTACATCCGTTTCGACGACAATGCGGTAGTCCTGCTGAACAACGCTGGTGAAATGCGCGGAACCCGTATATTCGGGCCCGTGGCAAGAGAACTTCGTGATCAAAACATGAAGATTATTTCACTTGCACCTGAAGTACTTTAATGCCTAAAATCAGATCAATGCAAAAGAAATTACACATCAAAAAAGGCGACACCGTTACCGTAATTGCTGGCAATTACAAAGGACGTGAAGGCAAAGTGCTTGAAGTCATCAGAGCCACCGAAAGAGCTATTGTGGAAGGTGTTAATATGGTAAAAAAACACACAAAACCTAACGCTACCTATCCGCAGGGTGGTATTGTGGAAAAGGAAGCACCCATTCACATTTCCAACCTTATGAACAAGGATCCGAAAACCGGGAAACCTACCCGTATAGGAAGGAAGCTTAATGATAAAGGTAAATTAGTTCGTTATTCAAAAAAATCAGGAGAGGAGATTAAGTAATGGCTTACGTACCAACACTTAAGAAAAAATACTTAGACGAGGTTGTCCCCGCGTTAGTAAAGGAAATGTCCTACAAAAACGTGATGCAGGCACCCAAATTGGAGAAAATTGTCATCAACCAGGGAGTTGGAGCTGCTATCGCCGATAAAAAGTTAATCGAAGTCGCAACAGAAGAGATTACAAATATCGCCGGTCAAAAGGCAGTCCAAACCAAATCAAAGAAAGACATTTCCAATTTCAAGTTAAGGAAAAAAATGCCAATCGGGGTGCGTGTTACGCTTCGCAGAGAACGCATGTATGAATTCCTTGATCGTCTGATCAGTGTATCTCTTCCCCGAATTCGTGATTTTAAAGGAATTGAAGGAAAAATGGACGGCCGCGGAAACTACACCCTCGGAATACCCGAACAAATTATTTTTCCTGAAATTGTTTTGGATAAAGTAACCCGCATCAACGGGATGAACATTACCTTCGTCACTTCAGCAAACACCGATGAAGAAGGCTATGCTTTACTGAAAGAGTTAGGTTTACCGTTTAAAAATGCTAAAAAGAATTAAGATATGGCTAAGGAATCAATGAAAGCTCGGGAAGTAAAAAGAGCTGCGCTTGTTGAAAAATATGCCGAAAAAAGAGCCAAACTTAAGGCTGAAGGTGATTATATCGGACTTCAAAAGTTACCTAAGAACTCTTCCCGTATTCGTATGCACAACAGATGCAAACTAACCGGACGTCCGAAAGGATATATGCGTCAGTTCGGAGTCAGCAGGATCAATTTCAGAGAAATGGCTTCTTCTGGTTTAATTCCGGGTGTTAAAAAAGCAAGTTGGTAATTTATAATTAAGAAGTAATGAGCAAAATTACAGATCCAATAGCAGACTATCTGACACGAATCAGAAATGCCCAGAAGGCAAAACATCGTGTGGTGGATATCCCTGCATCCAATATCAAGAAAGAAATTACCAAAATTTTGAAAGATAAAGGATATATCCTCAACTATAAGTTTGAAGATGAAGTGAACTTTCAGGGCAACATTAAAATTGCATTGAAATATCATCCGGAAACACACGTTCCGGCTATCAAGGCAATCAAACGAATCAGCAAACCTGGTTTGCGGCATTATTGCCATATCGACAGCATCCCTCGTGTTCTGAATGGTTTGGGAATTGCAGTAATTTCAACCTCCAGAGGCGTAATCACCGACAAAGAAGCTCGGGAATTAGGCGTTGGCGGTGAAGTCTTATGTTACGTTTATTAATCTAGGAGGAATAAAAATGTCAAGGATAGGTAAACTACCCATTGAGATACCGGCAGGTGTTAAATTTTCAGTAAGCGACACCAATCTGGTTACAGTAAAAGGTCCACTGGGTGAACTAAAACAGCAGGTTAATCCTGAAATTTCAGTAAATATTGAAGGGAATACTGTAACTGTTACACGGCCTTCGGAAGAGAAAAGACACCGTGCCATGCATGGTCTTTACCGTTCATTGATCAACAACATGGTGGTTGGTGTTTCAAAAGGCTATGAAATAAAACTTGAACTGGTTGGTGTTGGTTATCGTGCCGAACACGATGGACAAGTTCTGGATTTAGTTTTGGGCTATTCGCACCATACTTTTATACAGCTTCCGGCCGAAGTTCAGGTTGAAGCAAAAAGTGACAAGCGCAGTAACCCGATTGTTACCCTGAAAAGCTGCGATAAGCAATTGATTGGTCATATCGCCGCAAAAATCAGATCCTTCCGGAAACCTGAGCCTTACAAAGGAAAAGGTGTTAAATTTGTTGGTGAACTTATTAGGCGCAAAGCCGGTAAATCAGCCGGTGCTAAATAGTTAAAATTTTAAAACCATGGCTTTAACAAAGCAAGAAAGAAGATATAGGATTAAGAAAAGAATCCGGAAAATCGTTTCCGGAACTGCAGTAAAACCTCGCCTGAATGTATTCAGAAGCAACAAGCAGATATATGCCCAGTTGATCGATGATTTATCAGGAAAGACCCTGCTGTCGGTTTCTTCACTTAATAAAGATTTCGAAGGTGCCGAGGGCACTAAAGTCGAAATGGCTGCGAAAGTTGGCAAAGCAGTAGCTGAAAAAGCTTTAGCTGCTGGTATCTCGGCTGTCGTATTCGATCGGAATGGTTATTTGTACCACGGTAGAGTTAAACAATTAGCTGATGCTGCCCGTGAAGGCGGCCTTAAATTTTAATAGTTATGACAGGAGATATCAGAAAAGTAAAAACCAGTGATTTGGAACTGAAAGACCGGTTGGTAGCTATTAACCGTGTTACAAAAGTAACCAAAGGGGGTAGAACATTTAGCTTCTCGGCAATTGTTGTTGTTGGTAACGAAGATGGCATTGTAGGCTGGGGCCTCGGAAAAGCCAGCGAAGTTACCACTGCAATTTCGAAAGGCGTTGATGCTGCGAAAAAGAACCTGGTAAAGGTTCCGGTTCACAACGGCACAATCCCTCACGAACAGGAAGCTAAATTTGGTGGCGCCCGTGTATTCCTGAAACCAGCTACTTCAGGTACCGGTGTAAAAGCCGGAGGTGCAATGCGCTCTGTGCTGGAAAGTGTTGGTATTCATAACATCCTAGCTAAATCAAAAGGATCTTCGAACCCTCACAATCTTGTAAAAGCAACGATGGCTGCGCTTCTCGAATTGCGTGATGCACATACCGTTGCCGAAAATCGTGGAGTAACATTGGATAAAGTATTTAATGGATAAGGAGTTATGGCTAAGATAAAAATTACCCAAGTAAAAAGTGCGATTGGTTCATGTAAAAGGCAAAAAGCAACGCTAATTGCCTTAGGAATCAAGAAACTTAACCATTCGGTTGAGCATGAAGGAACTCCACAAATTATGGGGATGGTCAAGAAATTGCAACATCTCGTAATTGTTGAAGAAGTTTAAACTTATTAAATCAAGAAATATGGATTTAAGTAATCTTAAACCTGCAGAAGGTTCAACCCACAGCGAAAAGCGAATTGGACGAGGCCAGGGCTCAGGTCATGGTGGCACTTCCACAAGGGGTCATAAAGGTGCCAAATCGAGATCTGGGTATAAAACACGTCGTGGGTTCGAAGGTGGTCAAATGCCTTTACAACGTGTTGTGCCTAAATCTGGCTTTAAAAATATCAACAGGAAAGAATTCAAGGCTATCAACCTGGATGTTATTCAGGAATTGGCTGAGTCGTTAAAACTGACCTGTATTGATGCTGATACATTAGTTGAAGCAGGTATGGCTTCCAAAAGGGATAAAATTAAAATTTTGGGAGATGGAGTTTTAAACCTTAAACTGGAAGTTAAAGCACACGCTTTTTCAAAACGTGCAAAAGAGACCATTGAAAAACTAGAAGGAACCACCGAAATACTCTAAACCTGATGAAAAAGTTTATAGAAACCCTAAAGAATATTTATAAGATTGAAGACTTGCGGTCCCGGTTGGGGGTCACTTTGTTCTTACTTTTAATTTATCGTTTAGGTTCGTTTGTTTCTTTACCTGGGGTTGATCCATCCCAATTGGCTCAACTGAAAAACCAAACATCCGGGGGGTTGCTCGGACTTTTGGATATGTTTTCAGGAGGGGCGTTCTCTAAAGCATCCATTTTTGCTTTGGGGATTATGCCTTATATTTCGGCTTCCATTGTAATACAGTTGTTGGGTATTGCGGTACCCTATTTCCAGCGGTTACAAAAGGAAGGTGAATCAGGTCACCGGAAAATTAACCAGTTGACCCGTTATTTAACGGTTGTCATCCTGATTTTCCAGGCACCTGCATACCTGACTAACCTGCACTACCAATTGCCAGTAACCGCCTTTGCAATAACCGGGGCCATGTTTACCATATCTTCGACCATCATTTTAACTGCTGGTTCGATGTTCGTAATGTGGCTTGGCGAACGTATTACGGACAAGGGAATTGGAAATGGTATTTCGTTAATCATCATGATCGGGATTATTGCCCGCCTTCCTCACGCTATTGTGGCCGAATTTATTTCGCGCATCGCACAGCAAGGTGGTGGTATGGTCATGTTCCTGTTGGAGTTTGTTATCCTGGTTGTTGTATTTATGGCCGCTATTCTGCTGGTTCAGGGGACCCGTAAAATTCCGGTACAATATGCCAAACGCATTGTAGGTAACAAACAATATGGTGGTGTTCGGCAGTATATTCCCTTGAAAGTGAATGCTGCCGGTGTTATGCCAATTATTTTTGCTCAGGCAATCATGTTTATTCCAATTAGTATTGCGGGGTTTGCCAAATCAGATAGTTTAACCGGATTTGCAGCTGCATTTTCAAACCATACCGGATTTTGGTACAACCTGACTCAATTTTTGTTGGTTATTGTTTTCACCTATTTTTATACCGCAATTACAGTAAATCCATTGCAAATGGCTGAAGATATGAAGAAAAACGGTGGTTTTATTCCCGGTGTCAAACCAGGAAAAAAGACTGTCGAATTTCTGGATACCGTCATGTCAAGAATTACACTTCCGGGATCAGTTTTTCTGGGTATTGTAACCATTTTGCCTGCATTTGCAATGATCGCTGGGATTAATCAGCAGTTCGCCTATTTTTATGGCGGAACATCATTGTTGATTCTTGTAGGAGTTGTGTTGGATACCTTGCAACAAATTGAAAGCCACCTGCTGATGCGCCATTACGACGGTTTGATGAAATCGGGCCGCATTAAAGGACGTACCGGAAGCGGCGCAGCAATGTACTAATTGGCATTAAGACATTTTTAGTCTTGGATTGATGAAAGTTCTAAACTTGTTAAAGTAATTATATATTTATGGCAAAACAGTCTTCAATAGAACAAGACGGAACAATCATTGAATCATTATCGAATGCAATGTTCAGGGTTGAATTGGAAAACGGGCATATCATTACCGCTCACATTTCCGGAAAAATGAGGATGCACTACATCAAGATTTTACCGGGCGATAAAGTGAAGGTTGAAATGTCGCCATACGACCTGACAAAAGGAAGGATTTCTTTTAGATACAAAAACTAAAGCACAAAATAATGAAAGTAAGGACATCCATTAAAAAACGTAGCGCCGACTGCAAAATTGTTCGCAGAAAGGGCCGTTTGTACGTGATTAACAAAAAGAATCCGAAGTACAAACAACGTCAGGGATAATTAATTAACTTTGTAAAAAATTTTATTTTATGGCTCGTATAAGTGGTGTTGACATCCCTAATAATAAAAGAGGAGAGATCGCTTTAACCTATATCTATGGAATAGGGCGCAATCTTTCAAAAACTCTTCTTGAAAAAGCCGGCGTTGACAAAGACATAAAAGTCCAGGATTGGACAGATGAACATCTGGCTGCTATTCGTGCAGCGATCAGTGGAAGCATCAAGGTAGAAGGTGAATTACGTTCTGAAACCCAGATGAATATTAAACGATTGATGGATATCGGTTGCTACCGCGGAATCCGTCACCGTGTAGGTTTACCAGTTCGTGGACAGAGCACAAAAAACAATGCCCGTACACGTAAAGGGAAACGGAAAACTGTTGCTAACAAGAAAAAAGCCACTAAATAATTGATATTTGAATTATGGCAAAAAAGACTGGTTCTACAAAAAAACGAGTTGTCGTCGTCGAGGCAATCGGACAGGCACACATACATTCTTCATTCAATAACATCATTGTGTCACTGACCAATGGTAATGGTGAAGTAATTTCATGGTCGTCGGCCGGGAAAAAAGGGTTCAGAGGTTCAAAAAAGAACACTCCCTATGCTGCCCAGGTCGCTTCCGAAGAATGTGCCAAGACAGCTTATGATCTCGGACTCCGGAAAGTGAAAGTTTATGTGAAAGGTCCGGGTAATGGTCGTGAATCTGCTATTCGTGCAATCAGCAGCGTTGGCATTCAGGTAAGCGAAATTGTTGACGTAACGCCGCTGCCACACAACGGTTGCCGGCCTGCAAAAAGAAGACGTGTTTAATCCAATTAATTAAGACAGTAATGGCAAGATATAGAGGACCACAATCGAAAATCGCCCGGAAATTTGGTGAACCAATTTTCGGACCTGATAAAGTACTTGAAAAAAAGAATTACCCGCCTGGATTTCATGGGTTAGCCAGCCGCAGAAGAAAAAAATCGGAATACGGTTTGCAATTAAGGGAAAAACAAAAAGCCAAATACATGTACGGTGTATTGGAAAAACAATTCTCTAATTTGTTCGAAAAAGCTTCTGCGTCAAAAGGTGTAACCGGTGAAGTTCTGTTACAATTACTTGAAGCGCGTTTAGACAATGTCGTATTTCGTTTAGGCATTGCGCCAACGCGTTCTGCTGCACGTCAATTGGTTTCTCATAAACACATCCTGGTAAACGGCGAGGTGGTAAACATTCCATCCTATTCGGTACGTCCGGGTGAAGTTGTTGGCGTTCGTGAAAAATCAAAATCTCTGGAAGTTATTACAGCTTCGGTGAACACACGTCGTTATAATAAATATGCATGGTTGGAATGGGATAACTCTCAAATGGCCGGTAAATTTTTAAACCGTCCGGAAAGAACGGAGATTCCTGAAAACATCAAAGAACAGCTTATTGTAGAGTTGTATTCTAAATAATCAAATCCTCAGTATTATTATGGCAATATTAGCGTTCCAAAAACCCGACAAAGTAATAATGGTTGAAACCGATGATAAGTACGGAAAATTTGAATTCCGTCCATTGGAACCAGGTTATGGTATTACAATAGGTAATGCCCTCCGGAGAATTCTGTTATCCTCTTTGGAAGGTTATGCAATAACTACGGTCAAAATTGAAAAAGTTGACCATGAATTTGCTACAATTAAAGGGGTGATGGAAGATGTTACTGAAATTATCCTGAACCTGAAACAAATCAGGTTTAAACGCGAAGTCGAAGATTTTGACAGCGAAAAAGTCTCAATCTCTTTAACCGGACAGGATAGATTCACTGCAGGTGACATCAACAAGTTTATGACCGGCTTCCGTGTTCTAAATCCGGAATTGATCATCTGCCGAATGGAACCTGAAGTCAAATTGCAGATGGAAATTACCATCAACAAAGGTCGCGGATATGTCCCTAGCGCTGAAAATAAGCCTATCGATGCTGAGTTTGGAATAATTCCGATCGATTCAATTTTCACTCCGATCAAGAACGTGAAATATGCTATCGAAAATTACCGTGTTGAGCAAAAAACCGACTACGAAAAATTAGTCTTCGAAATCACCACTGACGGCTCAATTCATCCAAAAGATGCACTGAAAGAAGCAGCTAAGATCCTGATTTATCACTTCATGCTCTTCTCCGACGAAAAAATAACCATTGATTCTGACGAGAAATTCGCAAACGAAGAATTTGATGAAGAGGTTCTGCACATGCGCCAGCTCCTGAAAACCAAACTGGTTGACATGGACCTTTCGGTACGTGCACTCAATTGCCTCAAGGCTGCCGATGTTGAAACATTGGGTGAACTGGTTACCTACAACCGGAACGATTTGCTCAAATTCCGTAATTTTGGTAAAAAATCACTCACCGAACTCGATGATTTGTTGGTGAGCTTGAACCTGACTTTCGGGATGGATATCAGTAAATATAAACTTGATAAGGAATAAGTAAAAATGAGACATAGTAAAAAATTCAACCATTTAGGAAGAACCAGCGCTCATCGGAAAGCAATGTTGTCCAATATGGCCAATTCATTGATTTTTCACAAACGTATTACTACAACTTTGGCAAAAGCAAAAGCATTGAGAGTATATGTTGAGCCACTCATTACCAAAGCAAAAGACGATTCAACACATTCGCGCAGGGTTGTTTTTGAATACCTGAAAAGCAAAACCGCGGTGGCCATGTTATTCAGGGATGTTGCTGAAAAAGTTGCCGACCGTCCGGGAGGTTACACCCGTATTTTGAAAACGGGCAACCGGATTGGCGACAATGCTGAAATGTGCTTCATTGAGTTAGTTGACTTCAATGAATCCATGTTGGCTGCCAACGAAGCCAAGGCAAAACCAAGCCGTTCGCGCCGTGGTGGAAAGAAAAAAACTGCCGACAAAGTCGTTGCCGGGAAAGCACCAGTTGCCAAAGCGCCTGTTGCCCCAGTAGCACCTGCTCCTGAAGTTGAAACAGAGGCCGAAGCAGAAGAAAAATCTGAAGAATAGATCAAAATACTGACAAGTATAAAAAAAGGCTGATTTTAAATCAGCCTTTTTTGTTTTCCTTTTTCAAAATACAATAAATCAAATGCTATGGGATATACTCATTTTCTATTTGGCAACCCATCAGTAAAACTCCTGTTTTTGCTTCACGTGAAAGTCAATTGACGTTAATAACTCTTCAATATCAATGGGTTTTATCAGGTAATCGTCGCCCCCGATTTTCAAACACCTTACCCGCTCATGCTCAAAATCGTTTGTGGTGACAAAAATGATCGGAATGTGTTTGTTCCTGAAACTGATGGATTCCCGAATAACCTGGGTCGCTTCTGCACCATCCATCACCGGCATCGATAAATCCATTAAAACAACGTCAAACTTTTCCTCGTTCAGCTTCCTCACCGCTTCCAGACCATTATCTGCCATTTCAAGATCAAAATGTTTTTTCAAAGAATAATAGAGAAATTTCTGGTTTATCGGATTGTCATCAACAATTAAAAGCTTCACAATACTATTTTTGAAATGATCATTTTTCTTCCATATAAAACTACGGAATTTGTTTCCTAAAAAGCGCTATTTTTGATAACTCATATCCGGCTTTGGATAGCTCAACACATGTATTTGATTTTAAAATCAATAAAAACTAAAATATGGCTGACGATAAAAAGATAATTTTTTCGATGTACCGGGTCAATAAAACTTACCCGCCCCAAAAACAAGTCCTGAAAGACATCTCCCTTTCGTTTTTCCTGGGTGCCAAAATTGGCATCATTGGGTTGAACGGTTCCGGAAAATCGACCTTGCTCAAAATCATTGCCGGGGCCGAGGCTTCCTTTCAGGGTGAAGTTGTCTTTTCGCCCGGATATACCGTTGGGTACCTCGAACAGGACCCTCATTTGGATGAAACCAAAACAGTGAAAGAAATTGTTCAGGAAGGTGTTCAGGAAATCGTTGATGTACTAAAAGCCTACGAAGACATTAACCTGAAATTTAGCGACCCGGAAGTGTATGAAAACGCGGATGTCATGGATAAAATGGTTGCTGAACAGGCTCTGTTTCAGGATAGGATTGACCATTTTGACGCCTGGAACCTCGATGCCAAACTCGAACGTGCAATGGAGGCTTTGCAGTGTCCGCCTGACGACCAGTTGGTTGGCGAACTTTCAGGAGGTGAACGCCGCCGGGTGGCTTTGTGCCGCTTACTTCTGAAAGAACCTGATGTGCTTTTACTCGACGAGCCAACCAACCATTTGGATGCAGAGTCTATTCAGTGGCTCGAATTCCACCTTCAACAATACAAAGGAACCGTCATTTGCATCACCCACGACCGTTATTTCCTCGACAACGTGGCTGGCTGGATTTTGGAATTAGACCGTGGCGAAGGTATTCCGTGGAAAGGAAATTATACTTCGTGGCTCGAGCAGAAATCAAAACGGATGGAGCAGGAAGAGAAGCAGGTGTCGAAGCGCCGCAAATCGCTGGAACGTGAGCTGGAATGGATCCGCATGGCGCCAAAAGCCCGCCAGGCCAAATCAAAAGCCCGTATGGGAGCATACGACCGCATGGTTAACGAAGACGTCAAACAAAAGGAAGAAAAGCTTGAAATCTTTATCCCGAACGGGCCACGCCTGGGCGAACGGGTTATTTCAGCCACTGATGTGGCCAAAGGGTATGGCGACAGGCTGTTGTTTGAAGACCTTAATTTTGTGTTGCCACCCAACGGTATTGTTGGAGTTATCGGACCAAATGGAGCCGGGAAAACGACCCTGTTCCGCCTGATCATGAAACTGGAACAAGCCGACAAAGGAACGTTCGATGTGGGCGATACCGTGAAAATTGCTTATGTCGATCAAACACACAAGGCAATTGATCCGGAGAAAACCGTGTTTCAGGTCATTACCGGCGGAAGCGATTTAATTTCAGTAGGTGGAAAACAACTGAATGCACGCGCTTATGTTTCGAGGTTCAATTTTGGAGGTGCCGATCAGGAAAAGAAATGCGGATACCTTTCGGGCGGAGAAAAAAACCGGCTGCACCTTGCCTTGGCCCTGAAAGAAGAAGGAAACGTGCTGCTGCTCGATGAGCCAACCAACGATATTGATATCAATACTTTGCGTGCTTTGGAAGAAGGTCTGGATAACTTTGCCGGTTGTGCCGTGGTTATCTCGCACGACCGCTGGTTCCTCGACCGCATTGCCACCCACATTCTGGCTTTCGAAGGCGATTCGAAGGTCGTTTTCTTTGAAGGTGGATTTACCGACTATGAAGAAAACCGCAAAAAACGGATGGGCGATGCCGGCCCAAAACGAATCAAATACAAAAAGCTGGTGAAAGATTAGTCTGTTACTCCGGTGACGACATAAAGTCGTCACCGGAGTTTACAATTAAAGATCAAAGTCTGGGGCGGGTAATCGCTTCAGACTTTTAACTAAAATTTCTAATTCCCATGCCTTTAAGCAACTTCGAACGAATGATTCATCTGGCAGAAGAAGTTTTTGCCGTCAAAACCGATCCCAATCAACTGGATGTCAGTCAGGAAGTCATCGAGCGGTTGCAAAAGATACATCCGTCCACCGTTACAGCGCAGGACGATGGAAATGGCCCGATTGCATGGGTTCTGCTAATACCCACCACACTAGATTTGATGAACCGTTTCCTCGAAAAGAAAATCTCAGAAAAAGAACTGTTCGATCTGACACCTCCGGATGTTTCGTATGAGGCGGTTTACCTTTGTTCGGCATTGGTTTTAGAAGAGTACCGAAGAAACGGGATTACAAAACAACTTGTACGAAATGCCATTGAAAACATACGTAAAGACCATCCATTGAAGGCCCTTTTTGTTTGGCCTTTTAGCAAAGAAGGAGATTTGACCGCCGAAACAATAGCACGTTTGACATCGCTGCCATTGCATAAACGTGAATCTTCTCATTGACTGATTTTAAGAAATCAACCGTTAAAATTTGACTATATTGAACAAACCCACGTGGTTTTCTTATAGTTTTTCCTGAAAAAGTGCAATTTACTTTCAGATTAATTTTGGAAGTTCAAATTAATTTCTACATTTGCCCTCATCAAACGACAGCAGTAATGAAAAATATCAGCATTATATCTCTAGTCATTGTCAGCGTGGTGGTCCTCCTTCGTGCTGAATGAGAATGGTATAATGTAAGCTAAAAAAACTTGAAAGCCTTTCTCAATATAACGAGAAAGGCTTTTTTTTTATGAAATTAATTTCAGACAAAAAAGTATGAAGAAACGATTAAGATCAGCCACCACGACCGAAGGAAGGCGTATGGCAGGAGCCAGAAGCCTCTGGCGGGCAAACGGCATGAAAGAAGAACATTTTGGACGACCAGTAATTGCCATCGTCAACTCATTCACCCAGTTTGTGCCCGGACATGTTCACTTACACGAAATTGGCCAGTACATCAAAGGCATCATCGAAAAAAAAGGATGCTTTGCCGCTGAGTTTAACACCATTGCCATTGACGATGGAATTGCAATGGGCCACGATGGAATGTTGTATTCGCTGCCCTCGCGCGATGTGATTGCCGATAGCGTGGAATACATGTGCAACGCACATCAGGTTGATGCGATGGTTTGCATTTCGAACTGCGACAAAATTACCCCCGGAATGATGATGGCTGCCATGCGCCTGAATATTCCAGCCATTTTTGTTTCCGGAGGCCCCATGGAAGCAGGTGTAATTGATGGCAGAATGTACGATTTGGTTGATGCCATGGTTATGGCTGCCGACAACTCGGTCTCCGATGAACAAATCTCGAAGATTGAACGCGATGCCTGTCCAACCTGTGGCTCGTGCTCCGGAATGTTCACTGCCAATTCAATGAATTGCCTGGCTGAAGCCCTGGGGCTGGCGCTTCCCGGAAACGGTACCATTGTGGCCACGCACGCCAACCGCAAACGGTTGTTCGACGAGGCTGCCGCGCGCATTGTTGAAATGACCTGGGATTATTATAAAAATGACAACGAGAAGGTTTTGCCCCGAAATATTGCCACCAGGGCCGCTTTTCAAAATGCCATGAAACTCGACATTGCCATGGGAGGTTCAACCAATACGGTTCTGCACATTCTGGCCATTGCCGCCGAAGGTGAAGTTGATTTCACGATGAAAGACATCGACGAATTGTCGCGGGTGACCCCCAACTTGTGCAAAGTAGCGCCAAGCGGAAGTTATCACATTCAGGATGTAAACCGCGCCGGTGGAATTCTGGGAATTCTGGCCGAGCTTGCCCGTGCCGGAATGCTGGACACTTCGGTTGTGCGTGCCGACGGCAATGCACTGGCTGAAGCCATCGAAAAATTTGACGTGATGGGAACTTCGGT
>JBBIHV010000017.1:21512-35452 GCA_037446835.1 Sunxiuqinia sp. | reverse complement strand
ACACAGAAAATGATGGGGCTTTCAGGCTCGAAATGAAGATTGAACTGAGAAAAGGTTGAGCGATTTTGAAATATTCAACATAAAGAAAAGTGTCGTTGGTAAAATTTAATTGCCCGATATTTAACAAGAAACAAGGAAAAACGTCAAATCCGGTCAAGGTCATTTAGGCATGAAAAAACCGATTCACGTAACCCGAAACCCGAAATTCCATGAACTGCATCATTGTTGAAGACGAACCCGCGGCACGTTCTATTTTGGAAAACCACATTTCCAAATGCCCCGATCTGCGTTGCGGTGGCCAGTTTTCCGACGCATTCTCCGCTCAATCTTTTTTAGCCGAAAACACGGTTGACCTGATTTTTCTGGATATCAATTTGCCCGAAATGTCCGGCGTCAGTTTTTTGCGTTCGATGGTTCATCCGCCACTGGTTATTTTCACTACCGCTTATTCGCAATATGCCGTTGACGGGTTCGACCTCGAAGCAGTTGATTTTTTGCTGAAACCCTTTTCATTTGAGCGGTTTTACAAGGCCGTGAACAAAGCCCGCGAAAAGTTCAATGTACGCTCGCAACCGGTTTTGCCGGCCAAACTCAGTGTCAAATCCGGAAAAAGGATTTACCAGCTTGCCCCCGGCGACATTCTGTTTGTTGAAACCTGCGGCGATTACGTCACGGTTCATTGCACCGATAAAAAACTGGTGGTTCACGGGACCTTAAAAAATTGGGATGAAAAGCTGAAAGGTTCGTTGTTCCTCAAAATCCACCGCACCACCATCGTCAACCTTTCAAAAATCGATCACCTCGAAGGCAACCTCCTCCGGATTGGCGAACACAAACTGCCTGTTTCGGAACCATTTAGGGAACAACTTCTGGAACGGATGGCGGGGGAAAATAAGGGTTAAAGATTTTTGGCTTAGCCCCTAAAGAGTTGGATAAAAAATATGGAAAACAATTTTGGTAACGAATCAACCCCATCTTAATCTGATTAGTTACAGCGGAATAACCCGGGTTCGATCGGATCGTTTTTGAAAATCAGCACCATCAAAAAGACAGAATTCTTTATAGCTTCTGTGTTAACAAACGGGAAATGTTGCTAACAACCAATTTTAACCCGAACTCAGGTTATTCGGATTTCCAGCCAATTTTATCCATGATTCCCTGAACGGTGTAGTTGTTGTTTTCAATCAGCACCGCCTGAATTCTCGCCCCTTTTAAACTTTTTTGGGCAAACGAGCCGATTTCTCCGGTAATAACCTGGGTGACTCCCTGTAATTTAAGCCACTCTACCACTTCGGGGGCAATGTGCTTTTCCCCATCCTGAAAGGGGTTCAGGATAAATTCAGCTTCACTTTCTTTCAGGAAACAGAAATAGGCACATTTGGCGAAACGCATGTCCATGAGATTTTTCAGTTTGTTCCCGGTTGATGTAATTGCTATCATTTCAGTTTAATTTCAGGTTTCGGATTTGAGGTTCCAAGATATTGAAAACGAATAAGAAATATAAGCTTTTATTCGATTTTTCTCATTCCCTTTTGTCTGATCTCAGATTTTGCGTGCTATGGGTTCATCAGTTCTTCCCAGTATTCCACCGCACGCCGGGTATGCGGAATCACGATGGTCCCGCCCACCAGGTTGGCTACCGAATATATTTCGAAAATCTCTTCGGTGGTCACGCCCAACTCGTGGCATTTTCCGAGGTGGTATTTCACGCAATCGTCGCAACGAAGCACCATCGACGATACCAGCCCAAGCATCTCCTTGGTCTTGGCGCTCAGCGCGCCATCCTGATAGGTCAGCGTGTCAACGCTGTAAATGCGTTTCATCACTTTGTTGTCGGCCGCCAGAATTTTCTCGTTCATCTTCTCGCGGTATGCGTTAAAGTCGTCTATTAGTTTGCCCATGAGTAGCCTCCCCTGAAAGCCTCCCCCCCCAACCCCCTCCAAAAGAGGGGGAGGAAGAACAGGCATTCGATTATTTATGTTTTAAAATAAATTCCATTTTAATTCTCAAGCTCAATTCTGCAACTCTTTCGAAAATGAATAGCGCTTTTTAAGCCCTCCCTTTCGGGGAGGGTTTGGGTGGGGCTTCCACAGCTTCCCCAATCAGCGTGGTTTGTGTACAACGCAAAACATTCACCATAACGTAATCGCCCTTCTGAAAGTTCCTGGCCGGAAAAACAATTACCTTGTTTTGCGAGCTTCGGCCAAACAGTTCATCTTTATTCTTTTTCGAAGTGCCTTCAACCAGAACTTCGAAGGTTTTTCCGATGTCGCGCTTGTTGCTTTCGTGCGATAAGCGGTTGTGAAGTTTAATGATTTCATCGAGCCGGCTGAGTTTTTCCTCTTCCGGAACGTCGTCGGGCAAATGCTTGTGGGCATACGTTCCGGGCCTTTCCGAATATTTAAACATGAAAGCCATGTCGAACTTTACCTCTTCCATCAGGGTGAGTGTTTCCCGATGATCTTCCGGGGTTTCGGTGCAGAATCCGCAGAACACGTCGGTGCTGAGGCCACAATCGGGTAAGATTTCGCGAATGGCGCGAATCCGGTCCAAATAAGCTTCGCGGTCGTATTTGCGGTTCATCAGTTTCAGGATGCGCGAACTGCCCGATTGGAGCGGTAAATGAATGTGGCGGCAAAGGTTCGGGTGCTTGGCAATGGTTTTCAAAACTTTGTCCGACATGTCTTTGGGGTGCGAGGTGGTAAACCGGATACGCACCAGCGGATCGACTTCGGCCACCCGCTCAAGTAAATCCCAGAAACGGACTGGTTTGCGTTCGTCTTCAGGCAGCCATTTGTACGAATTCACGTTTTGGCCGAGCAGGGTCACTTCGCGGTAGCCTTTTTGCGCCAGGTCGCGCACTTCGTTCACAATGTCCTGCGGGTCGCGGCTGCGCTCACGGCCACGGGTGTATGGCACAATGCAGTAGGTGCAAAAGTTGTTGCAGCCACGCGTAATGCTTACAAATCCTGAAAGTGTTTTCTCCCCGATCCTGACCGGCGTAATCTTGTCGTAAGTTTCGTTTTCCGAAAGTTCAACATTGATGGCCCCGGTTCCGCTTTGTGCTTTGTCGATCAGAAAAGGCAGGTCGCGGTAGGCATCGGGCCCGGCCACCAGATCAACAGCCGGATGGGCCAGAAATTCGTCGCCGACCCGTTCGGCCATGCAGCCCAGCACGCCAACAATCAGTTTTTTATTTTTCCTTTTCAGGCTTTTGAAATAATCGAGCCGGTGCCAGATGCGTTGCTCGGCATTGTCGCGTACCGCGCAGGTGTTCAGGAACAAGATATCGGCAATGTCGGCGCTGTCAACCGGTTCATAGCTCCGGTCCTGAAGGATGGCTGCAACCACTTCGCTGTCGGCCACGTTCATCTGGCAGCCATACGTTTCAATGAATAACTTTTTCTTTTCCAAGGTGAATCAGATTTTGAGTCCGCAAATTTCACTATTTTTCAGGAATAAGCAAGTCCCTTCGACCAACTCAGGGAACGCCCTTCCGAATGGGGAATGGGAAACGTACTGAAAACAAAAATTTAACATTCGGGATAAAATACATTTTCGGAAACCTTTAATCAGCGTCGCGATTTATTCTTTAAATTCGCTTTAAATGGTTGTTTGATAGATTATTATCTGTAATTTAATTTTCGATTTTTTTCAGAGGCGCATCTTATTTTTTGGCAACATGTTCCATTTAAAATGTATATTTGCAGACTCAAAAACTGATCGTATGAGGTATTTGTGTCGTGTAATCTTCATTTTTATGTTTTTCAGTTTGTCGGGGTATGCTCAAACGGATACGCTTGGCCTGAACACGGGTATCTCAGGTCAGACGGCAAAAATGGAAGATTTCATCGGGAAATTACAGATCAGGCAAGACCCCCGGATAACCGATTTACTGGTTCGTAGTTCGGAAATTAACCAACACAGGCGTGGAACCGATGGATTTCGGCTCGAAATATTCTTCAGTTCGGATAGCAAAGCCCGCGAACAAGCCATGCGCATAAAAAACGAATTTAATCTGATGTTTCCCCAAATACCCAGCTACCTGCTGTTTCAAACACCCAATTTTAAAGTGAGGATTGGCGACTTCCGGAATAAAAGCGAAGCCTTAAAAACAAAGGCCGAAATCGCGTCGAAATATCCGAACGCCTTTATTGTGAAAGATATTATCCGTTTCCCGGATCTTTTTCCGGAGCAGACCGAACAAACTGAAGAAAGCGAAAAACAATGAGCGAATTGATTAAGCACGAGTGTGGGATTGCATTGATACGGTTACGCAAGCCGCTAGAGTACTACAAGGAAAAGTACGGCACCTGGCAATACGGCCTGAATAAACTGTACCTGCTGATGGAAAAACAGCACAATCGCGGTCAGGACGGGGCCGGAATCGTGAACGTGAAGATGGAGCTTGATCCGGGGCAGGAATACATAAACCGCCACCGGTCGATTGAAGATAACCCGATAAAAAATGTATTCGATAAGGTTGCCAAAGGAATCAAAAAAGCTGAAAAGAATAAACCTGAAGATGCCGACATCCGCTGGGTTTACGAAAATGTACCCTTTTCGGGCGAAGTTTACCTCGGGCATCTGCGCTACGGAACGTTCGGACGGAACAGCATCGAATTTGTTCACCCGGTTATGCGCCAGAACAACTGGAAATCGCGGACGCTGGTACTGGCCGGAAACTTCAACCTGACCAATACCGACGAGCTTTTCCGAAAACTGATCGCGCTCGGGCAACATCCCAAAGCCTACACCGATACGGTTACAATCCTTGAAAAGGTTGGTCATTTCCTCGACGAAGAAAACCAGTTGCATTTCAGGAATTATAAAAACGAAGGATACTCAAACCGCGAGATTTCGCCACTCATTGAAAAAAACCTGGACGTGCAGAAAGTGCTTGAAAATTCGAGCAAAGACTGGGACGGTGGCTATGCCATTGCCGGATTGTTTGGTCATGGCGACGCTTTCGTGATGCGCGATCCGTGGGGAATCCGGCCTGCTTTTTATTATTACGACGACGAAATTGTGGTGGTCGCTTCCGAACGCCCGGTCATTCAGACCGTAATGAACGTGAAAGCCGACCTGGTGAATGAAGTAAAACCCGGCGAAGCGCTGATCATTAAAAAAGACGGGCCGGTTTCGAGCAAAATGATCCGTGTCCCGCACACCCGCCGCTCCTGTTCGTTCGAGCGGATTTATTTTTCGAGGGGAAGCGACAAGGATATTTATCAGGAAAGAAAAATGCTGGGAAATTTGCTTTCACCGGCAATTCTGAAATCGATTGACTACGACATCGAGAATACCGTATTTTCATATATCCCGAATACTTCTGAAACCGCTTTCTACGGCCTTGTTCAGGGCGTCAGGCAATATTGTGTCGATTGGAAAATCAAGGAACTGAAAGAGCGCAACGGCAGCATTACCAATGAAGAAATGGCTGCTGTAATTTCGGTCGAACCACGTGTCGAGAAACTGGCCATCAAAGACGTCAAGCTTCGTACTTTCATTGCCGACGATGCCAGCCGCGACGACCTGGTGGCCCACGTTTACGACGTGACTTACGGAATTATCAGGGAAAATACCGACACGCTGGTTATCATCGACGACTCGATTGTACGCGGAACGACACTGAAGAAAAGCATCCTGAAAATACTCGACCGGCTGAACCCGAAGAAAATCATCGTGGTATCATCGGCACCGCAAATCCGGTATCCCGATTGTTACGGCATCGACATGGCCGTGCTCGATAAATTCATCGCCTTCAATGCCGCCATTCAGTTGCTGAAAGACACCCATCAGGAACAAGTAATTGATGAGGTTTACCGCAAATGCAAGGAGCAGGAAAATCTTCCGAAGGAAGAAATTGTAAACTACGTGAAGGAAATTTACAAACCGTTTAAAGCCGAAGAAGTTTCGGCAAAAATTGCTGAATTGCTGAAGCCGGAAGATTGCAGGTCGGAAATTGAAATTATTTACCAGACCATCGAAAACCTGCATGTGGCTTGTCCGAACGATACCGGCGACTGGTATTTTACTGGCAACTACCCCACTCCGGGCGGAAACAAAGTGGTAAATACATCATTCATAAATTTTATCGAAGGAAAGGACGGACGGGCATACTAACTTTCCAACAATTTTTTGTTTGGGCTGGTCGCAATTGTTTTCATCACAGCCCTGAAAGGTTTTTAGCTCTCCTTTTTGTCAAATTCGGTAACCAGCCGCATAATTCGTTCCGAAGTTGAAGCCAGCAATTCACCCGCGCGGCTTTTCGATTCTTCGGGGCTCATTGGCTTGTCGGAAATTGCGAAAACAGAGGTAATTCCCTGGTCGTAAAGCGCAGCCAGGTCGTCGGCAACAATTCCGGCCAGTGCGATTACCGGAACCCCCTGTTTTTTAGCAAGCCGCGCCACCCCACTGACCGTTTTTCCGAAAGCTGTCTGCGAATCGATCTTTCCTTCGCCGGTAAAAACCAGCGATGCCCGGCTGATGTGTTCTCCCAGATTAGTCAGTTGGTTGATCAGTTCAAATCCTGAGACCATTTTGGCCCCGCAAAAAGCCATCAGCCCGGCGCCCAGTCCACCAGCGGCTCCGGCTCCCGGAAGGCCTGAAAAATCTACCACAAATTCATGCCGAAGAATTTTGGCGAAATGGTCCATATTTTTTTCGAGTATTTCAATCGTTTCGGGGCTTGCCCCTTTTTGCGGGCCGTAAATCCGGGTTGCTCCGGAAGGGCCCAGGAGCGGGTTACGAACATCGCAGGCCACCGTAATTTTTGCTTTTGAAAGCAAATGATTCGCTCCCGAACGCCCGATAGAACGAAGTTCGCCTAAAGAACCGCCACCCAACCCGATGGCTTTACCATTTTTATCCTGAAGTTGAAAACCTAAAACCTGCGCCATTCCAGCACCTCCATCGTTGGTGGCGCTTCCCCCAATTCCCAGAATAATGTTGGTAAAACCTGCTTCCAGAACGGCTTTCAGCAGCAGCCCTGTTCCAAAAGTTGAGGTAATCAACGGGTTTCGTTCTTCTGGAGCGAGCAATTCCAATCCTGATGCGGCAGCCATTTCGATCACGGCCGTTTCGCCATCGCCCAAAATTCCGTAAAACGATTGGATGGGACGGTTCAGCGCATCGACTGACTGAACGGAAATGATTTTTCCTCCGGTTGCTGAAACAAGCGCGTCAACCGTTCCTTCGCCGCCGTCGGCAAAAGGGATGCAGGTTATTTCCGCATCAGGGGAACAGCGTTTTATTCCTGACGAAATGGCTTCAGCAACCTGCACTGCCGAAATACTTTCCTTAAACGAATCGGGGGCAATAACGATGTTCATGGCTCGATTTTTAGGGTTTAAGGAAACCACTGTCGCTCATCCAATCGGCCATCCGTTGCGGCCAGGTATTAATTGTTTTCATCGGCGAGCGGTCGCCCATGTTGAACGCGTGTTTCCCTTTTGCCAGAAAGATGGCTTCGACCGGAACATTTGCCGCACGAAATTTTTGAAGCAAATCCAGGGTCACCTTGTCGCAGCCGTATTCGTCGTCGTTGGCGCAAAGCAGAAAGGCAGGCGGGGCATCGGACGAAATTTTATCAGGAGCAGTGCCACCGGGATAAATTAACATTTGAAAATTTGGCCGTCCATTTGCCCGGTCGGTTAAATCGGGCGCCTTTGGGTCGCCATCGCCTTTGTCGAAGGCAACCATCATAATTACAGCACCGCCAGCCGAAAACCCAAGCATCCCGATGCGGTTCGGATCGATGCGGAAATCGGTGGCCCGGCTACGCACCAGGCGGATTGCCCGATAGGCATCCTGGCGGACATTTTCCAGGCTGTAAGGCGAATTCTCCTCACCAGGCAACCGGTATTTCAAAACAAATACGGTAACCCCGATCGAATTCAGAAATTCGGCAGCCTGTTCACCTTCAGCATGATAAACCAGCTCGCGAAACCCACCGCCCGGCGCAACAACCACCGCGCATCCATTGGCTTTTTCCTTTGGTGGCATGAAAACGGTGACCGACGGATTGTTGATATTCCGTACCCAGTAATCTTTTGCCTGCTCCGGAATATTTTTGCGGCTTTCGAAGCCCGGCGCCCCGTTTTTCCAAAGCGGTATCACTTCAGGCTTGGGTTTTGCCAGCGCAAACAAGGGCGTGATCAGAAAAAAGAGCAGTTTTAATATTTTTGCTATCATGGTGGCTTTGTTTAAAAAATTAAGATAAACACAGTATGATTTGTTATGATTTAACTTATTTACAACCGACTCACCCCGCCATGTCTGCAAACAGGTGGCGGGCAGACGATGCGCGTCACTTACTTTGCCCCCTCTTCGTGAAGATAATGGCGAAGCCCGAAACTTGGGGCCTGCGGTGAGCGCAAAATTAAAAATTCCCCAAACAATTCGTCGAAGAACCGTTTTTTTAGGGCGTTCCCAGTTCCTATCGGCGCTGAAAGGTCTGAGCCTTGAAATAATCCTGAGCGTGCCTGAAGCTCCTGTCAGCATTTAATTCCTTTACTAACCGACATTGAGGACAGTTCTTGGTGTGAAACAATTGACAATAAACGAATCCTGAATTTACCACTTTTTCTTTCCTTCAGGAATGGCAGGGAAAAGGGTGTTGCACCGGACGCCGGCCTGGCTGAAGAATTCCCTTAATTTAGTTGTTTCATTGAGGTTCAACTTAACATCAATCCCTTCTTTTCCCAAATAAAACCGGAACTGAATTTCTTTTGATCCGGCAACAGACGCCCACAGGTTTTCAGGAACGGCAAATTTCAGGGCCATAAGTTGGTAGCTTTCGGTTGTGGTTGTCAGCAATGTGTTTGTTTTATCAGCAGCCTTGTCACCTTTTAAGGCCGGGACAGGAATAACTGTCGTTGAGGTAGAAGAATTTTCATGAAACCGGTTTTTTTTGAGGCGATCGACGCTAATCCTGATTTTTTCGCCATCGAGGTTGAAAAACAAAACAGAATCCAGATCATCGGAACCAACCGGCACCCGCATCTGAAAATCGGCTGAAACAGTTGGCCGGTTCTTTCCGGCTTCTTCATAAAGGTAAGTGGTTGAAAGCGGATACAAAACGGCCCGGCCATAAACGGTTGCAATTTTTTCGGAAGAAAAAGCCTTCGGGGTTTGATACAGCCGGAGCCCGTTAATCCCTTTGTACGGGTCGTGTATCTCCCTGATGCGGTTCGACATGGCACACGAAGTAAAAAATAGCACAGTTACGGGTATTATCAACCTGAGTTTCATGTTTGCTCGTTTGTTAATTCATTTCTACGGTCAAATACCATTCCAATTGCTTTTTAAAGAACCCATCCAAAAACGAATACTTTTGCGCGCCGGTTTCGAGCGGGGATACCGGTCAGTTTTCAGGAAAAAGAAAGCGTTGTCCCGAAATTTACAAACATTAACAAGTGTTTTCCGATTCAGATTAAACTTTGGGTATTCCTGAAATGTCTGAAGAATGTTGACCTAAAATACCAAATTAATAATTGAAGACAATATAAACAAAATTTTTAAGGATGAGAAGAATTTTCAACGTGCTGCTATTGTGCTTAATAGCTGCAACCTCAGTTTATTCGCAGGTTCCTTCAGGAGTTAAACCCGAAGGAATGGCCGCGATGCCAAAAAATGGAAAAGTTACCGGTAAAATTATCGACGCAGAAAGCAAAGTACCCATGCAGTATGCCAATGTTGCTGTTTACCGCAAACAGGATTCAAAACTGGTTTCGGGCGGGATTACCAATGCAGCAGGCACATTCGAAATTGGCGACCTGCCTTTTGGCAATTATTATGCTGAAGCTGGCTTTATCGGTTTTGAAAAAACAACCATTAAAGATATTAAAATCGTGCCCACCGCATTGGCCGTCAACCTGGGAACCATCGAGCTGGCCGTTTCGCGTCAGCAAATTGGCGATGTGAACGTTGTCGCCGAACGGAACAGGATAGAATACAAAATCGACAAAAAGGTGATCAACGTGGCCAACGACATCAATGCGGCCGGAGGGACTGCTGTTACCGCGCTCGAAAACACCCCTTCGGTTGAGGTTGACATTGATGGAAATGTCAGCCTCCGCGGCTCAACAAGCTTTACCGTACTGATCGATGGACGGCCCAGCGTACTTAGCGGAAGCGATGCCCTGAGGCAAATTCCGTCGTCGGCTATCCAAAACATCGAAATTATCACTAATCCTTCGGTAAAATACGATCCCGACGGAATGGCCGGGATCATCAACGTGGTGATGAAGAAAAACGTGCTTTCAGGAATGAACGGCATTTTGAACGCGAATATCGGGACAGGGAAAAAATATGGTACCGACCTGATGCTTAACTACAAAACAAAAAAATACAATGCTTTTATCGGTGGTAACTGGAGTGATGAAACCAATTACGGAACGAACAAATCGACCCGCGAATCTTTTGCGAGCGACACAACCACCATGACCACAAATGGCCGCAGGGACATGACCAGGGGCGGAAGGCAGCTTAAAGGCGGGGTCGATCTGTTCCTTACCGACAAAACGACCCTGACCCTTTCGTCGCAGGTGGGCAACTACAATTTCGATGCTTTCGGTGGCGGTAATATCCACAGGTACCAGTCGGCAGCAGCGGTTGATACTTTTTCGGTTCAGAACAATGTTTCAACCAGAAGCGGCAATTATGTGAGCGGCAATGCCAGTTTTCAAACCAAATTCAATGCCTTGGGCACGCACAAACTGGAGGGTTCGTTCGATTTCAGGAACCGCAATGGTGTTGAAAATGAAAACGACGACGAATGGTTGGCCAATTCGGCCTATGTTACAACCACCGAATTCCTTAACCGGGTAATCACTGGCGACATCACCCATTCAACCGATTACCGCGCTAAACTCGATTATTCGCTCCCGCTCAAGGATGATGCTAAATTTGAAGCCGGTCTTCAGAGTAGGATTGAAGAAGAAAAAGACAACTTTAGTTTTAAATCATTCAACAAGGCCTCCGGCACATTTATCAACAACCCACTTTATACCAGCAACCTGGATTACAAGGACGATATCCATTCGGCTTACTCAACCTACTCCGGAAAAATACTCGCCTTCGGTTACATGCTTGGCCTGAGGGGAGAATATAACAAACGCATCATTACCGATACCGGGGGGTCAAACCAGGTTTACACGCTCGACCGTTTCGATTTTTTCCCGTCGGCCCATTTTTCGTACAACATGGCCAACGAAGATCAACTGATGGCCAGCTATTCGCGCCGGGTGAACCGGCCAGATGGACACGACCTTGACCCGCACCCGGATTATATGAACCAATATACCATCCGCACCGGAAACCCAAACCTGAAACCTGAATTTACCGATTCCTATGAATTCAGCTACATCAATAAATTTGGTAACTCTTTTATGTCGCTGGAAGGTTTTTACCGCACGACCAATGGACTGATGACCCGTATCCAGCAAATGAAAAACGGGATTATTTACATGACCGAGGACAACCTGAACCGCGACCATTCGCTGGGCGCCGAACTGATGGGCAATTTCAATTTTACCAAATGGATGCTGATCAATGCCAGTTTTAGCTTGTACGATTACAAAATCAGTGGCCAGATTTTGGGTGTTTCGATCGATAAGGAAAGTGTGAATTACAATGGCCGGATGAATGCCACCCTTAAATTTTCGCCAACCAGCCGGTTCCAGCTCACTGGTTTCTACCGTGGCCCCTCGGTTTCGGCACAAGGCGACCAGAAGGGGATGATGTTTTCGAACCTGGCTTACCGAAAAGATTTCATGAAAAATAAATTAACGGCAACCCTTAGCGTTCGCGACCTGTTTGGCACAGCACACTGGCAGGGCACGTCGTATGGCCCAGGGTTCAGCTCGTCGTTCAAGTTTCAGCGCGAACCCCGTGTTTTTATGCTGACGTTGAGCTACAAAATAAACAATTACAAAATGGACAAGCAAGCTCCTGAAGACCAACAGGCTACCCCTTCGATGGACGAAGGTTCATTTCAATAATTTGCCGAACACAAACGATTTCAAAAAGCGGGATCCGGCAAACCCGGGTTCCGCTTTTTGTGCTTTCGCCTTCATTTAAGCCTGAAAAATTACGTTCACCCTTTCTGAAATTCAGCATTGTTTAAGCTTTTTTGAGAAATTTTAACGCCCGCATTAAAAAGCTAATTTATAAACTTGTGATCCGAATAGTAACTCATTTTAAAATTTAGGAGGAAATTTTATGATCTATCGGACACTTTGGGTTAAACTTTTTTTTTCTGCAATTGTTGGATTTTTGACCTTTGGCAGTTCTGCTGCCCTCGCTTCAAACAGCGTTACCCTGTACACACCTTACACCAAAATTTCAGTTCCGCCAGGCGAATCGGTTGATTATTCGATTGACGTGATCAACAACAGCAAGCAACTTCAGAACAAAGAGATTTCTGTTTCAGGAATACCCCGAAGCTGGTCCTACGCCTTAAAATCAGGAGGATGGAGCATCAGTCAACTGGCCGTGCTCCCCGGAGAAAGAAAAAACCTCTCGCTGAAAGTAGATGTGCCGTATCAGGTTAACAAAGGAAGTTACCGGTTTAAAGTAATGGCTGGTGATTCTGCTTCTTTGTCGCTGGTAATTACCGTATCGGCCAAAGGAACTTACGAAACCGAATTAACAACCGACCAGCCCAACATGGAAGGTTCTTCAACGTCCACGTTTACGTTCAAGGCCACGCTTAAAAACCGGACCGCCGACCAGCAGTTGTATGCGTTAATGGCCGATGCCACGCGTGGGTGGAACGTTAACTTCAAGGCCGATTACAAGCAGGTAACCTCGGTTGAACTGCCTGCCAATACCACCAAGGATATTTCAGTAGAAATTACGGCGCCAGCTCAAATCGAAGCCGGGACCTACCAGATCCCAATTAGCGCGAACACCAATTCCACTTCGGCCAAACTGTCGCTTGAAGTGGTCATTACCGGGACGTACAACATGGAGCTGACGACCCCAACCGGACTGCTTAGCACCGAAGTTACCGCAGGCGACGAAAAGCGGGTGGAACTGGTTGTCAGGAACACTGGATCGTCGCTACTGAGCGATGTAAAACTCACCGCTTCGGCCCCGTCAAACTGGAATGTTATTTTCGAACCAACAAAAATTGATAAACTTTTGCCCGGAAAAGACGAACAGGTTTTTGCCACCATAAAAGCCGACAAGAAAGCCATTCCTGGCGATTATGTCGTAAACATGCAAGCCGGGACACCCGAAACCACCTCGAAAGCGGCGTTCCGGATATCGGTAAAAACATCCATGCTCTGGGGCTGGATCGGCGTTTTGATCATCTTCGTCGCGCTGGGAAGTGTGTACCGTCTGTTTCGCAAATATGGAAGGAGGTAACCCGTGGCCGCTCCAATTATCGAACTGGTTGACCTGACCAAAAAGTACGGAACGTTCACCGCCGTTGACCGGCTCAACCTGACCATAAATAAAGGCGAAATCTTCGGACTGCTCGGGCCAAACGGCGCGGGGAAATCGACCACCATCCTGATGATGCTGGGATTGACTGAACCAACTTCAGGATCGGTAAAAGTTTGCGGGATTGATTCGACCAGCAACCCGATTGAAGTGAAACGAAAAGTTGGCTACCTGCCCGAAGATATTGGTTTTTACGACGACCGCAGCGGCCTCGAAAACCTGATGTATTCAGCACGTTTAAACCGGATCCCGGATGCGGTGGCGCTAAAAAAAGCGGAGGAACTGCTTGCCCGGGTTGGCCTGGCCGATGTTCAGGACAAAAAGGCCGGAAAATATTCACGCGGGATGCGCCAGCGGCTCGGCCTGGCCGATGTACTGATCAAAAATCCGGAAATAATTATTCTGGATGAGCCCACTTCAGGAATTGACCCGACCGGGGTCCGCGAATTTCTGGGATTAATTGCTGAACTGAGAAAAGAGGAAGG